>NZ_JCACKQ010000095.1:0-293438 GCF_059505465.1 Symplocastrum torsivum | reverse complement strand
GCCTTCGGTTCCACTAAATCATCCGCTTGTGACACTCAAAGGGCGGAATGTGGGTATTAGGGCTATACCAGCAAATTTTGCAACGGGGAGAAATTGTCGCTGATAACAGTCTTGAGCAGTTGAAATTGCAGCTATCTGGGTTAGTTGTCAAGCGCAATGGCTTTTTAAAGGTTTATAACCGCATTTATGAGGCAGTTTTTAATCAGAATTGGGTCAAACAAGAATTAGCGTTGTTGCGTCCGTATGGAGAAGCGATCGCTGCTTGGTTAACCTACAAGGCTTAGAACAAAGTTTGCAGCGGCAGATTGAAGCTAAGAAAATTGCAGGTCCCGACACTCAGAAACTTTTGCAGAAGTATCGCAACTACGTGGTGGTTGTCCCTGTTCAAAGCCCCTATACTCTGCTAGAAGTGCGCCAGTATGTGAAGACGGCTTATTTGGCTGACTCGGAGTCAGGTGCCTACATTGACGCGGGTTCGTTTTCTGACCAATCCAGTGCTGAAAAGAGGGCTGAGGAATTGCGATCGCATGGCATAAAAGTACACGTCGTTGATTTCCAATAAGGCTTAATCTAGAGCATTTTTTGAACAAGTTAATAGATAAACAGCAGCACTAGCCCTGAAACTGAGCTTAAAACTGACGTTGACTCCTGAATTAATTCATCAAAAATAGAATCTATGTGCTCGTCAAACTGCAATCGCGTCAACTATTATCCGAGGATTCAACAGCTCTATTGCTCCAGATTATGACCGACTCTCCAACCGGACAGCAACGGCTCAAAGCTGGTTTACCGCCGGGTTGGTCGATCGCTCATAAGACTGGCACTGGAGCGGATGTGCTAGGAATCGGCATCGCTGCCAATAATGTTGGTCTGATTAGTTCCCCAACCGGAAAGCGTATTGCGATTGCAGTATTCATTGCCGGTTCAAAAGCGCCTTTAGAGATGCGGGAAAAAGTAATGGCTGAAATTGCCTCGATGGTGGTCAAGGAATCTAATAATGAGTAATATCGACAAACCCTGAATAGGCAGGTTCCACGATTAATTAAACCTTTCTCGTTTTGAGTTTGAGCGACGCTAACTAACAACTTTCAATCGCTTACATAGCGCCAGTTGTAACGATTCCACTCACAAATCCCTTGGATTTCGTACTCGGTACCGTTGTCGAAACGGATGATACCGTTGTGGTAGGAGTCGCTACTATCTGATCCCTGAGAAAGCCTAACCACAGTGCAAGGAAACCACTCGCGGCTACAAGGTCCATTTTCTTGTACCCATTCCCAAAGGGCATTCGAGACTTCAATGCGATCGCCTACTTTCAACTTTAAGCCATCCGATGAGGTTGCGGCTTCAAAGTACTGTGCTAAATGTACTGGCTTAACACGGTTGAGCCATTGAGGGCCATATTCATCACGGATGAATTGTACAGTTCCAGAGTTGCGATCGTGCAGCCAGTCATTTAGTAATTTAATTTTCCAAGGACGGTCGAGTTTTTCCTGTTCCTTCACAAACTGCAACAATGCCTGACGCTGTTCGGGCATCAGTTCGTCTAAAGGATTTGCTCCCTCACCTTCCTGGTTACCATTCGCCAATGATTTCAGTGATTCACGAGTCACTGATTCAGTAAAAACTTGCAGTAAGATTTGCTTCTGCTGGTCAGTGAGAGGGCATAGTAACGCTTCACACTGAATAAAGGCTATTTGTAAGACGGCTTCTATCTCGTCTGGGTTCATGACACATCAAGTCAGCAGACTGGATTACCACTTTTGGCAGCAAGCAGGATCATTAACGAATTATATTCCCCATTCGTTGTCAATATTCAACTGTATGGTGGAGAACGGGGTGATGAGGGGATGGGGTGATGGCGTGAAAAACTCCAAAGTTCATGTGTATTGCCTCCCTATCTCGCTACATCCCTATTTCTGTGCGTACCCAACATCCCATTCCCTAGCAAGGATGTTTACCTATGAATTCGCGGTAAGCTGAGGGTTGGAGTTATTGGTAATGTTAATTACTGGTGGGGTTTATGCGATTTCGAGGCGGCTTGGCTACTATCGCGGTTTCCTGTCTCTTTTGGCTGGTGAGTTGGGTCTTTGCCCCAGCCGCCTTAGCGTTAATTCAGATTCAACTATCAGACCTTTCTTACCATGAATGCCCACCAGAGTTGGCAGAAGGAACAGTATCATCGGGAGGTTCCAGCAGCGCCGCTAATTGCTTCCTCGTAACTGGGAAAGCCGAGAATAATTCTGGGAAAATGGTCGTCAATGCTGACATTTTTGGTCGCATCTACGATGCAAACAACAATTCAATTATGGAGAACCGCACTCGCCTGGGTTCGATTGATGTGGTGCCACCAGGCGTTAGCGATTTTGAGCTAAGGATTACTGTCCCAGCTAATCAATCAACGCCTCTGAAACTTGAGCAATTTAAAGCGTCAGGTTTTACAGGCAAGGTACGCCGATAAAGCGGGGTAAGTCGCTTAAATCGGCTTTTGGCTTCTTAGGGGTTTAGAGTAACTCAAATGTCCACTAGCTTCAGGATTGTGGTGAAGCTCTAGATGTTGCTGAATAGTCCAGCGACGACTTGCAGAACTAAAATTGCCAAGATTGGAGACAAATCTAGACCTCCTATCGGCGGAATGAAGGAACGAAAAACATTGAGGTAGGGATCAGTGATTGGACTTAGGAAAGAAGCGATCTGATTCATCCAGCTGACCGTGGGAAACCAAGTCAACAGAATCCGGACGAAAATTAGAAGCAGATAGATTTGGAGAAAGTTGGCGAGACTGTTGGTCAGCAGTTCTGTGGCACTCATGGATTGAAACGCTTCCTTGCTAGTTTTTGTGACTGGTTAAGCCCTAGATGCCAGTTTAACGGATATCATCACGTTCCGGCTTACCCACTACGCCACATTTATAAGATTGGATAAGGGCAAGGGGGTGATAGTAAATTTCGCTATTTACGGATCGAGCGATCGCTCTAAGTCTATCTCTTGAGCGTTGCCATTTACCGTACCGAGTTGTTGACGAACATCGTCAATTGCCATATTCAGTTGGGCGATTTTATCTTCCAAACTGCGACGAGCAACTTCAATGCTGTCTTCTGCTTTTAGCTGGCGTTTTCTCTTTTTGAGAGGCTTTGCTTCTGAGCGGGTGGAGTTCAGCAAAGATGGCTCATTCTCATCACTGTCGTTATCTCGTTGACCAGCAACCAACGCGCCAATTAAGCCGCCTACCATGCCGCCTACTATTGCTCCAGCCAGAAATCCGCTTGTAAAACCCTCGCGCTGACTCATCGTTTTCTCGTACCCTTGATTGTTTAAAAAGCAACTTTCCTCAAGATTAACGGTTGGTTGACCCTACTGCCACCCAGAAGGGAAGGAGGGAGATAGGGGAGATGAGGAAGATAGAGGAGATGGGGGCGTTGATGGAGTAATTTCTGCCCTACCTTCCCCGCCTTTCTCACCTTGGTGAACCAATCGCGATTCGTGTCACGTTCCAAAACTGCGATCGCCTGCATCACCCAACCCAGGTACAATATATCCCTTGCTGTTCAGCCCCTCGTCAATCATCGCTGTGTAGACGGTCAAATTTGGATAATTTGCGCCGAGCTTTTGCAAAGCGGGAGGGGCTGCAACTACACTAATAATTCGCGTTAATGCCGGATTGACACCACGCTGAGTCAGTTCTGCTATTGCCATCATGATTGACCCTCCTGTTGCCAGCATCGGGTCAGTAATGATTACTCGCGTCTGGGGATTCAACTGCTCTGGTAATTTATTCAAATAACAACTTACTTCCAACGTTTCCTCATTCCGTACTAACCCAAGATGATAAATAGACGCTAAAGGCAGCAAGGACTGTGCGCCGTCTAATAAGGCTAGTCCCGCTCGTAGAATTGGCACAACCACTAGCGGTATATCTGGATTCACCATCGTAGCGGAGCAAGGAGCGAGGGGAGTCTGCACCATGATTTCCTCGGTGGGTAACCAGTCACGAATCGCTTCGTAGGTTAACCAGCGTCCCAATTCTTTCATTGCACTCTTGAAGATTGGTGGTGGCGTTGAGGCATCACGGGCGACACCTAGCCAGTGCTGAATCAGTGGATGTGGTGGGACATGGACACGCAGTTGGAGGGACATAAGAGGCTCATACCTTGAGGATGACGGCTGGGAAGTCCTGAACCATAATAGCTGAGTTCGATACAAGCCTCCAAGGTTGTGCTGCGATCGCCTACTTATTGCAAATCTTTTTTATTAGTATTGACATAGATTTTCAACAAGGATATATTAATTTTCAGTGTTCTCCTCTCATTAAGGATCGGCAGGTGGGACTGGTAAGCCAAGGCATTCTAGTTCCCACTTTCTTTTTTTAAGGAGCATCAATAGCGCTTGGTTGAGCAAGAAACGCTACACTCAAATTCATTAAGTACTTCTTTTAAAACGACTGATTCATGCTTGCTGCATCCCAACCTCAATCATTTAGCGATCACTTAAATCCCCTTGATGAGACATTAGTATTTGATGTTATTGTTATTGGTTCTGGCATTGGGGGGCTGGTAACAGCAACTCAACTGGCAGCAAAGGGCGCAAACGTCCTAGTCCTAGAGCGTTACCTAATTCCTGGTGGTAGTGCAGGATACTTTGAACGCGAAGGCTATCGATTTGATGTTGGCGCATCAATGATTTTTGGATTTGGCACTCAAGGAACGACGAATCTGCTCACAAAGGCACTTGAAGCTGTGAATGTCAGCGTGGAAACAGTGCGAGATCCAGTGCAGATTCACTATCATCTCCCATCCGGTTTAGAGCTGAAAGTTCACCAAGATTATGAGAAGTTCTTGCAAGAACTGACAGCCTACTTTCCTCACGAACGGGAGGGAATTCGCAAATTTTACGACGAATGCTGGAAGGTGTTTAACTGCCTGAATGCAATGGAGTTACTGTCTTTGGAAGAACCCCGCTACCTGACGCGGGTATTTTTCCAGCATCCCTTCGCTTGTCTAGGTTTAGTAAAGTACCTACCTCAAAATGCAGGTGATATTGCTCGCAAGTATATCAGTGACCCCCAACTCCTACAGTTTATTGATATGGAATGCTACTGCTGGTCAGTAGTACCTGCTGATAAGACACCGATGATTAATGCTGGGATGGTGTTTTCTGACCGACATTACGGCGGAATTAACTATCCTAAAGGTGGAGTTGGGCAAATTGCCCAAAAGTTGGTGGAGGGACTGGAGAAAGCTGGGGGACAGATTCGCTACAAAGCCAGAGTAACAAAGATTTTGACAGAAAAGGGAAAAGCCGTAGCTGTGCAACTAGCAGATGGCAAAGTCTATCGGGCAAAGCGGATTGTTTCTAATGCTACTCGCTGGGATACGTTCGAGAAGTTGCTGCCACCTGAGGAGATGCCAATATCTGAGAAGAAGTGGCGTAAGCGTTACCAGAAGTCACCGAGTTTCTTGAGTTTGCACTTAGGAGTTAAGGCAGATGTCTTGCCAGCAGGTACAGAGTGTCATCATATTTTGCTGGAAGATTGGCAGAAGATGGAGGAAGCGGAGGGAACAATTTTTGTCTCAATCCCAACGCTGCTTGACCCAGACTTAGCGCCAGAGGGTTATCATATTGTTCATACATTTACGCCGAGTTGGATTGACGATTGGCAGGATTTGTCTGCTAGTGACTATGAGCAGAAGAAGGAAGAATCTGCATGGCGGATTATTGACCGACTAGAGAAGATTTTTCCCGGCTTAGATGCCGGGTTAGACTTCATGGAAGTGGGGACTGCCCGTAGTCATCGGCGGTTTTTAGGACGTGAGGATGGTACCTATGGCCCAATTCCGCAGCGTAAGTTGATGGGGTTGTTGGGGATGCCATTTAATAGAACCGCTGTACCAGGATTGTACTGTGTTGGTGATAGTACGTTTCCAGGGCAGGGGTTAAATGCAGTAGCCTTTTCCGGGTTTGCTTGTGCCCATCGGGTAGGAGTAGATTTGGGGTTGTAGGTAACTGAGTGGAAGGCGATCGCATTTTCATCATGACTAAGATATCGCTTTCATCGCCGTGTACGGCTACTCAACCAAAATTGTAAGCGTACTCTAACAACTCCAGCCGA
Source organism: Symplocastrum torsivum (assembly GCF_059505465.1). NCBI lineage: Bacteria > Bacillati > Cyanobacteriota > Cyanophyceae > Oscillatoriales > Microcoleaceae > Symplocastrum > Symplocastrum torsivum. Next base: position 287,329 of record NZ_JCACKQ010000095.1, on the reverse strand, counting down.
TTCACTTCAAAGTGATAAAAAACAGCGGGGCACATCTTTCTAGGGGAATTCCTGCATCAATTTGCTCTGCGCTGAATGCACAGGCACTAGTTGCTGGTAAGGAAATCAGTTCTATTTTGTCAAGTCGTTGTAAACGCTGGAGTGTCTTGTCTAACTCTTCCCTTGATAAAATTAGTTCTAACCTCTCACGTAGATGAAAAATTGGCAGACGGTTATTTGTTGCGAGTTGTGTATCTAATTCACGAATTGTCAGTAAAATCTTATCATCACTAACTGGTTGCGTTGTCATAGATACGGGTGGCGAAACTTCATAGAAAGATTCCCGTAAAAACTGGAGGTAATTACTCATCAAATCCAGGCTGACAACTAAATTTTTGTCTTTAGAAGTGTACTCATATTGCAGATACTCCTTACCTCGCTCTGTCAGCCAGACTTCTTTAATCTTTTTGTGCTTTGGCTTTACCTGAATTAAATTCCGATTCGCTAAGCTTTGAATAACTGTCTGTTGCTCCTCAACAGGAATGTCAGTTTCTTGGGGTGTCATCGCACCTTTGGCACAGGCCTTCAGTATTTTGAGTTCCTGCTCCGTCAAAGGTAAGTCATCTGAGTCTTGCTTCAGTAAAAACTTACCGGGAGCAGCAATCTTAAATTTAGTAATTTCGTAGGTAAAAATGAGAAAACCGCGATCGCCCAAGTTGCGGCAAATTTCCTCTTGCTCAGGAATTGAGATTTTAGACTCAGGCTTAATTTCAACCAGAGGTGCCTTGTATCCTTCAAATTCCAACAACTTTAAGATAAACTTTAACTCAAGAATTTCCATATCCTCACCTTCACCCAAAGAGGCAGCAATAATTTAAATTAATCTGGCAATTTAATCTTTTAAAATCGTTCCAATGATATTTGACCTGACATCTTCCCTCTTATCTGTCAGGTAATAAATTCACTTCTCCTAGCCCAAGCCCTACTACATAGAATCGAATATAGTTTCAGTTTCTCTAGCAGTCTTCTCTAGGAGTTAAGAGATTGAGTTTTTTAGGGACTCGATTTCAAAAGTCACAGATTTGTGACAGAATATAACCTTAATCAATTTGTATGTAAATAACTTCTAATTATTTATAGATATCTATTCCTTCCAAAAGAGGGATGCTTTTTCCTGTAAATCTACTCTTAGCTCAAGAAAGCTCTTAAAGTTGTTTAATCATTCCTTCTTTGTAAACTTCAGTTTAACTAATTTACCTATCGTTCTTGGCACTCCATACAACTTACTAAAGAAAAGATTCCAAAAATAACCATATTGAGGGAAATACTTTGCTAATAGTACATCAGAGATAACGTGAAATCTCGGAGGTTTTAGAGAAGGATTTTTATCAATGTATCTAACTTGTTCGGGTTTCGGCATCCAGTGCCCGATGATTAGATCTTTTTGATAAAACTTCGCTTGAATAAATAACCCTAATAATCGATCAAACCCTGTTGAAGGTATCCAGGTAATAGCTCCCATTACTTTAGTCGCTTGGGAAAGCTCAGGAAGTGCTTGCTGGACTAGTTCAGTTCTCCAAATAATATTGTTAAAGTTTTCAAAATGATACCCTTGATTATCTCTTCTTTCTAGAAAAGGGAAAATGAGATAGCGGCTATCAAAGTGTTTATCTAAAGGAGCAATCGGAACTTCTAATAATCCCTTATAGTTTCCCTGTTGGTAAGGATAAGGGTTTTCCGGTGTCTTTTGGTCTACCTCTAGTTGATTGACATCGGGTATAGTATCCCAATGCCTTTTGATTCGTGCTTCATCAGAGATGTCTATAACCGCTTTTTGCAACCGGAGTATCCAACTCTCAGGAAATCTCTTAAAGTATTCTTGCGTCAAGTTGCAGACTTCAGGATGGACAAAATCATCATCATCTAGTGCTAGAACATAATCACCCTCGGCATTGAGTAATCCGACAAACCTTTGCATCATCTCGCCTTTGTAGGGACTGGTTAAAACTTTTATTCTCGAATCCTTAATTACTTTAGCTCTGACATGAGGAGGATAAACTAAAATAAATTGGACATTACCTTGAATCTTTAACAGATTATCTAACCAATAATCACTAAAGTTTCCTAAGGTAGGAGTAACAATAGATAGAGTTATTTTCTTATGATTGTTGGAATTCATAAAGTTGCATTTTGTTAAAATAATTTCTTGAATTTGGTAATACCCTTTACTTATTTTAAGTTCTCTTTGAGCCAGACGAACCCTCTCAATTTCAATAATTAAAGTATTTCCTAGGAATCTTTATGAATATTTTGATGCTCTCATCTACCTTCCCCTATCCACCCAGTCGAGGAGGAACAGAGATCAGAACCTTTAACTTGCTCAAATATTTGCAACAGCGTCATGAGGTTACGCTAATTACTCAACGTCATGCAGGAATCTCAGATGCTGAAGTGGAAGAACTGCAAAATTGGGTAAGTCAGTTGATTATTTTTCCGCTACCGCCAGAACCTGATCGCAAAGCTGGGATTGCTGGGATGTTGAGTAAGGTAGGGCGCTTTGCCAACTCAGTGATTAAGGCAACGCCACCGAATGTACTCTATCGCTATTCACTGGCGGTTCAGGCGTGGGTAGATGCTTGTGTGAAAGCGGGGAAGTGTGATGTCATTACTTGCGAACATAGCGTTAATGAAATCTATGTTCGTCCTGAATTCCGTACCTCAGTGCGAACTGTCGTGGATGTCCATAGTTCGATCTATGGCTGGATTCGCAACCATCTGGAAATGGGGGCTTCCCAGAATGCATTACGCGATCGCCTTTATCTTTCTCTATTATTAGCTCGCTACGAGAAGCGCTACACTGCCAAGTTCTCCAACATTGTTGTCACCACCGAGGATGATCAACAGCAGTTTCTTCAACTCTGTCCAGATAGCCAGATTCAGGTAGTTTCCAATGGCGTGGATCTAAACCTATTTCCCTATCGTTCAGTTGATCCAGGAGGACGGGGGTTAATCTTCGTGGGCGCTATGGATGCTATCCATAACATTGAAGCGGCCCAATTCTTTGCGCTGGAGGTGTTACCAGTGTTGCAGCAGCGCTATCCTGATGCCACCTTCAGGATTGTTGGTGCCCAACCCACTCCAAAGATTTTAAAGCTAGGGGAACGTCCCGGCGTTATCGTCACGGGTGCTGTCCCTTCAATCGTGGAATACCTACATCAAGCCACTGTATGCGTCGTACCACTACGAACAGGTTACGGGATTAAAAATAAAACACTGGAGGCAATGGCAGCAGGGACACCTGTGGTAGGAAGCGATCGCGGTTTGGAAGGATTGGCGGTTGATGGTGCTGATGTTCCCTTGAGGGCATTGCGGGCAAACCAAGTGCAGGAGTATGTCGAGGCAATTACCCGGTTGTTTGAAAATGCTCGGTTGAGAGAGGAACTGTCTCAAAATGCGCGATCGCTAATTGAACAGAAATACACTTGGGAACGTGCGGGTGAGCTTTATGAACAAGTACTTTTAGGGCGTTTGGATTAGGATCGTAGTAACTCAATCGTTTAGGTAAAGGGGAAAGGAAGCTTTCACAGCGTTTCATCGTCCTGCCAAAAGATGCTGTAAAAAGTCAGGATTGATAACACTTGGCAATCTACAGCGATGTTTTATTTAAGACTTGGCATGAAATATCCTGAAAAACTTGCAAACGATTGATTTATGATTTAAATCCTTTTGCTTGGTAATATATATAGCACCAAAAAAGTTAAAAAATATTAACTAAAATATTATTTGAGCTTAAATGCAAATACTAGAACAATCAGGAAGTACGATGACCTAGACGAGAAATTCTCCCTCAATAAGTTTATTGCAGTATCTTGAAAAACTTAACAGTCTATGAAGATTCTTATGCTTTCTTCTACGTTTCCTTATCCACCAACACGAGGCGGAACTCAGGTAAGGACGTTCAATTTACTGAAATATTTGAGTGGGAGTCATGCGATTACCTTAGTGACTCAGCGCTCAGAAGAAGTCATAGATGCGGAAGTGGAAGAACTGCAAAAATGGGTAGATGAATTGGTGATTTTTCCTCAACCACAGGTATCAGAGGGGGAGAAAAGCTTATTAGGGAAAATGCAGCGCTTCACTACGTTTTTACAACAGGGAACGCCTCTAAGTGTACTGGATCGCTACTCCACAGAGATGCAGGAATGGATAGATGAGGCAGTAAAACTTTCAACTTTTGAAGTGATTACCTGCGAACATAGTGCTAATGAAATCTACGTGCGACCAGAATGGCAGCAACAACTACGAACAGTTGTGAACATTCATAGTTCTGTATATGGAACGCGCCGTGTTCAGTTGGAAACAGGAGCCTCAGAAAATCAACTTAAAGACCAATTGAATTTGCCATTGTTGGCTCGTTATGAGGAGCGATATTGTTCTAAATTTGCGGCAATTGCTGTTACAACACCGGAAGATCGGCGTCAGATTGCAACGTTCAACCCAGAGGCAGAAATTGCGGTGATTCCGAATGGTGTTGATTTTGCACTGTTTCCAAAGCGCCTCTCTGACCCTGGAGGACACCACTTAATGTATATCGGGGCAATGGATAACCAACTCAATATTGATGCCGTGCGATTTTTTAGCTTAGAGGTGTTCCCAGAAATTTTGCGACGATATCCAGAGGCAACACTAGAACTGGTAGGGAAAAAGCCAGTGCCAGAGGTTTTGGAATTGGAGGAATGCCCAGGTATTACTGTAACGGGACAGGTGCCGTCGATGGTGGATTATCTGCACAAGGCAACTGTTTGTGTCGTGCCAGTCCGGACTGGTGTTGGGATTAAAAACAAAACACTGGAAGCACTAGCGGCAGGGGTACCTGTGGTAGGAAGCGATCGCGGTTTGGAAGGACTAGCAGTTGATGGTGCGGATGTTCCTTTAAGAGCATTACGGGCGAATGAACCAACAGAGTATGTGTATGCGATTAGTCGGTTATTTGAAGACCGCCAACTACGAAAGCAACTCTCAGAAAATGGGCGATCGTTAATTGAGGCAAAATACACTTGGGAACGCGCTGGTAAGCTATATGAACAGGTGCTAACAGGACGTTGAGACAACTTTCTTTGATGTCAAAGGATATCGGTAAACAGTCGCGTAAGCTTTTGTATTTTGTCTATGAAGCTTTCTTAAATTCTTGACGAAAGCAGAATTGATTGTTAGGTTCGTAAGAGATACCTGAAACATCCGCATTTGATATAAAACGTGGGTTGCTGTCTCAACTTCAGAATTATTTATCTAAAACAAGGTAATTCTGTGGTTAAGACATTGACCGACACAAAAGCACAGTTTCTTGTGTGCTTGGTATAAATTAATTTTGCTTTAAGGAACTTTTTCTTTGAGAGTCCTTGGAGCAACAACCTGCTGATTCTAGATGCGTGATTTACTAATGCTGTTGAGGTAAAAATACATATCTAAATGCAGAAGTATGAAACTCATAAAAGACCAAAGAAACGATTTGAAAAATATCGTTTCCCTTTATTGGGATTGTCAAAACGTTAAAATAACGCCAGAGCGAGCGGAGTTTTTACTGGATTTTGCCAATGAGCAAGGACACCTGGTTCGCCAAAAGGCTTACTCAAATTGGCAGCGTGAAAACCGAACTTATGCAAAACTTTTAAGCAGCATTGGTTTTCAACGAATTAATGTTTCCTCCACTGCCAAAAATAGTGTAGACAACAAGTTGATAGTTGATTGTATTGAAGAGGTATATAGCATTGAGGCGGCTGATACTTTTATTATTGCATCAGGAGATGGAGACTTTACTAGCTTAGGTCATGTCCTGAAAAACAGAGGAAAAAAGGTAATAATCTTTGCTCAGCAAGGTGGAGTAAGTCAAAGTCTACTTGATATTGCAGATGAATCTCACATCATTGAAAGATTAGATGAAGTTCCAAAGCTCCCACCTTTCCGAAATCCTTCTTACTTAGAGCAAGCACTCAATCACAGTTCATATATTAATGAAAATCCCAGCGCAGGTGAAGACAACGAGCGATTAGAGTTTCTTGGTGATGCTGTACTGAATTTCCTTAGCGGTGCGTTCCTCTATAACTTTAGTCCAGAACTAAAGATGAACGAAGCTCAACTGACTCGTCTGCGATCTATGTTGGTGGATGAAAAGCAATTGGCAAAGTTTGCAAAAGAACTGAATTTGGGTAGACGAATACGATTAGGTAATGGTGCAATAAAAGAAGGAGGACGCAAAAATGTATCGTTGCTCAGTGATATATTTGAAGCCGTTGTCGGTGCATACTTTCTTGATTCAGGTATTGAAGCAGTTCGTACTTTGGTTGAACCTTTATTTAATTCTGTAGTAAAAGATATCGTTACTCCTCAGTCTGATATTAGCTCTGATATTCTTGACCCTAAAAGTCGATTTCAACAATTAGTGCTGGCAAATCTTGACCCAACACCGCCTAAATATATAACCGACCGATCTGGTGGGACGGACAATGCCCCAGAGTTCACCTCCAAGGTGTTTGTGGGTGAGAAAGAGTGGGGAGAAGGCAAGGGTCGCAGCAAAAAAGATGCTGAAAAGGCGGCGGCTGAAGCGGCGTTAGTTAATGCGAAGAAACGAGGGCTAGTGTAGAGATATAGATTTAAGGTTTCTACAAGAACTAATAAGTAGTAGTAGAGTGGGCACTACCCACCCTACAGGTAGAGGTTCTGCGTAAGTCCTGTTCTTGAAGAGATGATGCATAACAAAACTACACCCTGCACTTAAACAGACAGCATAATAAACTTCTGTTAAACGTTAGCGCTAAACAATTATCGTTGCTATAGAATTTTGGTACAGTTGGCTACAAACCACTAGCTGCTACCACTGGTTAGCACTAAGCAGCCCTTAGCTTTCTGACCTAGGTTAAAAACGCTTAATACTACTTACTGACCACTATTCAGTAGCTATCTAGTCATAGCCGTCTCAACCGCTCACTTATTGCAAGTTGGGCGGAAAATTTAACTTCATTTTAGATACGGTGTGAGATTTGTTCAGCTTGTTGATATTGCGGCTGAGGTGAGTGCATTGCTAAAGACAGTAATGAAACCTGAAGCAAGAACTCTCCAAATCAAGGCCGCTTGGATTAAGAAGATTTAGGAAAACAAGGATTATGAAAACGCAAGACCTTTTGAACCATTACGCCGCGAGAGAGTGGGATTTTCGGGAGGTGAATTTGGCTGAAGCTGTCCTCAGTGGCGTTAACCTGAGTCGGGCTGATTTGAGTCGAGCTGATTTGAGTCGGGCTGATTTGAGCCACGCTGAATTGAGTGGCACGTCTCTCCATCAAGCTAACCTGACGAATGCTGACTTAAGTGGGGCTGATTTGACTGGAGCAAATTTAACCGAAGTCAATTTAATTGGTGCCGATTTGAGTGGGGCAAACTTGAGCGGTGCTGACTTAAGTAAGGCTGATTTACGTTGCGCCAACCTTCATCATGCTAATCTCAGTGATGCGAACCTAACGGACGCTGAACTTAGTGGGGCAGATTTGAGTGGGGCTTCCTTGAGGAATGCAACTGTCAAGGGCGCAACCTTAATTGGTGCTGATTTAATTGGTGCTGATTTAACTGGGTCAGATGTGATTGAGACAGAGGTGAATCGGGAAGCAACGTCGAGTGGTGTATCCCACAAGTGGGTGACGTGGAACGGCAGTTGCCCAACAAACGGCAGTTGTCCAACATAGGCAGGGCTGACGCACTACCACCACATATAGTAGGGGCGCACAGCTAGGCGCCCCTACTATATGTGGCTGGGGTTTTGTGATTTAGAAATTATTCATAGTTTTCTCAAGGTTTCAGCTACCAAAAACCAACGCTTTGAACTCCTCAGTGTCCCGGATACTGTCAAAGTCTGAATCAGTTTTGGCTAGCGCTTGATATTCAACGGGATTAAGCTCAATCACTTGTTTTAGGGAAGCGATCGCTAACTTTACATCACCCAGCAACGCATAGCAGCACGCTTGGTTGTACAACGCATATTCATCCTCTGGCTCAGGTTCTAGCGCTTTGTTGTAGCCAATAACGGCTTCCTGATAACAGCCCAACTGCCGCAGCAACTCACTGCGCTTGTACCAACTCCAGAAATCTGACGGTTTGATTTCTAACGCTTTGTCGTAACTTGCGATCGCTTCTTCAAGGTGCCCCCAGTGGCGTAAAGCATCGCCCCGACGATACCAACTCCAAAAATCTGATGGTTCGTTCTCCAGTGCTTGGTCGTAGCTGTTAACCGCTTCCTGGTATTGTCCTATCTGCCGCAGAGCATCACCCAATCGGTACCAACTCCAGTAGTCATCAGAGCGTACTTCTAACGCTTTCTTAAAACTTGCGATCGCTTCTTCAAACCAATCCAAGTCTTCCAACGCTACACGCCCTCGGTTGTACCATGCCCAGTAATCTCGTGGTCGTGCTTCCAAGGCTTTATCATAGCTAGCAACTGCATCCTCATAGCGTTCAAGGTGACGCAATATGCTCCCTCGCTCACACCAAGCCCAGTAATCAGTAGGCTTTTCTTCTAGGGCTTTGTCATAGCTAGCCAACGCTTCTTCATAACGTCCTAAGGCATCTAGAACATCAGCCCGCCAGTACCAAGCCCAATAATCATACGGCTTGTATTCCAAAGCTTTGTCGTAGCTGAAGAGCGCATCTTCGTAGTGCCTGCTATCACGCAACGCATTGCCCTGCTGATACCAATCCTGGTAGCTATCGGGTCTGCACTCCAGAATTTTGTAGACCGTGTAGGATAAAGGTCGCTGCCTAGGCATCACTCTACTCATCTTCAACTCTCTTGTTCGTGACATCGGTTTGGCAAAACCAGCTACTGAATCTCAAGCAAATAGCTTTCAGCGATTAGCTCTCAGCTAGGAGTTGAATGAGTTTAACCCCCACAATCATAGGAGCCTCAAACCCGCTAATAGCTGACCGCTCTCTAATGAAGAGTAGCATTGCTTTGAGGGCATTAACAGCATGGCTTGTAAGTGTCTCGACTATCAAGTATCAAGTTAATCAATGTTACCGACTGAACTACTCATTAATCGACAAAATGGTGAAGAAATCATTCCGAAACGGTTGCCGATTAACCCAGAAAGCTGTGCGATCGCGAATGAATTAATTATCGGGTTTCAGGAAGCCGTTGGCGGTACCCAAGGGGAACTCGATCGCAAGTTGTCAGAGTTGGAAGGCGACAGCCCCGACTACCGCCTCAAACGAGGGCTTGCCCATCTTCTCAAAACCAGCTTCTGCACGTTTGAAATTGTCAGCCCCCTGGAACCTCCTTTACTGCGGCAGAGAGTCTTTGCCCTTGCTGCCCAATCCGTTCCCAGCCCTCAGGCAACCGAGGCAACCCTCGAACACTTGAGCCTTGCCCTTAGTAAAGAGTTAAACCGTGAAATTGTACCCCAGCAAATTCGGACTGGACTCTACGCAGATTTACAAGAAAATCGCATTCTCACCCAATTTGATGACCCTGCACCAGAGGCACTGCTGCACCGCTACAACTTGTCTCAAGTGCAGGGAATCTTCTACCGCGCTAGTCAGATGACGCTGAATGCTCACCGGAATGTCCCTGGCGAGTATAAGCTCTTATTTCGCTATTTGAAGTTGTTTCAACTGATGACCTACATTGAAGGTGACGCTGACCATGGCTTCACAATTACCATTGATGGCCCAACCAGTTTATTTAAGCCGAGTACCCGCTACGGTTTAGCGATCGCAAAATTACTTCCAGCCTTGCTGCACGTTACAAAATGGAGTCTCAAGGCTACCTTACAAAGTCGCGATCCTTACACAGGTGCTAGGAGAACTGGGCGTTTTAGTCTCAATGACAAATGTGGCTTAGTCACTCACTATCCTCCTGGTAAGCCCTATGACAGTATGTTAGAAGCTGCCTTTGCTAACCGTTGGAACTCCTTGAAAACAGAGTGGGTGCTAGAGCGAGAAGTTGACCTTGTCCCCATCCCTGGTAGTGTGATGATTCCTGACTTTCGCCTTGTTCATCCCGATGGGCGTGATTACTTACTGGAAATTGTTGGCTACTGGCGACCAGAGTACTTACAGAAAAAATTTGCTCAGGTGCGTCGTTCGGAGTGCGATAACTTGATTTTGGCGATTTCTGAGCGACTAAATTTAGAAAAAGCGGGTATCAAAATGGCAAATGTACCCGCCAAGATTATCTGGTTTAAGGATAAACTTTCTCCAAAAGCCGTGCTGGAAGTTTTGGACTGAGTTTTTGTGAGTTTCTGTGAGTTTCTTATAACACCGTTAAATTAAGGAAAAAGAGCATATAGCAGTTAGCGGTCAGCTATCAGCTATCAGCATTAAGAATAAATCGATCCTGTGTCAACCAAATCTCTATACGACTTAGCTGTTAAAGCTCCTGAAAAACTTGTCCGCCTGAAGTTGACTAGAATTAGACAACATTGGGCGTTTATTATCTCATTGCTGTTTGTTGTTGGCTTGTGCTTGAGCTTAGTTTTAGGAAGCTGTACCTCAAAGCGATCGCTTTACTCTACCGCCAAAGCAGACAACTCACCGTCAACCCCCACCAAAATCGTTCGCATTGCTCACCAGCCTCATGGAACAATGCTCTACCTCAAAGTTAGTGGCAGTTTGGAAAAACGTTTATCACCAATGGGTTTTTCCGTCGATTGGAACGAATTTTCCGCAGGTCGGTCGATCTTAGCGGCAATGGGAGAAGGAAAAATTGATATGGGTTCTGCGGGAGTTGTACCGCCGATTTTTGCACAAGCGAGTGGTGTGCCTTTTGTCTATATTGCTAACGAACCAGCAGTACCTGAAAGCATTGGTATTTTAGTTCGCAAAGATTCGCCGATTCGGACGCTAGCTGACCTCAAAGGTAGGACAATAACAGCAACCAAGGCATCCGCAGGTCAGTATCTTTTAGTTCAGGCATTGATTAAAGGGGGTTTGACGCTAGAGGATGTGAAATTTGTCGATCTGCCACCATCTGAAGGGCGGACAGCGTTCGAGCAGGGGAAGGTCGAGGCTTGGGTGGGTTGGAGTCCCTTTTTAATCGAGTTGCAGGAAAGTATGCCCGTTCGTCTCCTGACGAATGCTGAGGGACTGATGAATGACACAAACTTTCATTTAGCGACGCACTCCTTTGCCAACGACCATGGTGACATTGTCAAAATTGTGATGGAAGAAGCGCGAGAGGTCGGTATTTGGGCAATGAATCATTCTAACGAAGCGGCTGAACTTCTAAGGGCAAGCACAGGATTGAAAGCTTCAACAGCGTTAAGGGTAACTAAAAGTCGCCAGTATGAAGCGCTACCGATTCAAGATCGAGCAATTGAGGAACAACAACGGATTGCAGAAACCTTCTTTCGCTTAGGACTACTGCCAAAGCGAATTTGGGTTGAAGATGCTGTATGGAAACAGGAATTGAGTTAATTGATAAAAGTGAAACTGCAATGTCCCGCCATCAAATCTTTTCGATCGCCAACCAACTGCGCTACGGTCTGGTTTCAATTGTTGTCTCTACCGTTCTGATCACAGGCAGTACGTTAACTTATCTTAGCTTTCGGGAACAGGCAGAACAGACAAGGTTGCTTCAGCAAGAGCGATCGCAAGGAGCAGCCAACAAAATTAGTGCTTATTTAGATAACTTACAACGTCAGCTCAACTACCTTTCAGAGTTGCGCGGCTTAACAGATTTTACGCCTGAAACTCAACGCAGCCTTCTCGAAGGATTAGTGAATAGTAATAGTGCTTATGAGATTGTTGGCATTCTTAACAACGAGGGTCAAGTTGTACAAGCAATGTCGCCCTACGAGCCGATATCGCCGTCCAGATTGTATTTTGCTCAAGCCTATGTTGATTCGCCTCTGTTTTTAACGACATTTAGCAGCGGTAGAAATTATGTCAGTCCAGTAGAAATTGACACCAAGATTGGTCTTCCTGTCGCTACTTTAGCCGTACCCATACGCAATAATAATAATCAGATTAATGGAGTTTTGTTCGCAAAAATTAATCTCAATTTTCTCACACAGATTGCCACACGAACTCAAGTTGGCAAAACTGGCTATAGCTACGTTCTCGACAAACGCTTAGCCCTTATTGCTGGGGGATTGGGGACAGTAGAACGTCAAAACTCTAAACAACAAACAAACGTTGAAACGCGGCAAGACCTCAAAAACAGACCATTTGTTCAAGAGTTAGCCAAACTATCACTATCTCCAGGAATTCAACCCGTTATTGTCTATAAAGGATTGAACGGTGAAGACGTTGTCGGCACAGCTACCCTAGTTCGTAGGGTGCAGTGGCTAGTTGTGGTAGAACTTCCGACAGATGAAGTCTATGCTCCGGTTCGCTGGATGATTTTAGTAATGGGTGGTGCTACTTTAGGGGGTACAGCCCTAGCTGTTGGTTTGGGGATTGCTTTTTCTAAGTCGATTACTGTTCCCTTAAAAAGCCTTACCGATGCTGCCTCTAGAATTAGTAACGGGCAGTTCGACTCTCAAGTGAATATTGCTGCCTCTAATGAATTAGGAAATCTCGCTAAGTCATTCAACAGTATGGCAAAGCAACTACAAACATTCTTTGCTGAAATGAATGCTTTGAATGAAGAATTATCGAAGAGTCAGCGCCGACTAACCCAGTTTATAGAAGCGATGCCAGTGGGTGTATTTGTAGCGGAGGCTAACGGCAAGCCCTACTACACGAATCAAGTAGGGCAACAGATTCTCGGTAAAGGAATTGTTGAGTCAGCGACAGCAGAAAATTTGCAAGAAGCTTATCAAGCTTATCTAGCAGGAAGCGAACAACTATACCCCCAAGAGCGCAATCCGATTGTTAGTGCTTTAAATGGGAAAAGCGTGAGGGTGGATGATATGGAAATCCGCCGTTCAGACAAAATTATTCCCCTAGAAAGTTTTGGAACACCGATCTATGACGAATTGGGCAACATTACTTATGCGATCGCAACTTTTACGGACATCACCAAACGCAAACAAGCTGAGAAAGTATTAGCCCAGTACAATCAAACACTACAACAAAAAGTAGAAGAACGCACCCAGGAATTAGAGCAGGAAATCGTGGAACACAGGCGGACAGAAGTAGCACTCTTGCAAAGTGAAGCACAAAATCGTGCCATCCTCTCTGCCATACCGGATTTGATGTTCCGAGTTAGTGCAGAGGGTATTTATTTAGGCTACGTTACTACCGCAGACTTCACAGACTTGTTACCGTCAGACTTTGATCCAATTGGCAAGCACATCTCAGAATTTTTGCCTCCAGAAGTCCATTCCCGTCACCTCCAACACCTGCAACAAGCACTCGATACAGGCAACAGCCAAATTTATGAACAGCAAATTTGGATTGAGGGCAAGTTGCAACACGAAGAAGTTCGGGTAGTCGTCAGTGGAGAGAACGAAGTGTTGTTCATGATTCGGGATATAAGCGATCGCAAACAGCTAGAAGAGGATTTATCGCAAGCTAACCGTTTCCTAGATAGCATTGTCGCCAACATTCCCTTGGCACTCTTTGTCAAAGATGTTCAGAATGACTGGCGTTATATCCTTTGGAATCAAGCTGCTGAAAAACTCTATGGTGTTTCGCAAGCGGAAGCGATTGGACGCAATAGCTATGATTTTGTTGATGCTGAACAAGCTAACCACTTCTTATCTGAAGACTTAAAAATTCTCGAACAAGGTACATTAACGATCATTGAAGAAGAGAAAATTGAGCACAAAGTTCGAGGTAGCCTCTGGCAGCGATTTATCAAAGTGCCCGTATATAACCAGCAAAGACAGGCAACCCATCTATTATGTATTGGCGAAGATATAACGGTTCGCAAACAAGCAGAAATTGCCTTACGTCAAAAAAATGAGGAACTTCTGATTACTCTGCAACAACTTCAAACGACTCAAGAAGAACTAATCCAATCTGAAAAAATGGCAGCCTTGGGTCAACTCATTGCTGGCATTGCTCACGAGATTAATACACCACTAGGGGCGATTCGTTCATCGGCGGGAAATATTTTCAAGTTCTTGGAGCAAATTCTAGAACAGTTGCCCGTACTTTTTCAATCTTTCTCAATAGAGCAAAGAGATGATTTCTTTGCTTTAGTACAACGTTCGCTGCAACAAGAAGTCACCTTCTCTACCAAACAAGAGCGTCAATTTAAGAAAGCTTTAATTCGCCAATTGGAAGCTGAGAACATCGACAACGCTGCTACGATTGCTGATATCTTAGTTACGATGGGGATTTATAGCGGAATTGAGGTCTTTCTCCCTCTTTTAAGAACATCAGATAGCTTACACATCCTCGAAATTGCTTATAAACTTTCCGGTTTGCAAAGAAGTGCGACAACGATTAATATCGCCACAGACCGTGCCTCAAAAGTTGTCTTTGCCTTAAAAACTTACGCCCGTTATGACTCATCTGGAAAAATGAGTCTCGCCTATCTAACTGAGGGAATCGAGACGGTCTTGACCCTCTACAACAACCAACTCAAACAAGGGGTTGAGGTAATTAAGAACTATGGTGAGTTACCACTCGTGCTATGTTATCCCGATGAGCTGAATCAGGTATGGACAAATCTGATTCATAATGCATTGCAAGCGATGAACAACCGAGGCACTTTGACGATTGATGTCAGCCAACAAGACCAGCAAGCTCAGATTACCATTACCGATAGTGGCAAGGGAATACCACAAGAGATTCAAGGGAGAATCTTTGAGCCATTCTTTACAACCAAGCCTCCAGGAGAAGGTAGTGGTTTAGGACTTGATATTGTCAGAAAGATCATCATCAAGCATTCCGGTGAGATTACGGTAGAAAGTGAACCCGGACGCACGACATTTAAAGTTTTACTACCAATTCAGCCCAACCAGGAGACACAAGATGTCTAAACCAGTTATTCTATGTGTTGACGATGAAAAAGTCATATTAGATAGTCTCAAGACACAACTTCAATTAGCTTTTGGCAATGCCTACCTCTATGAAGTTGCTGAAGATGCTAATGATGCCCTAGAGGTTATTAATGAACTGAATGAGGAGTCAATCAGCATTATTCTAATTGTCTCTGATTGGTTAATGCCCGGAATGAAGGGAGATGAGTTTCTGATTCGCGTCCATCAGCAATTTCCAGCAATTATTAAAGTGATGCTGACGGGTCAAGCGGATGAGTCAGCCATTGAGCGGGTA
Source organism: Symplocastrum torsivum (assembly GCF_059505465.1). NCBI lineage: Bacteria > Bacillati > Cyanobacteriota > Cyanophyceae > Oscillatoriales > Microcoleaceae > Symplocastrum > Symplocastrum torsivum. Next base: position 272,137 of record NZ_JCACKQ010000095.1, on the reverse strand, counting down.
AAACAGCAGGCAAATCTTCATTGCTGTTTATTTAAACCTTGGTCTGAAGAAGAATTAGTAGAAACTATCAAATCTGGATTGTCAAAACTATAAACAACAAGACACCTAAAGAATAAAGAGTTAAACTTAATCTTTTACCTTTATCCTTGATAGCTAGTGTATCTGCAACTAGAAAATAGTGTATGACAGATAGTACTTTAGTATTACCACGACAAACGACTAATTAAGTGGATTGCAAGAGTAAAATAAAGCTTAAACACTTTCTTTAGAGCTTGGTTTGAAGAGAATTAGTGGAACCCTAAAATCTGGTTCAGGCAAATTATGACCAAACAGGTAGTTATCTGTGTCGATGATGAGATGACTGTACTCAGAAGCCTTAAAGCAGAACTAAAAGAGGCAATCGGCAAGGATTATCTGATCGAAATTGCTGAGGGTGGAGAGGATGCTTTAGCGTTATTAGAAGAGTTGCTAGAGGATGGATACGAAATTCCTCTAATCATATCAGACTATATCATGCCCGATATGAAGGGGGATGAACTATTAAAGCGCGTTCATCTCATCTCACCTCAAACCCTCAAAATCATGCTAACAGGACAAGCTGATCTAGAAGCAGTGGGGAATGCCATTAAGCAGGCAAAATTGTATCGGTATATAGCCAAGCCTTGGCAAGCCTCAGACTTGAGTTTAACAGTCAAAGAAGCCGTAAACAGCTATCTTCAGGATAAAAAACTTGCTGCACAAAACGTCCAACTCCAGCAAATGAATCAGGAGTTAGAACAATTAACTCGTGAGCAAGCTGGACTAATCGCCCAACTCCACGAGAATGAAAGTCGCCTGTTGAAGGCACAACAGAAGTATCGCAAAATCTTTGAGAATGCTCTTGAAGGCATCTTTCAGACTACGCCGGAAGGACGTTATATCAGTGCGAATCATGCACTTGCAAACATTTACGGTTACAACTCTCTTGAAGAGTTGATGACAATTCTCACTAACGTCCAACATCAACTCTACGTCGAACCTCACCGTCATCTTGAATTTATCAAGTTAATGCAGCAGCATGGTGAGGTGTCGGCGTTTGAGTCTCAAGTCTATCGTCGAGATGGCAGCATTATCTGGATTAGTGAGAATGCGCGTGCTGTTTGCGATATCAGTGGGAGAGTACTCTACTATCAGGGTTTTGTTGAAGATATCACTGAACGGAAGCAAGCTGAAGCTGAGCGAATAAAGTTTACGTCAGAACTCTTTGAACTAAACCGAGCTTTCTCGCGCTTTGTCCCACGGCAATTTCTCCAGCTTTTAGATAAAAAAAGCATTATTGATATTCAATTAGGTGACCAAGTACAGCAGGAAATGTCGGTGCTATTTTCCGATATTCGCGATTTCACCACTCTCTCAGAGAGCATGACACCTCAAGAGAATTTCAATTTTATCAATGCCTATCTTTCTCGTATGGAACCCGCCATCGTTGATAATCAAGGCTTTATTGATAAATATATTGGTGATGCAATTATGGCTCTATTTAGTGGCATTGCTGATGATGCCGTGAAAGCCGGGATTACAATGCTGCAACGTCTGGCAGAATACAATCGACAGCGTGTTAAGTCTGGTTATATACCGATTAAAATCGGCATTGGCATCAATACAGGTTCGTTGATGCTGGGGACAGTCGGCGGACAACACCGCATGGATAGCACCGTAATTAGTGATACGGTAAACTTAGCCTCTCGCTTAGAAGGACTAACAAAATATTATGGTGCGTCGTTGTTAATCTCTCAGCAAACATTAGGTCGTTTGCACCATCCAATGCAGTATAGTCTCCGCTTCATTGAGCAAGTTAAAGTGAAGGGGAAGTCAAAAGCTGTAGCAGTTTTTGAAGTATTTGATGGAGATGAACCAGACATGAAAGAGGGCAAGTTAGCAACGAAACCCCTGTTTGAAGAAGGTTTGTTCCTCTACCGTCAGCAGACTTTCAAGGAAGCGGCACAACGGTTTGATGAGGTTTTGAGGATTAATCCAAGGGATACAGTGGCTCAAATCTATCGATCGCGTTCTACGTCACAAGACAGTAAGATACAACGTATCCCTTCCTCACTTACAATGTGAGTTGGTACAGGAGTATCAGTTCTTCAATCTCCTCTAGTTGTCGTGTCCTAGGCGAATTGGTTGTCAGGAAAAGAGCAGGCAAAAATTATTAATCTTTCAGTTCCTGACTTGCATCTATCTTTAGGGGTACTTTTCAAGGCAGCTCATAGACAAACTAACCGTGGTAGGTTAGCGATCGCGTCCAGAATAAACTAGGCGATCGCGTTTTATCGTGCTAGTTAACCGCACCATCCGTTAAATGTTCTAAAGTATTAGTTTAGTGGTCAAGATTCGGGTGTTATCGAAACAGCACATTCGTGCAGCTCAACCTACTTTCTAGAATTGAGAAACTCCCCAAGCAATCTGGGACTGAACACAAGACAATGGCATTTACGGAAGTTTTCCCCCGTAGCAATTCATCGCAAGATTGTAAAGCAGACATTTTGTTGGTTGACGATAACCCGCAAAACTTGCGTCTTTTACGCACGATGTTGAGGCAGCAAGGGTATAAAGTCAGAACCACTTCCAATGAGGAATTTGCGTTAAACGCTGTAAACTTATCGCAACCAGACTTAATTTTACTTGATATTAATCTGCCCAATATAGAGGGCTATGCAGTCTGCAAGCAATTAAAGGCTAACCAGCAGACAGCAGAAATTCCAGTAATCTTTATTAGTGCTTTAGACGATGCTTTAGATAAAGTCAAAGGGTTTGAAGCTGGGGGAGTAGACTATATTACTAAGCCCTTTGACTCCCATGAGGTTTTAGTCAAAATCAAGAACCAGCTAACTCTGGTTTGGCAAAAAAAACAACTTCTTGAACAGCAAAAGCAACTGATTGGACAAAATACCCAGCTTCAACTTTTATTAACGACAACTCAAGCGATTAACGAATCTTCTAATTTCCAAAGCGCTCTAGAAGCAACCCTCCACCAAGTTTGTGAAAAAATTGGTTGGGACTATGGAGAATTTTGGATACCAAAAAATGATAGTGCAACAGACTTTGAATATGGTAAAGGTTGGTATGCCAGTGAAAAAAGATTTGAGGAATTTAGACACCAAAGTGAAGCCTTAACTTTTGCTCTCAACACGAGCATTGTTGGAAAAATTTGTCATAACCAAAGCCCCTATTGGCTCACTGATATTTCAGTTGAGCCATCCAACGTTTTTCTCCGTTGCCAACTTGCGAAGGAGATAGGATTAAGAGCCTGCTTAGGGGTACCTATTCTCTTTAATGACCAAGTACTCGCGGTTTTGGTGTTCTTCAAAAGAGAAGTGACAGAACCAGAACCGCGACTGATTCAGCTAGTCAAGGCTCTAGCTAGCCAGTTGAGTTCACTAATTCAACGCAAGCGTTCAGAATCAGCGTTGCGTAAAAGCCAGCAACAGCTAGCGGCGATGGCGGCTAATATTCCAGGTAGTGTCTATCGGGGTGTGTTTCATGCGGATGGACGGTTCTCACTCCTCTATATCAGTGAGGGAGAACGCGGATTGAGTGGCTCAGCCCCAGAAGAGGTAATCGCTAATTCAGAGCGCTATATCGAACTGATTCATCCTGAGTGTCGGACTAAATTTGAGACAAACTGGAGAGCAGCGATAGAAACGCTGGAGCCGAGTACTCAGGAATGCCGAATTATTTCCACAACTGGTGCAGTGAAGTGGATTCGAGATAGCGCTTGTTACTCTCGACTGGATAACGGCGATGTGATTATTGATGGAGTGAGGATTGACGTTAGCGATGTTCACGATGAGCTTCATTTGCGCCAGCAAACAGAAGCAGAACTCCAACGCACTCAAAGCTTCCTGAACTCTCTGCTAGAAAATCTGCCAGTGGGAGTGTTTGCAAAAGATGCTAAAGACTTAAGGTTTGTCTTCTGGAACAAGACGAGTACTGAACTGATGAGCTACACTGCATCTGACGTTCTTGGTAAGAGTGACTATGACTTGTTTGAGCATCAGCAGGCAAGTTTCTTCACCGCTCAAGATAAAGAGGCACTCTCCACTAGAAGGCTCGTAGATCATCCCGCAGAACTCATCCATACCCTTCGGGGTGAACGACTATTTCATGTCAAAAAAATTCCGATTTTTGATGAAGCGGAGCATCCCCAGTATGTGTTGGGGATTGTGGAAGACATCACTGAGCGCAAGCTTGCAGAGGAGCGTCTACGAGTCCTCGAAAGAGCGATCGCAGCTTCTAGTAACGGTATCACCATAAGCGATCCAAGCCAACCGGATAACCCAATCATCTATGTAAATCCAGGGTTTGAGCGGATGACAGGTTACTGTGCCGAGGAAGTGATTGGCAAAAACTGCCGCTTCTTGCAGGGCCAAGAGACTGAGCAACCTGCAATCCCAGAGTTGCGGCAAGCGATTCGGGCGGGTAAACAGACTCAGAGAGTTTTACGCAACTATCGTAAAGATGGCACGTTATTCTGGAACGAATTCTCCGTCTCTCCGGTGCGAGATGCTGATGGGAACTTAACTCACTACATTGGCATTCAAACCGATATTACCGCTCGTAAGGAGGCAGAAGAGGCACTACGACAGCAGAAGGAGTTGCTGCAAACTATCTTTGACCACATCCCTGTGATGGTGGCTTTTTATGATGCTGCGGGTCAGCTTCAATTAGTAAACCGGGAATTGGAACGTGTCTTAGGTTGGTCTAAAGCAGAACTAGAGCAATGTGACATATTAGTTGAATGTTATCCTGACCCTGAATATCGTCAATCGGTTTTGGATTTCATGGTGGCAGCAACAGGGAAATGGCAAGATTTAAAAACTAAAACTCATGACGGTCGTGTCATTTATACATCCTGGGCGAATATTCGATTATCCGATGGTACGAGTATCGGCATTGGACAGGATATTACTGAGCGAAAGCTTGCAGAAGAATCGTTACAGATATTCACCCAGCAAGAACGGGAACGAGCCTTACAGCTTGAGCAAACACTCAAAGAACTTCAGCGTACCCAAGCTCAGCTAGTGCAGAATGAGAAAATGGCAAGTTTGGGTCAGTTAGTCGCAGGGGTTGCTCACGAAATCAATAATCCGACAAGCTTTATCTCCTGCAACATTCATCCGGCAAGTGAATATGCTCAAGACTTGCTGAACTTGCTCAAGCTTTACCAAAACTACTATCCTGAGCCAGTTGCAGAAATCACTGAACAACTAGAGCGCATTGAACCAGAGTTTATCGCCCAAGATTTTCCAAAACTGCTCGCATCGATGAGAGAAGGTGCAAACCGGATTAAAGAAATTGTGCTGTCCTTAAAAAACTTCTCTCGCCTTGATGAAGCGGATCGCAAACGGGTAGATATTCATGAAGGGATTGATAACACCCTGCTCATCTTACGGCATCGCTTGAAACCCCAGTCCAAGTATCCTGAGATTCAAGTCATCAAAGAGTATGGGCAATTACCCCTAATCGAATGCTATCCAGGGCAGCTCAATCAGGTCTTTATGAATCTCTTGAGCAACGCTGTTGACGCACTCAGAGAATTGCATAGTGGTGGATTAACAGTTGTTGAGGGAGATGAGGAAGTAATTTCTGCCCTACCTTCCTTACCTTCCTTAACTAAGTGCCGTTCGTTTATAGCGCCTAACTGCGAAGGTACAACGCCTTATATTCGCATTCGTACCGAGACAGTCGAACAAGATAAGGTAGTGATTTATGTTGCTGATAATGGACTTGGCGTGTCAGAAGAAGATCAGCAAAGAGTATTTGACCCCTTTTTTACAACAAAATCACCAGGGGAAGGGACGGGATTAGGATTGTCAATTAGTTATCAGATTGTAGTAGAAAAACATAAGGGACGGCTTAGGTGTCGTTCTACACCCGGTCAAGGAACGGAATTTATCATTGAACTGCCGACGATACAAGGGATGAAATCCTGAAAATTCTGTCTTGAGAGTGGAGCGGATGCTTATCTTTGATGCTCAATCTCTGTTCGCCAGTGAAACCTAATCCCTGAGATAGGTGCAAGTGGTTAAAGAGTTTTGTTAACTATTGATGATAAGCTCCCGCTTGAAAAGTCATGTTTAAGGCTTAATTTATGCCCAAAAACTCCCAAATTATTTGAGTTTCAGGGCTTAGGGAAAGTTGGTTAATCAGCATTGCGAGATGGGCAAAACTTCCTAGGAAAATTCTTATATGAATAGAGGTTAATTCAGATGCAGACTGATAAGTTTTTCAAGGTCGCTGCACTAGGAGAAAATCGTTTTAATCCGGAAAACGTGACTCAGATAGAACTAGCTAGGGCAGAACCTGATGGGATGAAACCGGATGTCACAGCCATGCCTGATTACGGGCTACTTTTGATTCCTATGGGTTTCATGATGGTTTGGACGATTGTCGTTTTGATGACTTCAGATCTCTGGACAGTTGCACGACATGGAATGTTAACTGTCAAACACTTACATCAAGTTCCCTGTAGAAACTGCCGATTCTTTAAAAACAACCCTTATTTGCAATGTGCAGTACACCCTTCTATGGCTTTAACGGCTGAAGCGACAAATTGCTCTGACTACTTGCCTCAGAAGGAATACAGATAAAGAGAAGATAATGCGATCGCACTATGAATCATTCAGCGATTAGCTGTATAAAATAAAAAACCCCAGAAGAAGACTGGGGTTCATTGGAGTTCAGGTCTGCACGCCTCTCATTACTACCAATAAGAAAGTAGCAGTATCAAATCCGGCTTTTATCTACTCAGAGACGGGCATGTATGTTAAATAAAAGGGTGTAGAGGAACACACCTATTATTAATAAGTCGGTCGGTGGAAATAAAGCTTGTAGAAATAAAGCTTGTTGATTTAGTACTTGGGGGTTGAGAGATTTTGCCCGTTCCAAGTCCCAAAAATGACAAGTTCTATTTAAACTAGTGTTGCAAACTAAAGACATTAACCAGTATTACCAAGGAACTGCAACCATGTAATACATGGCAAAAACATAGAGATATAGAGGTTGTGCCATGACCCTTAACGTAGTAGAGCAACAAATAATTCCCTTAAGAACCAACTCTGAGGAATTGGGGATTGATGTTTACCGAATGCCAAGTGGTGAGATTCGAGTTGGAGTCTCAAGTATTGGGCAGGTTTTAGGGTACACAAATAATTGGTTCAAGCGAATTGTTGGTTCACCGTCAAAAAAGCCAAAGGCATTACAGAGCCTGGGTTTTAGTGGGGAAGTTGAAACAGTTTTGATTGAAGGGACGAGAGAGCCTCAAGAGGTACAAACTATTAGCTTGGAAGATTTTGAGCGTTTGCTACATTATGGGGTACTCAATGGCAAGAAGCCTGCTTTGGCTTTCTTAATCTCAAAGGCTACTGTAGGTTTCCTTGAGGCTTTGCGTTGTACAACTGTTGAGGGTGTTAATCAGTCCTTTGAGTTATACGAACTAGACTTCTACGCATGGACGCAACAACAAGCAGAGTTTCTCCAGCATAAAAAGTGGAGCTGCTTAGATGTCCCAAACTTGGTTGAGGAGATTGAATCGTTGGGCAAGCAACAACGACAGGAACTAGGAAACCGTTTGGGCATCTTACTAGGGCATCTACTTAAATGGGAGTTTCAACCCAGTCATCGTTCCAAAAGTTGGTTGGCTACAATTCGGGAGCAGCGTCGTCAGGTTTTGCGGCTTCTCAAAGAAAGCCCAAGTTTGCAACCTTATTTACTAGAAGCCATGGAAGATGGTTATCAAAGTGCTTTAAACCTAGCTGTCAGCGAGACTCCGTTAGACTACGAAGATTTTCCTCAAGAATGTTCTTACTCTTCAGGTCAGGTACTAGACCCTCAATTCCTCCCAACGCAGCACCCAGAGACAGATGAAGGGTGAAATGGAGTTGGATGCTTGTTGCCTCCGCTGCTAGTTATTGCTGTTGTGTTGGAGTTGATGGTTAATTACTGCCTATCGGCTTAGTCTTGATTTACTGTTCCTTAGCTCCACTCTCATTCGTTGCTGCTGCTACTTGCAAGGACTTTTCAAACGCCATTCGTTGCTGAGCATTGTGCAGAAAGTAGCCATTAATCATTGCAGAAGCCAGAAGCCGACCTAGATGTTCACGGCTAGTGGTAATATCTACATCAAAGTGTTCTGAAGGTAAAGTTCCGAGCATTCCAACAATATTACGTTCTATCACCTGAACGACTTGAGGGTCAGGCTTTGAGAGTTGGGCAACTGTATCTGGATTTAGGGATTGGACGTATTGCCATAGCTGGTTGCCGCCTTCTGACTCGCTGCCAAAAGACTCTGGGACTCGATTTGACAGATTGTTCATGGTAGTAATCGGCAATGTGTGGAGTTGTTGTTTCTATTACCTACTTTAATGAGTTTGTCTGTATAACTCAGTGAGTGCAACCGAATCTACAGAGGACGGATTCTCCTACCAGGGGTAGCAGACGTACTTAGAGACTCAGAGGGTGGCGATCACATTTTGCCCAAATCCTCCTCTTTAGTCCCTGCCACTGTTTATCCGAGTCTAGTTAATCGCCTAGATTCAGATCGTATTCATTCAACAGCATCCTTGCTTTCCTGATCAGGGTTTGGTTCTGGCTTAGCCTTCATGGTGTTTTCAGAGGCATTATCAGAAAGACCATTAACAACGTCACAACTTAAATATACGAAGCGATCAAACGGAGTTGATATGACATATTGAATACAAATCAGATTTGATCTTGACCTGTTGTCTTCAATTGCTCAATCCACCCTTCCTATAAGTCTCTAACTGTCTAGCAAAGTATTTTCAGTTAGAGCCGCTATTGCCCTCAACCCAACTAACACTACCCTAGAAATGAGCCAGGAGCCAAGTTATCTCCCCAAAGGAAACATTTTAGTTGTTGATGATACCCTCGCTGATTTGCAACTTCTAGCTGGGATGTTGTCTCAGCAAGGATATGAAGTGCGATCGGCATCAAACAGTGTAGTGGCGCTAGAGTCTGTCGAGTCAATCTTACCTGACTTGATTTTGCTGGACATCATGATGCCCCAGATGGACGGTTATGACCTTTGCTCTGTGTTGAAAGCCTCTCCAACGACTAAGGACATACCCGTTATCTTCATTAGTGCCTTAGATGAAGCGTTTGATAAAATAAAATCTTTTTCCGTTCGTGGTGCGGACTACATTACTAAACCCTTTCAGGTGGAAGAAGTTTTGGCTCGTGTTGAGAATCAATTGAGGATTGGTAGGCTTTCTCGGCAACTCGCGGAGCAAAATGCACGGCTGCAACAAGAGATTCGTGTTTCTGAAGCGTACCAAAGACAAGCAGCCAAGTATAGTCAACAGGCAAAGCAAGCCGAGAAAGCATTACGAGAAAGTGAAGAGCGTTGGCAGCTAGCGCTCAAAAGCATCAATGGTGGGATTTGGGACATTAACTTTAAGACTGGGGCAGTCTTCCACTCAGCTCAATGGAAAGAAATGTTGGGGTATGAAGACAACGAGGTTGAGAACAGCAATGATGAATGGCTCAGGCGAGTGCATCCGGATGATCGGGAAGCGGTGATGAATGCTCGCCAAGCTCACCTAGATCAGAAAACCCCTAATTACGTTGCTGAGTATCGTCTCCGGTGTAAGGACGGCAGCTACAAATGGATTTTATCGCGAGCGCAAGCCGTATGGGATGAACAAGGAAATCCAATCCGACTCATTGGCTCCCATGAAGATATCACTGAGCGCAAGCACACAGAGGTAGCCCTAGCTGAGAGTGAACAAAAGTATCGCGCTCTGGTTGAAGCATCGCAGGATGTGATTTGGTCAGTGGATACTGAGGGGCGTTATACCTTCGTCAACTGTGCAGTTAAACAAATTTATGGTTATGAACCGGAAGAAATGCTGGGTCGTCCGTTTACAGATTTCATGCCACCGGAACAAATGGCTAAAGATTTAGAAGTTTTCCAGAGCCTTCTGGCTGGAGGATCTGTTTTCCAGTATGAGACGAAACACCTGGCGAGAGACGGGAAGCCAATCCAACTCATGGTGAACGCGATCGCATATCAGGACTCTGAGGGAAACATACTAGGGGCAACTGGCACCGCTAGTAACATCACTCAACGCAAGCAAGCTGTTAACGAAGCGGCACGAAGTGCTGCTGTGATCGCGAGTAGTGAGCGGCAATATCGTAATCTTGTTGAGACATCGCAGGACATTATCTGGTCAACGGATACTCAAGGATGTTTTACCTTCGTTAACCCAGCCGTCAAGCAAATTTTTGGTTATGAGCCTGAAGAAATTATCGGTCGCCCGTTCTCTGACTTCACCCCACCCAAACAAGTTCCTCTAGATCTAGAGGCTTTTCGGCACCTTTTTAATAAAGAAGGACTCCACCAGTATGAAACGATACGCTTAGCGAAAGATAGTAGACTGATTCATCTGCTGGTTAATGCACTTACGCTCTTGGATGAGCAAGGAAATGTGGTAGGGGCAACTGGCACAGCTAGCGATATTACGGCTCGAAAGCTTGCAGAGGCAGAAATTATTCGTAGTAGAGACTTACTAGAATCGATTTTCAATAACTCGGCTGATGCACTTTTTCTGGTAAGTTCTGAAACGCTTTTGACCGTTGACTGCAATCAGCGTGCAGTAGAACTGTTTGAAGCCACAAGCAAATATGAACTAATTAATATTGAGGGGCACAGCCTTCAGAAAAAATTATTTACGCCAGAAGAACTGACTTTTATTGTGGATGAGATGGCTCTCTACGGCGTTTGGACTCGCGAGTTAGAGTATGTAACCAAAAAAGGAAAAATTTTTTGGGGCAGTTTAGCAGCAAAGCCAATTCATGTCGCTGATCATCAGATGCATCTGGTTCGCGTTACAGATATCACCGAACGTAAGCATCGGGAAGAGGCACTGCAATTAATTGTCGAAGGGACAGCCTCAGCAACTGGCAGTAACTTTATGCACTCCTGTGTCCGTTATCTGGCTCAGGCTTTGCAAGTTCGTTACGCGATGATTTGGGAGGTGCTGGATGATAGAGCAACGGTAGTGTTAGACCAAAGTCCAGTAACGCAGGAGCCACCAAGAGTGTCGGAGTGTAGCCGAGTTCGGATCTTGGCATTTTGGCAAGGTGAAAAATGGGGTGAAAACAGCGAGTATGAGTTAGTTGATACTCCCGGTAAACAGGTTTTAAATCGTGGGACAAAGTGTCACTATCCTCAAGATGTACAAGCCTTATTTCCTAATGCTCCAGAGCTAGTTCGATTGAATGCCCAAAGTTATTTAGGAATGCCTCTAACTGACTCCGACGGCAATATCTTAGGCGTATTGGCGGTGATGGATGTGAAGCCAATGCCTCATGATTTGGGCAAAGAGATGATTTTGAAAATTTTTGCGGCGCGTGTGGGAGCGGAGTTAAAGCGCCAGCAGATAGAAGAAGCGCTACGGGAAAGTGCTAAGCGGGAACATGCGATCGCACGAGTAATTCAAAGGATGCGCCAGACACTGGACATTGACACGATATTCCGTGCAACAACCCAAGAACTGCGGCAAGTCATCGAATGCGATCGCGTAGCCATCTATCGTTTCAAGCCGGACTGGAGTGGAGAGTTTGTTGCCGAGTCAGTCGCGAGTGGCTGGATTTCTTTGGTGCAGGAACAAAAGAATAACCCTGAGCTTAAAAAGGATGCTGTGGAAGGCGAACGTTGTGTTGTCAAAACCTTCGACAGTGATCCAAATTTGGTGCAAGATACTTATCTGCAAGAAACCCAAGGCGGTGCGTATACCCAAGGTGCAACTTTCCGTTGTGTTCAAGACATCTATAAAGCCGGGTTTGACTCCTGTTACCTCGATCTCTTAGAGCAATTTCAAGCCAGAGCCTACATTATTGTCCCGATCTTCTGTGGTGAACAGCTTTGGGGATTACTCGCGACGTATCAAAATTCCGGTTCCCGCCAATGGGAAGCTGAAGAAATCAATATAGTGGTTCAAATTGGTGTTCAGTTGGGAGTCACCCTGCAACAGGCGGAATTACTTGAAGAGACTCAGAGGCAATCGGCTCAACTCAAAGAAGCTAAAGAAGCCGCTGAAGTTGCCAATCGTGCCAAAAGTAAATTCTTGGCGAATATGAGCCACGAACTGAGAACCCCGCTCAACGCCATCTTGGGTTTTTCTCAAGTGATGAATCGCGATACCCTCTTATCTCGTGAGCAGCAAGAGCATTTGGCGATTATCTTACACTCTGGTGAGCATTTGCTGGAATTGATTAATGACATTCTCGAAATGTCAAAAATTGAGGCAGGTAGGATTACTCTCAAGGAAAATAATTTTGATCTCTATCACCTGCTCGATAGCATTGAGGAGATGTTACAACTCAAAGCCTCTTCCAAGGGTTTACGACTAATTTTTGAGCGAACAACAGACGTTCCCCAACATGTGTACTGTGATGAGGGAAAATTGCGTCAGGTTCTGATTAACCTCCTGGGTAATGCAATTAAATTTACGGAGTCCGGTACGGTGGCGCTGCGCGTCGGAATTGAAACTGGGGAAGGGAGGCAAGGGGGACAAGGAGGATTTTCTAACGCTTCCCCTTCTTCGGTGTCTCCCCAATCCTCACTTTCTACTCACTACTCCCGAATTAGCTTTGAAGTCTCTGACACAGGCCCCGGTATTGCACAAGAGGAAATAGACTCTCTTTTTGAACCCTTTACCCAAACAGCAACAGGTCGAGAATCTCAGCAAGGCACTGGTTTGGGTTTACCGATTAGCCGCTCCTTTGTCCAACTGATGGGAGGAGATATCTCTGTCAGCAGTATCGTTGGTCAAGGCGCTACCTTTAAATTTGATGTTCTGCTTAAGACAGCGAGAGTAACTGACACTCAAGTTCAACAGCCAAGTCAGCGAGTGATTGGATTAGCACCTGAGCAACGAGAATATCGCCTTTTGGTAGTAGAGGATACACGAGTTTCTCGCCTACTCTTGGTTAAGCTCTTAACGTCGGTAGGATTTCAGGTACGTGAAGCTTCCAATGGGGAAGAAGCGATCGCTTTATGGCAGAGTTGGGAACCGCACCTAATTTTGATGGATATGCAGATGCCTGTGATGGATGGTTATGAGGCAACCCAACAAATTAAGTCTCATTTGCAAGGTCAGGCGACGGTGATTATCGCCTTAACGGCAAGTGCCTTTGAAGAAAATCGCTCTCACGTCTTATCAGTTGGCTGTGATGATTTTATCCGTAAACCCTTCCGTGAGCCAGTGCTTTTTTCCAAGATAGCTGACCATCTGGGGGTATGTTATGTCTATGAACAAAGCGCTCAGCCTGCAGCTACGTTCACTCCTCAGCCAAAAGCAACTGAACGCTATGAACTGAGTGCTGCAAGCTTATCTGTGATGCCTTCACAATGGATTTCCCAACTTCATCGAGCAGCAGAAGGTTGCCAAGATGAAGAAATTCTCGCCCTAATTGAGCAAATTCCAGAGCCGCATTCGTCTTTGAAGCTAGCTTTGGCAGATTTAGTCGATAATTTTAGACTTGACTTAATCATTGATTTAATAAACGCATCTACTAATGAATAGCCACTCAATCCATACTTTTAAACCCGATATTTTATTAGTTGACGATAATCGGGATAACTTACGTCTTCTATCCACAATGTTGAGTGATTCTGGGTATAAAGTCAGGAAAGCAATTAATGGGAATCTGGCATTAAGAGCGATAGAGGTTGCCAAGCCTGATTTGATTCTCCTGGACATCAATATGCCGGAAATCAACGGGTACGAAGTTTGTCGGCGATTAAAGGCTCACAAGGAGACAGCGGATATTCCAGTCATCTTTATTAGTGCATTAGATGAAGTTCTAGATAAGGTAAAAGCATTTGAAATCGGAGGATTAGACTATATTACTAAGCCTTTTGAGGTTCAAGAAGTTTTAGCCAGAGTTAAAAATCAAGTAACAATATCCATCCAAAAGAAAGAACTTCTATTCCAGCAAAATCAACTAATTGAGCAAAATGCGAAGCTTCAACTTTTATTAACAACAACGGTTGCAATTAGTGAAGCGGATGACTTTATCTCTGCTCTGGAAGCCACCCTCTGCCAAGTTTGTGAAAAAATCGGTTGGGATTTCGGCGAATTTTGGCTGCCAAACTCTCAGGCTTCAGTTTTTGAATTGGGTAAAGGTTGGTATGCCCGCGATCAAGGTTTTGAGAAATTCAGACGTAAGAGTAAGACGTTAGCTTTTGCAACCCATAGAGATTTACTTCGGCAAATTTGCCTCAGCCATCAACCTAGTTGGACTATAGATGTTTCAGTAGAACCCAATGACATTTTTCAAAGAAACCAACTTGCTCAAGAAGTCGGATTAAAAACCTGTTTGGGCGTTCCTATTCTCTTCAATGAAAAAGTCCTAGCAGTTTGGGTCTTTTTTAAACAAAAAGCCAGCTCACCTGACCCACAGTTAATTGAACTTGTCAATGCTCTTGCAACCCAGTTAGGTTCACTGATTCAGCGCAAGCATTCCGAATCGGCATTGCGTGAAAGTCAGCGACAGTTCGTGGCGATGGCGGCTAATATTCCTGGTTGCGTCTATCGGGGTGTCGTTCATCCAGATGGGAGGACAAAGCTTCTCTATATCAGTGAGGGAGAGCATGAACTGACTGGTTTAAGCCCGAAAGCAGCAATGGCTGAACTAGAGCGTTTGCTTGGAACTCTTCCTCCTGACAGCCAAGCTGATTTCTATGAAGCCTTGAAAGCCTCAGCAAAATCGCATAAACCAGTGACTCAGGAATACCCAATCACCTCTGCTGACGGTGAGGTGAAGTGGGTACGAAATAGCGCCCGATATTCCCTTATGGATAATGGCGATGTCATGGTGGATGGAGTCGCGATTGATATTAGCGATTGTCTTCGTAACAGCTTTGCTTCAGATACGAAGGCTGGTGAGCGTGTACAACTCCTAGAAAATGCGATCGCGGAAGGCACAGCGTCGTTTCACTCTGCTTCCCACGATAACCTAACCATCAGAGACTCTACCTGATCCAATCTACCCAAGTTTAAAATATTGATTTGTCCTAATGAATACTCATCAAGCACAAGCCGACAAAGGAGACATTCTCATCGTTGATGATACACCGGATAACCTACGATTGTTATCCGCTGTGCTTGAGTCTCACGGGTATCGAGTCAGGAAAGCGATTAATGGACAACTAGCTTTGAAGGGGGCACAAATTGCTCCCCCTGATTTGATTTTGCTTGATATTAATATGCCCACAATGAACGGCTATGAAGTTTGTGAACAGCTAAAAATTAGACCAGAAACAGGCAATATTCCAGTTATTTTCATTAGCGCCTTAGATCAAGTCCGTGACAAAATTAAAGCGTTTCAAATCGGAGGTGTAGATTACATCACTAAGCCTTTCCACGTAGAAGAGGTATTAGCACGAGTCGAGAATCAACTTAAACAACAGCGACTCTCTAAGCAACTCCAAGAGCAAAATACCCGTCTCACGGCTGAAATTAATGTTCGCCAACGTGCCGAAGAGGAAATCTTTTTTCTCGTCTCTATGACTCAAGCGATCGCTGAAGCGTCTAACTTTCAATCGGCATTATCTATTATTTTGCGCTCTTGTTGTCAGACAATTAATTGGGATTTTGGAGAAGCTTGGGTTCCTCGCGCTGATGGCACAACGCTTGAACACTCTCAAGCTTGGTATGCTAATAGCCCAGATTTAGAGGGATTTAGCCAACACAGTTTGGCAATTCCAATAGTTCCTTTGGTTGGACTAGCCGAGCGAGTTTGGTCATCTAAACAACCGGAGTGGGTAGAAGATGTTTCTGTTGAGCCAGAAGAGATTTTTCCTCGTTCTAACCTCGCGGCAGCTATCGGCTTAAAAGCAAGTTTCGGTGTTCCAATTCTGCTGAATAACCAAGTCTTAGCAATCTTAGTTTTCTTGAAAAAAACAGCAAGCCCTATCCAGCCGCATTTAGTAGAGTTAGTTAATGCTGTTGCTACTCAATTGGGTTCACTGATTCAGCGCAAGCAGACAGAAGAAGCTCTGCGAATTGCCGAAGAGAAATATCATAGTATTGTCGAAAACGCTGTCGAAGGTATTTTTCAAACTTCGCCGGATGGTCGGTTCTTAAGTGCCAATCTTGCCTTAGCAAAAATTCATGGCTACACCTCACCAGAAGAATTGATTGAAAGTATTGAAGATATCTCACGACAAGTTTATGTTGACTCCAATCGTCGCCAAGAATTTCTTGCCCTTATAGAATCTGAGAATGAGGTGAAGGAATTTGAGTCTCTAGTATATCGCAAAGATCATAAAGTCATTTGGATTTCTGAAAACACCCGTGCTGTACGTGATTCTCAGGCGAGGCTACTGTACTACGAAGGGACAGTTTCTGATATCACAGAGCGGAAGTCAATCCAAGAGGCACTGAAATTTCAACAAGAAAAAACTGAAACCTTACTGCTCAATATCTTACCAGCACCGATTGCCAAGCAGTTGCAGCAAAACCAAAGCCCAATTGCTGAGCGTTTTGAAGAGGTCAGTGTTTTATTTGCCGACATTGTTGGCTTTACGGAGTTTTCCAATCGAAAAACACCGGAAGAACTGGTGTCCGTTCTCAACATTATTTTCTCAACCTTTGACCAATTAGCTCAACAATACGGCTTAGAAAAAATTAAGACGATTGGTGATGCTTATATGGTAGTTGGGGGTTTACCAACACCCCGCTCAGATCATGCTCAAGCTATTGCCCAAATGGCACTTTCTATACAAGCGGTAATGGCAGATATCAATGCCAAAATCAGCGAAGCGTTTACAATCCGAATTGGCATTAATATTGGGCCTGTAGTGGCAGGTGTGATTGGTCTTAGCAAGTTCATCTATGACTTGTGGGGCGATACAGTAAATATAGCTTCTCGCATGGAAATGACAGGAATTCCAGGTAAGACTCAGGTAACATCTGCTAGCTATGAGCGATTAAAGGAGCAGTTTTTGTTTGAAGAGCGGGGTCAGGTTTCAATTAAAGGGAAGGGCGATATGACAACTTATTTCCTTTTGGGTCAAAAATAAGCTGATGTGTATTTATAGCAGAAGGCAGAAGGCAGAGGGGTTATAGTTAAGTATTTGCTTTCACCAGAATTAAATCTCCTTGGGTCTTAACTTCGTAAGTGGGTAAGGGTTTCTGTGCTGGTTCTTCAAGAACCTTGCCATCGGCACCAAATTTGGCACCATGACAGGGACATACAAACGATTTTTCTTGTGCCTTCCATTCCACCGTACAACCTCGGTGTGTGCAGGTAGGATTGACAGCCGTAATCGTCTCTGAATCAGGCGATTGGCTGACGACAAGCACCCCACTTGTTGAAATTTTCTTATTCAGGATATAGCCCTTTTGGCTTAATTCCGATATCGTGCCAACAGATTGAAACCCATCTGGGCGAGAAAGGCTAGCAGGTGATTCTGAATCGGTGGATTTAGGAGAGCAGGCAGCGAGGGCTACTGGGAGGGAACTTGCGATACCGCCAACACCGACCCATGTAATAAACTCACGACGGTTCATAAAAGGTTGTTAGTGCGTGTCTGTTTGGAAATCAGTCTGGGGACGATGCACTCAAGAACAAGGGGATGAGGTTGCTTTTAAGGGCTAAACAGCAACAGCCAAATTGGTAATGTCAACAAAAGAATACTCGACCCAACAGCCAGTGCTGTAACCGTGAGGTCACGGTCAAGATCATAAACTTCTGCAATTACTAAAGTAGCAAAAGCTGGAGGCATTGCTGCTTGCAGAACGATGACTAATAGGGGTAGACGAGGAATGCCCAACTGCAATAACCCAATCCCTAAAATCAACGGGATAATAAGCATTTTGATGACCACACTCACTGAGGCCTGTTTCAAGTTGCTCCAGGAATCTAGCTGGCTCAATCGCATCCCAATTAACACCAACGAAAGTGCGATCGCACTCCAGGCAATTCCTTGCAAAGCTTGTTCAACCAACTCAGGCAGTGGAATCTGACGAAAACCTAGTCCAAATCCCAAACTCCATAATGCTGGGTTTTGCAGTAGTGCTTGGACTAGCTGTTGGTAACTCTGTGACTCCTTGCCAAAACGAGCAGCAAGCAAGACACCCAAGCCGTAGGCACCAACTGTAGTCCCCAACATGTCATAAAAAATTGCCCAACCAAAGTATTTTTCTCCTACCAAAGCTAGGGTAATTGGAAAGCCCAAGTAGCCTGTGTTACCGAGCATTGCCGACAGGAGAAAACTGCCTTGTGTGGGTCTACTCCAAGATGACTCCTGAAGTGGCTTATTACTACTATTGGTAGGCTGTCTGAGTGATTGTCCTTGAATCCAACTCCAGGCTAATACCGCCCCTAAAAAAATTGCTACCCAGGCAGCCACTGGCGCAATCCAAATTGCTCCGGATAAGTCGGCACCCCGCAGGAAGGTAATAATACTGAGGGGAACGCCAATCCAGAAGAGAAATTGACCAATGAACGTTGGTAGTGCCTTTGATGCATAACGTCCTAAAACCCATCCCAGCAGGACACCGCCCCCTAGCTGAATATAGAGTTTGAATAGTGGTTCTAAAAGCTCAGTATTGAAGCTGGGCATGGCTTGATTCAGTAGAGAGGCAACTTCCAAAAATGGTAAGTCAGTCTCTAGAGAATGGGTAATTTGAGCCTACATAGGGTGGCAACTGCTAGACTGGCTCAAGACTAAAATTTGGGTAAGTTTAAGTATTGATTCTCAGTGCAGGAGTGGATTCTTGAATAACGCGGGTCTCCCAAAAAAAACAGCCAAGCTTTCAGCGCCACCTGGAGATGATATTCCGGAGGCGATGCGGGATACACCGGATGTCAAACGCCGTCGATTAAGTCCTGTACTACTCATTATTGGGTTAGTCGGGGGAGGTGCGATCTCACTCTTGCTTAGTCTCTCGCTTGCTAACAGTCCTAAACCGAAGCCAATTGCACAGTCCTCACCCCAACCAACCTCCACTGATACTTCAGTCTCCCCTAGCCCACAAGATACTGAAGAGGACACGATTCTAGGACATTTTGCCTACGAAGAAGCACCCGCCTCAGAGTTACGACCCATACTACCTGGTAGTCAAATCAAGCTTCGGGCAGCGGCCGCTCAGCAATTTCAAGCAATGGTCGCAGCAGCACAGGCGAGTGGTGTCGTATTAGTGCCAATTTCGGGTTTCCGTTCCGCCTCTGAACAGCAGCATCTGTTTTTTGATGTCAAAAAACAGCGCGGACAAGTCGCTACCAAGCGAGCAGAAGTTAGCGCTCCCCCCGGCTACAGTGAGCATCACACTGGCTACGCCGTGGATATTGGTGATGCTCAGACACCAGCAACAAACCTAAACCCTAACTTTGAGAATACAGCAGCCTTTAAGTGGCTTGAGCAGAATGCTGCTTACTACAGCTTTGAACTGTCCTTTCCCAGGAATAATCCTCAAGGCGTCAGTTATGAGCCGTGGCACTGGCGCTTTGTTGGCGATCGCAATAGCCTAGAAACCTTCTACAAGGCGAAAAACTTAACTAGTCCTGCACCGACTCCAACAACCGACGCTTCCCCAAACCCTTGAAGAAGGGGAGTTTACCTCCCCATTTCCCCGTCTCCTTTAGTGACCTAAACTTGTAACAAAAGCTGAAAACGTTTTACAAATAGTAATACTCAGGAGTTCACCACCAACAGTAAAAGAATGCAGCAAACTGCCCTGAATTTAATCGCGATCGGTGTCTTTGGTATGACACTCTCAGCATTGCTGGGGCCAATGTTCAACCTCTCACCCGCTATTCCTGCGGTTGCAACTCTTAGTGTCTTAAGCCTTGCCACACTCGATAGCTTCCGCTTCCAAGGCAGAGGGGCAACCTTACTGTTGGATTGGCTGGCTAGTGCATCCGGTCAGCATCGCGATCGCATTCTCCGCCACGAAGCGGGTCACTTTCTTGTTGCTTACTTCCTAGGCATTCCAATTACTGGCTACACTCTGACTGCTTGGGAAGCCTTCAAGCAAGGGCAACCGGGGCTAGGGGGAGTCACCTTTGATTCTGCGGGACTCTCAACAGGCACGCTTGCTGTTGGCGAAATGCGATTAACCTTAGAGCGTTTTTGTACTGTTTGGATGGCTGGGATTGCAGCAGAAACTTTAGTCTACGGCAGCGCTGAGGGAGGCGTAGAAGACCGACAGAAACTCACAGAAGCTTTAACTTCATTAGGGCGTCCTATTAGCGAGTTACAAATAAAAGAACGATGGGCAACTCGGCAAGCTCACACAATTATTGAAGAACACTGGGCATCTTATGAAGCGCTAGTTGAGGCAATGAAACAACGAGCCTCAGTAACAGAGTGTTATCAGATAATTCAGCAACATTGCCAAAATTAATTTCGTACACCTCAATAGTTTTTGTCTTAACCTTCCTCATCCCTTTAACAACCAACAACCAACAACTAATAACCATCGTCACCACCAAAAACCTGATTACGACCACTAGATTTTGCCCGCAGCAGGTTGTGGTCAGCACGCCACAGCAAACTCTCTCCTTTCAGGTCATCTTCTGAATTAAGGGAAGCGAACCCCAGACTAATAGTAATTTCAAGAGCAAATGTCCCATCAATGTTAAAGGGTTGGTCACTAATGAGTTGTCGTAGGTGTCCGGCTACAATTTGGGCTTCCTGAAAGTTAGTTTGACTGAGAATAATTACAAATTCTTCGCCACCATAGCGAAACAGGGTGTCCTGAACCCGCAAGTTGTGTTGTAGACGTGCTGTGAGTAGTTGAAGAACGCGATCGCCTACTTGATGCCCATAGTTGTCGTTGACGGACTTAAAATAGTCCACATCCAGCATAATCAGGCTCAAAGGTGTCGATTGGATCAGAGCATTTTGAATTTGTCGGAGCAAATCCCATTCCATTGCCCGACGATTGCTCAATTCTGTTAAGGGATCGGCTAACGCCATCGTCGAGAGTACGTCATTCGTTTGCATCAACTCTCGGTAAAGTTTGACGCCTCTTAACCCAGCTTGAATTTGCGCCCTTAGCAGTCGCTTGCCTTCAATATCCTCTTGGTCCCCAGTTCCTGTTAAGGTCAGCCCTAAGTAAGCATCTGCCCCATTTTCTAGGGCTTCAGCACAAGCTACCCAATCTAGACGTTGGCTTGATAGCGTTTCTTCCTTACTTATCTTGGACTGGTCGTTGACCAAAATACAGTAGATCCAGCCCAACTGAGTCTGTTCTTTAATCTGAGAACACAGTTCCAAACTCCCTATCTGCGTTGCTTGCAAAATCAAAACAGCAGGTTGTTTCATTGGAATCAGGACTAGAGCCTCATCAATACTAGAAGATGCCTCGACTGTGCCAGACATCAGATAGCGAATCTGGTTAACGAATGTGGAGAGAAACCACTCATTTCCAACCACCAATACAGAAGCATCCATTGTTGTATGTAGCTCTTGAAAGCAAAGGCATTGACCCTGACTAAAAGATGTCAAAACTTCCATCACCTAAATGTTTTAGTTGTGAGATATATCAATAACCCGCTCCGCTCTCTTCTAATAATCCCTGGTTTCTACAGGTCGCAGTAGTAGCGATTCCCTATTTAACTAACAAGTTTGCAAAATCTTTAAGAAAAGTCATCAATACACTGATTTTTTTGAAGCTGACGTGAGCAGATTGCTTTGTTCTTGTTGACTGGTTCGCAACGACGAAGCCTCAGGGAAATATTCAACGCACGTTACAAAGCAATCTGCAAAGTCGGCAAGAGCTAAAATAAGTCCTTGCTAGTTCTGACAAAGTTGTCGAAAACTAAGTAAGCGTAGCTTTAGTTCTTTTAGTAAATGACGCAAGTTAAGCCAAGTGCATTTAAGTTGCCTTTCGCTACCAGCCGTTAAAGCAAAAGATTAAGGAGCAAAGGAATACTTCCGAAACCTTTCCCTTCATCTTTGAATCTAAATTAATAATTTTGCCTTGCTAATGAAGGCTTATTAGCTTAAAAGGGCTAGGAAATCTTAGCTTAACCGCCAATTCCTAGCCCCCAGTTCCAAGACAACAAGTTCTGTTTAATTACGCTAGCGACTGAACTTGCACGTTGCTAATTAATAAGCTTTCTTGTGGGATAGGCAGAATAGCCCGTCCAGATTATGCTTTCTTAGAGGTACAGACGCTGATTCCTATTCGACAGAGTAGCCTACTGCTACGATCATCTGTTTTATTGATGCTTCGGAAGCTTCAGTTTCTACACTCACTGTCTTCGCTTGGACATCAACATCCACCTTAGCGTCTGACTCATGGGTGAGAATTTCGTCTGTAATAGTTTTTGCACAACCATCACAGGAGATATTTGGAACTTTAAACTTCATTGTCGCCATAGCTTAAACCTATTTGTGGAATTTTTGTTACATTCAATCTTTTATTGTAATACTCTATTGAACACTCAGCGCTTATTTCCACTAATGTTAGTCAAATCAGGTTTTAGACAACATTAGCTTGATGGTCTCATTTCCATTTGCACTTATAAATCAAATGAGAAGTTATTTGCTAGTTTTTATGGCTTAAAAATTAAATGGGTCTAACCAAGTGCGGCTAGACCCATTTAAGTACAAAAGTTTGAGTTTTCAACAAGTTAACTTTTTAACGATAAATCGTGAATCACTAAGTTTACATCTCTCACAGCTCCACCTTATCTGGCTCCAACATAGTTGCGTCTTTCTAGACCTTGGTTTGGCTTTTTCCAGCTAATACTGGTATTTGCCCCATAAAGCTATGCTTGGTTGGTTTCTACTGTGGTTAGGTCATAGATCAGGGACATCACATCTATGCCTGGTTGGTTTTCTCCTGTTGCTTGTCCGGAGCTTGATGTCCACTCTTTAAAATTAACACAGTACTCATTAGCGGCTGAATGATATTTACCAAAGTTGATGAGTCTTTACGAACTGCAAGTCTTGTATTAAGAAGTGAAAATCGTCTCGGTTTTTGTAATGCCTAAAATGTGATGCAGTGAAACTTCTTGCTGTTAAACCAAATCAAGCCGTTTTCTAAGGGCGGGACTCCCCTATCTGTCGCTCACAGCAGAGAATGAAAGTCTCTTACCCTAATTCATATCTTGCACCTGGCGGTTGAAGTCGCAGCTTCACAAACACGCACCTGCCTGGAGCCGGCTACAAAATCCTCACTAAAGCTCCGGTTGATTTTTGCCTTTCTCAGATTCGTGCAAGAAGCCTCATGAATGGCAAAGGCAGCAACATTGCATAAACAAATGTAAAAATAGATAACAACTTAACCGATAAGCGAAAGCTTTATAGGAGTGATGAGTCTAATCGCGTAGCTGCGTTGCAGTGATGCCAAGCCTTTCCACCTCCTGGTGCCTTTGGTACCGCTGCAAAGAGTGCTGACGCGCTACGGTTGCGTTTTAGCTCAAGGTGTGATTAAGCTCAAACTTCACGCCTCGAAATGTTTGATCCCTAGCCCTTTTTTTAAGACCATGTCTGTTCCCCATTTCCTCAGCGGTAGCGAAATCCGGCAAACATTCCTTGACTTTTATGCCCAACGGGGGCACAAGATGCTGCCAAGTGCCTCTTTAGTACCGGAAGATCCAACCGTGCTGCTGACGATCGCGGGGATGTTGCCCTTTAAACCGATTTTCTTAGGGCAGCGATCGCCTGAAGTTCCTCGCGCTACCACTTCCCAAAAGTGCATCCGCAACAACGATATTGAGAACGTTGGACGCACGGCACGGCATCACACATTCTTTGAGATGCTAGGCAACTTCAGCTTTGGGGACTACTTCAAAGAACAGGCGATCGCATGGGCATGGGAACTGTCAACAAAGGTTTTTGGCTTACCTCCAGAACGCCTTATTGTAAGTGTCTTTAATGATGACGATGAAGCCTTTGCAATCTGGCGGGACCAAATCGGTATCCCTGCTCATCGCATCCAGCGCATGGGAGAGGAAGATAACTTCTGGACATCTGGCCCCACGGGTCCTTGTGGTCCCTGTTCAGAAATTTACTATGACTTCCATCCCGAACAAGGTGATGAACATATTGATTTGGAAGACGGCAGCCGATTCATCGAGTTCTACAACTTGGTGTTCATGCAATACAACCGGGATGTTGAAGGCAATCTGATCCCGCTGAAAAATAAAAACATTGACACGGGTATGGGATTGGAGAGGATGGCACAAATCCTCCAAGGTGTCCCGAATAACTACGAAACTGACCTGATTTTCCCGATTGTTCAAACGGCAGCTAAGATTGCGGGAATTGACTACGACAAGAGTGATGAAACAACCAAAGTTTCTCTCAAGGTAATTGGTGACCATGTTCGGGCAGTTGTCCACATGATTGCCGATGGAATTACTGCTTCAAACACAGGGCGAGGCTATGTCTTGCGCCGCTTACTGCGTCGCGTGGTGCGTCATGGTCGTTTGATTGGGATTCAAGGTGAGTTTACCTCTCAAGTCGCTGAGAGTGCGATCGCACTTTCCGAATCTGCCTACCCCAATGTCCGGAAACGGGCAGTTGCAATCAAAGCAGAAATGCAACGCGAAGAATCCCAATTCCTCAAAACCTTAGAACGTGGCGAGAAAATGCTAGCGGATGTAATAGAAGCTTTCAAAAAAAATGTGCAGCAAGCACAGGACATACAAGATACGAGGTTGGGAGAAGCATTTAGAGAGAATGTGCAGCAAGCACAGATTTTGGGTAGAGAAGCCTTTATCCTCTATGACACCTACGGCTTTCCATTGGAACTAACACAGGAAATAGCCGAAGAACAGGGTTTGACTGTGGATATCGAAGGCTTCAAGGAGGAAATGGAGAAGCAGCGTCAACGCTCCCAGGAAGCCCACGAAACTATCGATTTGATGGCTGTTGGTTCCCTGGAAGAACTGGCATCAGGTGCTGCCACTACTGAGTTTCTAGGCTATAATCTACCGTCCACTACAGCTCAGGTGAGTGTACTCATTGCGGATGGTCAGCAAGTAGAATCAGCTCAGGCTGGTGCAAAGGTACAAGTGATTCTCGACCAGACTCCGTTTTATGCGGAATCTGGAGGACAAATTGGCGATCGCGGTTACTTAACGGGTGAAGATGTTGTAGTACGAATTGAAGACGTTAAGAAAGAAACGAATCTTTTTGTCCACTTTGGTCATATTGAGCGAGGCACATTGCAATTAGGAGCCACAGTAACGGCTCAAATTGACCGTGCTTGCCGTCGTCGCGCTCAAGCTAACCATACAGCAACCCACCTACTACAGGCGGCACTGAAACAGATTGTTGACCCTTCCATCTCTCAAGCTGGTTCCTTGGTTGCTTTTGACCGTTTGCGCTTTGACTTCCACTGCCCTCGTTCTCTAACACCCGACGAGGTGCAACAAGTCGAGGAGCAGGTTAATACCTGGATTAGTGAGGCTCATACGGCTGAAATAGAAGTGATGCCGATTGCCGAGGCGAAAGCCAAGGGTGCGATCGCAATGTTTGGGGAAAAGTACGGCGACGAGGTGCGGGTGATTGATTTCCCTGGTGTCTCAATGGAACTGTGTGGTGGGACTCATGTGAGCAACACGGCTGAGATTGGGGTGTTCAAAATTGTTTCTGAAGCTGGGGTTGCGGCTGGTATCCGGCGGATTGAAGCGGTTGCAGGGTCAGCGGTGTTGGATTACCTAAATGTGCGGGATAAAGTGGTTCGGGAATTAAGCGATCGCTTTAAAGCCAAACCAGAAGAACTAACTGACCGCATCACTAATCTTCAGAATGAACTCAAGACATCCCAAAAACAGTTGGAAGCCCTCAAACAAGAACTTGCCTTAGCAAAATCTGACCAACTTTTAGCACAAGCTGAATCAATTGGTGAGTTCAAAATTCTTGTTGCGACAATGGGAGACGTTGACCCGGATGCTCTGAAAACAGCGGCGGAACGTTTGCAGCAAAAACTAGGAGAAAGTGCTGTGGTGTTGGCTTCTGTTCCCGAAGCAGACAAAGTAAGTTTAGTGGCAGCTTTTAGTAAAGGTGTCAACGAAAAAGGCTTACAAGCAGGGAGGTTTATTGGCGCAATTGCTAAACTCTGCGGTGGTGGTGGTGGTGGACGCCCGAACCTCGCTCAGGCAGGTGGACGTGATGCTAGTAAATTAGCAGAAGCTCTCTCAAGCGCACGCGAACAGCTACACTCTGCATTGAGTTGAGACAGTGCTAAGTTGTCACGCATTTGATTTGTAGTATGCACTCATGGCGAAAAGGTTAAAGGGAAAGGGGAAAAGGTTATTCCCTTTGACCTTTCACCTTTTCCTTTTTCCCTAAAAAACCAATTCGTTAAATAGGTGACGCGAGATGCACAACAGCTTGGGTATAGCAATCCTAAATGATTCGTAAACGCTCAGATTCCCGACTTCTTCAAGAAGTCGGGAATCTGAACAGTAAAAGTTTGTAACTAAAATAGGATTGCTATAGATTGGTATTATTAGCTTAATTAGAAACTTATCAATGAGGTAAATTTGTAGACGGAGGAAAGTTTATGCAGAGAATCGTAATTATCACTCTGGTAGTTGTGGAGTTGGTTTTACTATCTCTACTAACACTAAAGCCTGCTGAAGCCAAGCTTAATGACTCGCCAACGTATACCTGGGGCTTTGCTCATGTTGGCAGTAATAAAGTGGTTTGTAAGAAGCTTGCCTTTCATCCAGAAAAATGGACACCACCAGCTTCTGCTAATCAAGGAACTGTGAAACTACACTCTACAACAGCGATTGTTAATGATAGCTATTGTGCTAATTTAGCTAAGCCAGTTGTTGCGAGTAATTAATCCCCTAAAAATTGAGGTCAGTAAACCTCTTGCATGAATCCTTGAGTACTCCCTTGCATCACCCAATCTTGGGGGACTTGGAATTATTGTTCCCCAAAATTGGGGAGCGAGAACTTGATTCGTGCAAACCAATCAAGGCAATACACCCCTACAAGCGAAACCTAAAGAGACTTTACTGTGGTAACTTCGTCAACTGCCGACGAAGTTCCTCCTTTGCCTCCTTCGCAAATTGAATACTGCTAAGCCTCGATTGTGACAAACATTAAGCGGTAAGAAAACATCCATTCTCAAGCCAACAAATCATCCAATAGCACACTAAAACCCTTTAAAACTCTTTGCGTACTGACCACTTGACCCGATGTAAACATCAACCCCTGATTTTCAGTAATTACCATCACCCATCTACTCTCAGGAAACACTAACCAAACTTCTTCGCCCCCAGACTCTAAATACTCCTGCGCTTTTAGCAACACATTTTCAGCGATATCTGTAGGCGAAACAATCTCAGCACATAAGGGAAAACTCTGCGGCAAAGTAGCCTCATTACCAAATTGTGCCACCAGTTCAGGCGTGAGATAAGCGACATCAGGAGAGCGTCCCTGCTTATTAGTACGGCAGGGCACATCGGTGTATATTTTTCCTTCTTGTCCAAGAGACTTCTTGTAATCATCCCAGCAACGAGCTAGCTTGTACTGAATTTCACCATGCCTAAGTGTCATGCCATTTTTTTCTATTAGTTGACCATCCACCCACTCCATATGATCGGGAGGATTCGCAACAAAATCTTCTAATGAAAAATTGTCTTTGACAAGAGTGGAAATTAGCATTGTTGTTTCCTCATCGCTGTCTCAATTATTCCTAATTTATTTGAGTTAAGCCTCTGTGAGAGTGGAACAGAGAGTGAAAATGATAGCCCTTTGTGAGGGATTTGCGATCGCCCATTCCGATCTGGTCAGTGAGTATCGCTCGAAACGATCGAGAAAAGAGCTAATTCCTCTAAGCCTCTTTTTCAATATTTCATTTGTCACTTAAAGCCACTGCCCACCTTTAAAACGCCAACGGGGAAACAAAATCCGCATCAGCGCCTGAGAAGCGGTAAAAATTCCGATCCAGACCAAGCTGTAATGCAAAGCAAATGCTGGAAGTGGTAAATCGCGTGGTACTCCAGGTAAGCCAAAGGTTTTAATTGCAGTAGCGACAAAAATAGCTTCCCAGATACCAGCTAGCAGTTGAAAAGCAGCAGGCCAATCACGATCCCACCGAAACTGCTGGAGATAGTTATAAGCAACATCCCAAATTAATCCGAAAGCAGCAATGTAGCCAAGCATCCAGTAATAAACTACGTTAGCTCCGGAACCAATGATACCGAAACGAAAGGGTAAGGTAAGTAGGAGACCTACTGTGGCAAAGAGTAGGATTCGAGTTTGCCAACGCCCAAGGAGTGTAGGAGTCAAGTTGCGAAAGCTCCAATTCAAAATTATCAGTTCAAAAAATCAGCAAGGAGATTGATTAGCTATCCACTTTAGCCATTGAACGGAGGAACCTGCAAGGTTCAATCGCCCGATTCCAGGAGCTTTGGTTGAGGCGATAGCGAAGCGCTGCTGCGTTCGCCCTTGGCGTTGCCGAAGGCTAGCGCAGATCGCATCTACTGATTGTAGGGCGGCATACTGCAAGCCCAGGAAGCTATCAACTGCTGCATAGGGACCACCCAGAGTAATTGCGCCTGCGGCATACATTCGACCTCGTGACCCACGCATTTCTACGAGTTCAAAATCATTGCTGACGCTCAAACGTCCTAAAGGATTGAGCGGTAAGTTGTAGTGAGTGACTAAATCATTGAGTAGAGGGTTGGCTGTCACCTTCGCATCAAGACCCGTAGCATCAATGATAAAGTCTGCTTCGAGGCGCATTTGCCCCTTGAATTTTTTCTCCTGGATGTAGGTGATAATGCAGTCTTGCTCACGCTCAACTCGTTCAACTTCTCCAAATTCAATTTTGTACCAGCCTTGATTCACCCCTTCCTCAACAATGCGTTTCCAATCCCGACGGTCAGCCGTGGTTGTACCGCCCCAGTCAGCAATTAAGCGCTGTCGTTGTTGAGGGTCAGCTTTTTCTAGAGTTGCTCGGAGTTCGCCACCCCAGCAAGCTTTCGGCCAGTTGAAGGGTTGAAATTCATAGTGGTGTTTAACGAGACGTTGGGACTTGCCAAATTTGTTACCTTGAGGTTTTGGCGATCGCATTAAATGCACTAACCAAATCTGCGGGTTGTGCTTCCGTGCTTCATAAACTCGCTGCACAATGCGCGACGCAACAATCCCCCGACCCCGAATCAATACAGTCCCACCACACCGCTCTAATTGTTCGTAAACATGATCGTGCGGTTCATAAGCATTCACCACTGATTTAAAATCGTTAGTTTTCTCCCGATACGCTTGCAAATCCGGAAGAAATTTAATCGCTGGATAGCCTGTTGCAATGTGAACATAGCGGGCAACGAGGAAAGCATGGTCACGTCGTCCGCTGCGAGTTCGGGAATAGGCTATGCAATAACGTCCATCTGTGGTTTTCCGAATCGAACGGACACTACCATAACGAAATATTTGCTCCCAACCAATTCGCTTCGCTTCCCGATCTAGCGAATCAAACACGTTACCAGCACGCGGTGTGTAGGTTTGAGCAAAAGTCGGTTCAGCAAACACCTGCCATAAATACCCAAAAGCTTCGCCCAAACGCCCTCGAACTAAATCGTGCCATGCTTCCCGCAGCGCATAGCTGGGCCAGCCCCAAATATTATCAGGACAAGAATCAGAATTAGAGCGCAACCGCTCATGAAGGGGAATCTGGGAACTCAGGCAAAGTTGTTTGTAACGACTGTAGGGTTGGGCCTCAATCCCCAAAGCGGCAATCTGAGAACTCTTCACCCCATAAATTCTCAAAAAATCTACCCAAACAAAACTACCCAACCCCGCCCCAACGGCTACATAATCCACTTCATCCACAGGCAATCCTGTAGCATGAAGGTCTTGCACAGCCACCTCAGAAGCCTGAAATACTGGCGGCGGAAAGGAAGGATGACCTGCTGGGTTGCCTCTACCGGGTATTACTGGCTGTGGTGGCGGTTGGCTGGGGTCTGGTAATTGTGTATTGGGGTTAAAGAAAATCTGTGAATTACCAGAAGGTGCAGGTACCTGTGTTCTCGCACCAAAATTCACACTAATCTGGTAGGGTCCAATTTGTAGTGTGTCACCATTTGCCAAAGAAGTCCGGTTGTTCACTACAACACGAGTACCGTTCAAAAAGCTACCGTTGCGGCTATTTTGGTCAATCACTACCAACCCACCGCTATCTTGGTCAATTAAGGCATGGAAGCGAGACACCTCAAGACTATTCAGCACCATCCGGGAGACAGGATGCCCTTGAATCTCGGTTGGCATCCCATTAAAATCTCGACCTAGGGCAATTGGCAGAGTTAGCCTAGGTTCTCGTCGATCTCCCGTCGCTGGATCATCCCAACTTAACTGAATTCGCAATGGTGCAGAATTCATCCTTTCTTACTCTTCATTAGGTGGGTGTCATCAAAACACTGACGGCTGCCGCTAAAGATGTTCCGCACCACTGACATCCAAAATCTATCCGTTCATAGGGAGAAGTGCGATGGCAATGAGGACACTGCAAGCCGTAGGATTCAATAGCTGGAGTTGGCTGATTGGCGGCGAAAAACGCTTGTGGTGACAGCAGGATTGTGGGAGGGATGCCAGCGTTCGTTGTAAATAGAGAAATAGCAGTGACAGTTACTTCCACTTGCCCCAAGTAAATCGTGCTACCTTCGCTTAAACGGACTTCATCCTGAACAATTTGCCGTCCATCTACCACCGGAGGATTACTAATCCGAAGGTTGCGTAAGGCAAATGAGTGCTGTTGAGGGTGATAAAAGATTTCGACGTGCAGCCCTGACACAGTTGGGTCGCTAAAAACGAAATCGCACCGCGCTGGGTCACGACCAAGCCGTACTGTCCCTGGATTCTTACTCGGCTGTTGGTCATGAATCGTTTCTGTTCTAGTTCGACCTGCTTCTTGCCACTCCAACGTTAATTCGTTCATTGCCCTGATTTTGAACTTACTAATAAAAATTTCAAGTGATAAGTGCTTGATTCCTAACTATGATTTTGGCTAGGAATAGATGGGGTTGGCTAGATAATGGAATAGAATTTAATGTGGATTGCCTGGAAAAAGCCAGGATTAGAGCATTTGATGGGCATATACCATACGCTCATACCACAGACTCACCCCCATGCTTGTGCAAGTTAGAGCCACACTCTCAGGGGGAGTCTATGCCGATAAAGGCTTGTTTAGAGGATTTCCAGCAAACCTCTCAGTTGATGCTGATGGGTGAGTGATTGATTACCCTGAAACGTTTAGAAGAGCTTGGACTCAGTAAGCAAGTAGGAAAGAAGACGCGATCGCACTTCTAGAAAAGTTAGCCAAAAACTTCTCTTGTAGCCCCCCTACTCCTGCAACTACCGATAGTAGTCTACAATCACTCCCGCTTTTACCAACTTGACCAGTGAATCAAGATTAAAGCTGTTCAAGGCTTTACATAGATTTTCAAACTGTGCATATCTCTCCAAGCCATAGGCACTGTCTGCGTAGCCCATCAGTTTACAGAACTCCTCATAATCCGCCTTCCAATGAAGGGCATTAAGGGCTTCAACAAAAACTTTGATTTCCTTATAAGTTAATTCGTTTGTTACTTTAGTTACCATATTCTGCCTACCGTAGTTCGCACTTTGGAATGAGTTGCGGGAATCTTGCTTTTGAAACAGACGGAGCAAAAGGCTCTAACCAAGAACCACAGTTGAGCTATTTGTCTTCCACCTTATGAAGGATGTACTCTTAACCTCAACCAGTTCAATATCTGGCGAAACTCCCTGATTGAAAGTGATTGAGTCCTGTTCGACCTGTGAAAGTAATAGGCTTTTCTTGTGATTGCAATAATTTAACCCAGTGAGGCAAGACAGCTAGAAAGTGTGATCTCGATTACTGGTATAAAGATTATTTCCCAAACTGGACACAGTAAGTTGAGCGATTTGATAGATGCGATCGCTTCATTGACGATTAGGCAGGTGTAAAAACAGAGTTCTACTTAATTTCTAATAGTTGTGACTGAACCGACTAGTGGGGCTTGTGCGATCGCATCTAAACCAATCGACTGCAAGAGAGCTGTCCAGTCTTCTGCTAGTTGTGGATCATTGGGATTAGCTTCACGAAGCTGTACGAGACTAGTTACAGTGTCATACCAAAGACCTGCATTAGCATAGATGGAAGGACGATCTTTTGGTGCTGCCTTCTCTAACTCATTAGCAAGCGTTGGTGTCAGCTCATTTCGTTGAATCCAACCTTCTAGAACAATATCTTGACCTCGGTCAGTTGGGTCACAAACAATTGCAAAGTTCCATTTATAAGTTTTGCCAACTTCTAGTGAAGGTGAAGCAAGACTCTCCCTAGGAAGACTCACGCTAACTATACCTGGAACATCAGACAAGTCTACGGCTGTTTCGTAGACTACTTGATCATCTGAGTCTTGTAGGGTGAATTCAACCTCCTTAGTCGTCGGTTGAGGTATATGGAAAAAGAACGTTGGGTTTGCTGCAACTGTCAAACCAATTTGGGTTGAGGGTAATAAAGCAACGGGGCGCTGTACTTCAGAACTGCAACTGCCACGCGAGGCTCCTGCTGTACGGTTACGAGGAGCTTTGATGTTTGGCAGCCTAAATCTTAGCCTTGCCACCCAGACTGCTGAGTTCCGCTCAACTTGTGGAGAAAACCTTTGGGCTGATACATATCCCAGCGCTGGTAGGTGAATACCCATCGCCAGCGCTACTGTTAAGGAAAAAGACAGTGTTCGCAGATGTTTAGAAAGCATAGTTTCCATGGTCTTTTTAGATTACAGCGCGTTACTTATGCTCCATTATCAGAGCTAACAAATAATACCCGACGAAAGTAGAGTTTTAACTTGACATCCTCCCACCGCTAACCTCTACGAGGTATAGCGGGAGCCTTCTGCCGACATTAGGGTGATGTACCTCACTGATACGAGAATCGCTATAAATTGAGCGAGACGAAGTGATTGAAATAAGCTGAGCCGCCTATTGCCAAACGAGATATCTATGGGTCAAGTCAAATTTATTGCCCAGATTGTTACAGTGGCTGCATAACTCCCACTCAACCAAGTGTAGTTTTTGTATCATCAAGAAATTTTTACAAAACAATGCTTTATGGATGGAAAAGCCCATCACTTGGAAGACCAGTCAGTATTAGAACATGATTTGGAGCTAGGTCGAGTGTTTCAAACTAACCTCACAATGAGGGAGGTTGCTCAACTCAAAGCCCCTACAATTCAAACGGCGGAAGAAGCCATTCTTACTTTAAAGATTGGCAATGCCCGCTTTTTCAGTGGGACTCAAGTTCCCTCTGATTTTTCAGCCGTTGCTCGTCGCGCACAAGTTATCACACAGACTCCTTTTGCTGTTGTCCTTGGCTGTTCAGATAGTCGAGTCCCAACAGAAATCATTTACGATCAACGGGCAGGTGACTTATTTGTTATTCGTGTTGCCGGTAATGTTGTCGAGGCAGGCACCTTGGGGAGTATCGAATATAGTATCAATCACTTAAAAACACGGGTAGTCGTCGTGATGGGTCATGAAGGCTGTGGTGCTGTACAAGCAGCAATGCAAGATGAAGCAAAACGGAGTTTTGAATCACAATATATCCAATTTCTGATTGATCGCATTGTGCCATCTGTAAGCAACCTGCCACGGATTCGCGACTCGAAGGCACGGATGCGAGAAGCCGTGATTGCTAATGTTCGGAGGCAAGTCCATCAACTTAAGCAAAACCAAGTTGTTGCAGACGCACTCCAAAAGAAAGAGATTGCCGTGATTGGTGCTTACTACGAAATCAGCAGTGGCGCAGTTGACTTTCTCGAATCAGAGAGAGACTTATCCATTGATGATAGTGAAGTTTCTGAGTAGGAAGGTGGTAGGTGGTAGCGTGAGCGGCAAGTCTTGGAGTTATAGCAAAAGGCAAAAGGCAGAAGGCAAAAGGCAGAAGGCATTTATGTTTATTACTGATACGTGGTCGTTTCAGCCG
Organism: Symplocastrum torsivum; assembly: GCF_059505465.1. Classification (NCBI taxonomy): domain Bacteria; kingdom Bacillati; phylum Cyanobacteriota; class Cyanophyceae; order Oscillatoriales; family Microcoleaceae; genus Symplocastrum; species Symplocastrum torsivum. The sequence continues at coordinate 238,157 of NZ_JCACKQ010000095.1, read as the reverse complement.
TTAAATCTGTCCTAACCTTTGTTGCGACAGCTATAGAATTTCCTGAAGTCTAATCTTTCTAGTCTTGATCTAGATTTTCCCCTAAAACCTACCACCTACGACCTAACACCTTTTACAAATTAAAGGCGTGACAGCTTACGTTGTGGTATGAGCAATTGTGCAAACCTTTACCTAGTTTTATGGATAGAAGCCAAGTCAGGTTTGTAAAACTGGAGTACTCTCCAACGCTGCTCGATCCCAATCTCCTAAATTAGCAGCTGCCTCGTAGGTACTTTGGAGGAAGCTAAGGAGGACTTCATCAGGATTGTCAGCTTGCCGCACGGCTTCATAAGGTAGGATAAACTCTCCTAGTTGGGAGTTGTAAAATGCTTCCTTGGGTTGGATGGAATAGTCTGCGAATCCCTCTGGTGTAGGGTAGGCGTAAGCATAAAAAATCGGTTCAACCACTGCCCCACCCCCTGGCCAGAAACCACAGCTACTCACTTCATGCGAGTACGCTTCTCGTGTCACCCAATCTGCCATGTTAGGAACTCCACCAGGATGTTCTGGAGCAAGCCGTCCAGAAAAGCGAGTCACAGCAAGGTCAAAGCTGCCCCAAAAAAAGTGTACAGGACTGCTTTTACCAATGAAACGCGATCGGAACGCTGTCATTATCCGGTCTGCTTGTAGGAGAATACGCCAAAACCGCTGTGCGTACTCCGGATCGTAAGCAGCATGTTTGTAATCCTGCTCAAAGGGGATAGGTTCCTGTACTTCCTGCGGCATCGTCCATATCTGAACATTAATATTGAGCGCACGCAATGTCCCGATAACATCTTGGTAAAAGTCCGCCACCGATCGGGGAGCAAGCGCAATTCTCCGGGTAGTGCCGTCACTGGTGTCGATTTGTAACTGGTGTTCGAGAAAATTGAAGCTAATCTCAAACGTGCGCGTTCCACAAGCCATTGAAGAGGTTGTCACTCCGCGCGGTGTTACATACAACGTAGAATGCCACCAGTGATTGATTTTCGGAGCTAACGTTAGCCGGATTTTGCCAACGATCTGAGTCCACATATGGAGTGTTTCATAAGTGTCTTGCCACTCTGCAAGAGGCAGACTCGGCCAGGTAGTATCGATGAGCGTGCCATGCACGGGATCTGCCATGATGCAAGCCTCCGGTAGGAATTCAGATCAGGGAGAGTACCAGATGGAAACGGCTGTATGGATTAGCTCAATGCTTTGTTAGAGCTAGGTTATGGCTTGCCAAAATAGACAAGTACAATAAATAGTACGCAGATCTAGCAATATGTGCAAATGACAGTAAAGGTTTGTCAATAGCTGTCAGTGCGATCGCGTTTCAGGATTCATTTGAATGATGGGCAGACTAAATCATTTGAGGCTGGGATGCGATCGCTCTTGGGTCGTGCTGATAGCATCTGAAACTAAGTTCCGCAATGGTGCCTCTCCCGTACTTATGGTGGAAACTCCCCTATTACTGATAGCTTCCCAAAAAATGTTGTCCTGAAAGCGTTACCATAAAAGGTTTTTATTACTAATCACCTTTGTTTATCACCCTAGCTACGGGAGAGCCGAGAGCGTAGACAACTCTAAAACTAGATGTGGGCAATCTCTGCTGTAGGCAATCCATCACGCTTGAACCTCTTATCTTCTGTTGTCATTACGATACCTGTAATTTTTTTCCAGGTTTGAGAATCTGTGGCAGCGATAAATTTTCGTTCATCATTAAGTTCGCACGTAAAGGTGATTTCAGTTCTTTGCCCTTTAGCCATTGCTCCAGCTACTCCGCCAGCGATGAGACCTAGACCACCAGTGAGGAGTCCGGCAGCCAACCCAGTGGCGATTCCCCAACCGGCGGACGATGCAATACTTTTGATCTGTTCCTGGTCAACCATCTCTGCCGATTTGATAGTATTCAGATCTAATTTCCTGTACTCACTTCCAACATTAGTGACTACTTCAGGAAAAACATCGATAAACAAGAACTTAGTATCCCACTTGCTCGCAGGAATTTCTCCACCAAGCACATTAATTCGTGCCACTGTCATTCCTCCCTTGATTAAACTGGCAGACTGAATTTTTGGCTCAATTCCCCTGACTCAACCGACCTACTCTACTCAGACCTAAATATTTATTCAATTGCCCAGTGCGGTTTAACACTCGTATCTGGAACACTATTCACACTTGGTAATCTAAATCCGGAACTCTGAAGGTTAGCGAAATAGATGCGGGAGACCAGGGAACGATTGCTCCTCTTCGCTATTGATTGGTTATGAGGAACTTAGTTAGTTATCTCAAATTCTCTTGAGAAACGCTTATATTTCGTACTGGCTAACTTTTTTTACTATCAAGCCGATATAGCGGTGTAATAACTTATTGGTTTACCAGCTACTCTCGTCGAATTTTTCACCATTGAGCCTTTCGCCTAAATTCGTGAATAACTCTATCAGGCGGTCATCAACTTGCCGTAACTCGCTCTTAAATCGTTTGTGAGACACTTGAGTGTAAAACTGCCTGAGAATAATGATGCTTCCCAACCAAATAGCTATCTTATACTGGGAAGATTTCATACAAATGATTGCAAAGAGCTTGATGAGTTCATGCACATCATACTGATCTTCACCCTTTTGAGGCTGAACTTTGCTTTCATCCGTATGACCCCACTTGAAAGCTTTGTTGAATCCTTTCTTATTCAATCCTTTCTCATCTGCATCTGGGAGATTAGCAACAAACTGCTTTAAGCTAAGATTAACATTGGATACGTCGTGAATGAGTTTGTTTCTGACTTCAGACAATGTTTTAATAAATCTTTTGGAGTTAGAGTCCAAGAGACCCATGCTATTCAAAAAAGCGATCTTGCCCGTTCTAGAATTGCTCAGTTCTAGAAAGCTTATAACATCCTGCGCTTCCGGTTTGTCCAGAACTTCAACCAACAGGTGAGTGGCTGCCGCTTCGATGAGCGAATGCAATTTAATAACGAACGACCAATCATCTTCTTCCAGCAAACCGTTAAAGAAAGCTGGAGTAACGCCTAACTCAGCTTCTAAATCCTTGAAAAAAGAAAATTGAGGGATATCTAGAAAAAAGGGAGTATTTTCGGTCATTTTAGTAGCCTTACGTTCAAGAAATTTGCTGCATCGAAACGCCGCGCCCAAGGAGACACTAGCTTTGTAAAATATCTGTTGCAATGGGCGCAAGAAGAGCGCACTATCCTCCTCGAAGTCTACTCCTCCAAAGCTGAGGCAGCACGAAAAGCGATCGCGCCTTCCCATGCCAACCCTACAATGTGTGTTGAGCGATTGCTACTAACTAGAACTTTGGCAGACACCTGATAAACCTATGAAAGCCTACGAATTTCCAGCCAAAATAACGCCCGAAGGAAAGCTTGAACTCCCTGACGTGCAATTAGAGGACTTGCCGCATAATTCAGTAGTGAGAGTGATTGTTTTGGTTGAAGAGCAGACCGATCAAGAAGATGAGGACGAGCTAGACTCTGTAGCAGATAGCCTTCGCAGGGCACTGCATGAGGGAAAGATGGGGCAGACTAAGCCAATCTCTCAGTTATGGGATGGAATCGATGGAGACTGAGCCACTCTCAGTAGAGATTCGCTTCACCGATGAATTTGAGCGCAGATTACAAAGTCTGTCGAGGAAGTATCGCCGGATTGGTTCTGATATTCAGCCGCTTATCAAGCAACTACAAGCCGGAGAAACTCCTGGCGATAGAATATCAGGAACAGGAACTACAGCTTTTAAGGTGCGGCTCAAGAATAGCGACATCAGGAAAGGTAAGAGTGGGGGCTATAGAATCATCTACCAGGTTGCTTCACCCACAAGCATTGTACTGTTGACCATCTACTCCAAGTCTAACCAGACTAACATATCAGCAGCGGAGATTCAGCAAATCTTGACCGAGTTTGAGCAGCAGAGAAAAGGAGAAGAAACAGAGGAAGAATAGAGCGATCGCGTAGTTTGCTTCCCTGCTAGCCGACTCTATAGGATAACCAATAGCTCTGCTCGTCACGTCCCAGCTTGGGAGAGGTCTTACATTCCCAACATGCCCCAATTATCCAGAGCCGAGGCAACACTCGTATGGGATTGCCTTTGGCACCAGCGAAGCTGATCGCGCTCACTCCCATAAGCTACGATGAATCCAAAGGTATGAGAGAGAAAACCCCTGTCTGAGCAAGTGCGTTACATTACCAACGAGCAGGGGGAGCGAGTTAGCGTCTTGTTAGATTTGGACGCATACAATCGATTAGCAAACCCATTGGCTCTGGATGAAGAATGCTTAATTGGCTTAAGCCCAGATGAACTGCAAGCATTAGCCGATAGTAAGCTAGCTCCTGCCGCACAGAATCAATTGGACGATATGCTAGTTCGGAATGCAGAATCTCAACTCTGTGCCGACGAAATTGCAAATCTAGACCGTATCAGGGTCAATTCCTGAATCCCGAAGTCGCTCAAGTAAAGACTCTAACCTAGCTTCCGCTTCTTCAGCTCTAGATTCAGCTTGTTCGGCTCGCTGTCTCTCCTGTTCCGCTTCAGTAGGAATCCAATTACCTTGAGCGTCATACCAACGCAACCACAACCGTTCGATTCCTTGAAACTCCCCTTGCCATAACCTCAAGCCCAACTCTAACTCTGGCATCCACACTTGCGATTGGTGTAACTCCAGTTCTTGATAATGCGCCCCATCCAGTTTAAAAGCTCGTAACTGATTGGTATAACGACTAAACACTACATAGTAAGGAATCCGTAAAATCCACTCGTAAACCTCCCATTTTCGTGGTGGTTTCTCCTCACGCTGAGGTTCGATCGTTTGCCCATTGTCTGCAACTTTCTTCGATTCAGGAGGCAGTTTTTCCTCGTCAAATTCCCCTAAATCTTCTTTCTCTGTACCTGGAGAAAGCAATTCCACAATCACATAAGGATTTATGCCCTCTTGCCAAACCACGTAAGACAAGCGCATATCGACTTCATCATAAAGTCGGGGTACACCTACAACGCCAAACCAGTCCGGTCGCTTGTACCACTGAGCATGACGCACATCATAATAGAGGTTCATGTCACTGGCGCTGAATACTTGAGAAGCCGGATAGTTTGGAGGGCAAAACGTGAGGCTTAATAATTGCGGTTGCAAGTCATGGAATTCGTCAGGCAAACCAGGTTCCTCTGGATCTTCGCTAGGCAGATCATACATCGTCGGTAGCGTTTCTCTAGGCGACAAGGGTGGGTCAGTTTGAGGAACGGGGTATTTGTAGGGAAACATAGAGGCTGGGGAATGCTGGCTCTATGCTAACAGTACACGCTCGTTTGACCTGTTCCCTACAGGCAATTTGAATGCACATTAGCTTATTACGACCTAGATTTTTCCCTGGCTCCGAAAACAGCGATCGCAACTCCACCCAGCAACACTACTGCACCCACTAATACCAGTAATCCAGGCACTTCATTAAAAATTAAATAGCCAAGAAAACTAGAACTAACAGGTTCAAACAAAATCGCCAGCGTAACAAGTGTCGGGGAAATCCAACGGACTGCCCAATTCAGAGTCGTATGCCCTACCACTTGTGAGGCAACAGCCATTAAAAGGATGTAGAGGTAAACCGCAACTGGGTAGCCACTGTAGCTTGTACCAAAGATTAACGGTAGAGGCAAAAGTACCAAAGATCCTGTGCTGTAGGCAACAACAACATAACTACCAATGCCTAAACCCCGCCGCTGCGCTTCACGTCCCAAGAGAAAATACAAACTCGCCATCCAAGCACCTGCAAGTGCAAGAAAGTTACCCAGTAGCGGATTACTCGCAGCACTAACTACCCCCACATCCCCTGATGCAATCAGCACACCACCCATAAACGCAACCCCAATCCCAAGAATCGTTAACTTGGTTGGTTTTTCCTTAAACCAAAGCCAAGAAAATAAGGCAACCCAAACAGGATTAGTTGTAACAAGGGTAGTAGAGACGGCAATTGAGGTAAAGGACAGTGAGGTGATCCAAGTGCCAAAGTGTACAGCAAGACAAATACCCGCCGCGATCGCGTAATGCAATGCACCCGGACTGAGTTGACTTGGCTGGAGGTTCCGCCACGCAGGAAGTAGTAATAGAGAAGCGATCGCTAAACGTGAGGCAGAAACAAAAAGGCTAAATCCTACCCCACTGACACCTGCAGCGTCCATCGTTAGCCGAATAAAAATTGCGGCTGTCGAAACCGCAAAGACACCAGCAATTAGAATCAATCCCACCTGCCACTTCAGCGGCTGATCGAGAATTCTCAATGTTTTGCCTTAAATCAATTAATTAGCCCACCGTGAAGCATCATATCGACTTGGCAGTGACTTAGGCTATGCATCATCAACTAAACTGCCCATGTTGGCAATCACATGGCAGGTCATTGCACTAAGCTGTTCATAAGCTTGGTTCATCCTATTCAACACTCATCCCCCGATCCCTGTGGACATCGTAACGGTGCAACAGTTCCAAGACAACATCTTTGCTAACTTGAGTGTGATTCACGTAGTACGCGATCGCATTTATGCTGCTATCTCAACGATTCCTGAAACCGAGGCATGGCTACAAACATTTGGGCTACTAATCCTTTTTACACTAATTGCTTTGCCACTCGGATTTCATTCGGGATTCCTGCAAGTTGATGTTTTAAAAACGTCATGGAAAACAGCGCTTGGGATTATTGCCACCTCTTTAATAACCCCAGCAGTAACAGAAGAGTTATTTTTCCGTGTTTTATTCCTCCCTCAAACCACTGAAAATGTATCAATATCAAAGCTGTGGCTTTGGGGGATTATCAGTTTGGTGATGTTTGTTGTCTATCATCCCCTCAATGCCTTGAGCTTTTTTTCACAGGGACTTGAGACGTTTTTTAATTCAGCTTTCTTACTCTTAGCAACACTATTAGGCATTACCTGTAGCCTTGCTTACCTACAAAGTGGCTCCCTTTGGACACCTGTTGTCATTCACTGGCTAGCTGTTGTTGTCTGGTTACTCTTTCTGGGTGGTTATAGAAAACTGTATGAAGTTGTACAAAAATAATCTTAAATATAGAAGCCAACAACCAACAACTAATAATCTATGCCTGATTTACCACCACTAACCAGCGAAACAGTTTGGGCAATTTTGAATGAAAAAATTGATGATGATACAGTAAACGAGTTAGTTTGGCACTGTCTGGGTTATCGCTACGATGCCGTTGCAGCCAAATGGAACGCTACAGAGGTTGCTTCTGACTGGCAGGAAGCATATCCTGAACCACCAGACTTCATTGAAAGCCGTCCTGCAACTGTGAAACTGACTCGCTCTATTCCCCAAGAAAACAAGCAGTTGCTGAAAGAGCAGTTAGGTTTTAAGGGGTACAAGATAGGAGAATTTGGCCCTCGACAGACTCGTCGAGCTACTGCCGCCAATTGGTTACTGAGTTACATGAAAGAGAAAGGTTTAACAAAGTAGATTCGTTTTTATAGCGTCTCTCGGTTAAACGAGGTACAGTTCAAAGCTGTGAAACAAGCGCGACTAGTCAGGAAAACAAAAAAGCTGATGGCTGATAGCTGACCACTAACTGCGATAAAGCTATAGATACTGAGGTAGAGTAGACCCTGAAGATAGTGAAAAAGCGATCGCTAAAACCCTGGAAGTAATTCACTCTACAGGATTTCGCTGGAATCGGACTTAGCGCTTTTCCTTAAAATGGCTTGTGGTCAGTGAGGTTGCGTTTAGTTTCTACATAGTAGATAGGCTCACCAGTATCATTGCAGACAACAAACGTTTCCAGTTCCAGCGTTAGTAAGTGTCCGCTCTTGGTATAACTGGTGACTTGACCACAAAAGCGACCATTGTTAAGTAACTCCTTCCGGATGAGCGCAAACACCTCTTCTCCTAAGTGGAAAGCAGCGGTAAGTTTGGCAAGCTCATCATCACTGTAGCCCAGTAGCAAGGAATGAGAAGGATTCTGTTGAATGTAGCGACCTTTTAAATCAAGGATCGCCATCGCTTCGCTATATTGAGCAATAATTGCCCAATACAAATCTGCTCTTTCTTCCGCCTGTTTGCGCTGGGTAATATCACGAACAAAGCTTTGAATTGCTAGCTGACCTCCATATTCAACCACACGACTACTAATTTCTACTGGCATCTGTGAGCCTTGCTTACACTGGTGAACGTGCTCAAATGTCACGCTGCCTGTCTTCCACAAATGCTCAAGTATGTCTGCACGGTGTTCAGGGTCCATTGGTGGACTAAATACCTCAGCCGGTAAACTCAAAAGTTGCTTGCGGGTATATCCTAATCGTCGTGCCCCATGCTCGTTAACATCCAAAAGGACTTGGGTTGAGGAATCAGTGATAAAGATTGAATCGTGTGCCCACTCAAACAAGTTGCGGTAGTTTTTTTCCGATTCTCGTAGCAACTCTTCAGCTTGCTTACGCTCAGTAATATCTCTAGCCGTGTATACCACTGCCTCAATACTACCGTCAGGCGTGTTGATGGGGCTGAGAATGTACTCGTAGTCTCTAACGCCATTAACCGTTGGCAGACTAATTTCCTCAGCAATCGACTGCCCTGTCGCAAAGGCTATTTGACGTTTTGCCTCGAAAGGCTTCATTGTATCTGCTGGTAAGCCGAGTTGCTGCCAAGTCTTACCATACAGATCAGACTGCTCTAACCCGAATGACTGCATGAAGGCACGATTGGCATAGGTGTACCGCCCTAACCTGTCATACATACAAACATGATCTACAGATGCCGAGAGAACCTGTTCGAGCATCCTCGCTCGCTGCTCAACCTTTGCGGCTAGGACTTGCAGAGCCTGATGAACTCCACCGTTTTGCTCTTCAGCAGATTTTGACTCCTGGCTGATAACGTTGCTAGCGTCTATCACATCCTCAGACGCATTAATGCTTTGTGCTTGGGACACTTGTTGGGGTGGTAACAAGACATCATCAAGGAAAGCTTGACCAGCAACCGTATCATGATTTAACTCCTCTATACGATTAACGCTGTTGTATGACAGCGTGCCTCGATTCAGCTCAACCAACGATTGATTCAAGCCAGCAACCCCTTCGCTTAATGCCTCCTGTTGTTCTTGAAGCTTTTTCATTAAAGTGGGTGCTGCTGTACTCGTTCGTAATTCAAACACTTGCTTGAGCGCATCAATTACCACAGCAGTTTTGCATTTACCTGTTGCAGTAGCTTGAGACGTAATCGCTTGTATCAGGTCTTCTGGCAGCCTGAATGTCACTACCCTAGTAGCCATTTTATGTCCCATTAAGTTAAGTCCATAAAACTTCTCAATTTTATCTAACTTAATACATTGAAATTAATATTAATATAGCTCTTCTGTAAATAGTCTGTAAATCTTTGATGAATTTGCTGATTAGCCAATCAGTTTCTTCTTAGTTGAGCAATATTTGGCGAGAGGCTTTCTTGCGACACCAAGGAAAAAGAGAGCTTCATCCAGTGATTGTCATTATAGCTCATTATTGCCTTTTACTAAGTTTTATGAGAGTAATAAAGAACGTTGTCTACTTCCTTCTCTCCTCATTCAGGGAGTCCAAGCTTCTACTCAGACAGGCTTAGACCTTTGTAAATTGCTTTTGTTTGGATAACCTGAAATGACGTATAGTTATCGGTCTACAGTCTGGGAACACAATATTAGAAATTTTAATCAAAGATATTAGTTTTATATATTTAAGTTAGATACTTAAGCTCAACTGATTTAGGTTGAGAAGGCAAATCGAAATCTGTATGTAGTTTTTGGGAGATAATTCTGCAAAGAAAGGATTATACATCCGAAGACTAAGAGGCTCTGACTGAAGCCAAGTTTTTGCTACCCATCGAAACGTTCTTGTCATAAATACTTTTGAGCTTTCACAAGCTAGGTTTCTATTAAAGCTAAATTAGCCGAAGTAAGTGTTTTACTAATTCTACAGTCAGCTAAAAAAAAGTTGTTATAAATTGATTACTTTAAGTATTGAATTGGAAGTTTTAGAGATTTACTACTAGTCGTCCCTCTCACCTCCCAAGTTGTATCCTGTTGTTCCCGAACAATGGCAATAGAACAAAGGTGAAAGCTTAATTATTCCTTGCTTTTTTCTCTCGCTAAATTAACAGTCTCTTTGAAAAAAGCTTGGTATCACCGCTGTAGTACACAGGTGTTAAAACAGGAAACAGTATTACATTTAGCCAATTCACGTAGTACAAAAAACGGTACTGGTACTACGCTCATCAGCAAAACATAAATAAGTAACCTTGATTTGATTACAAGGCTTAAATCATTGATAACACGTTAGCTCAATGGTTGGGGTGTTGATTTTGAACCCAATTTTTACCCTGGCTGGAGCATCTTCAACTTAGGAGTAGACAAAGGTTTTATAAATAAACTATAAACTTCCGGTAAATTCAATCGTAAATTCATAAAGTTTTCTTGTAAGCCAGACGCTGATTAGTTTTTAGCTAGATTAGTTATTAATTTACTGATTCATAAACCTTCTGTAAATGGGTTGTGAATCTTCCATAAATGCTCTTACAACTTGTAAATCCACTGAATATACTGAACATGTGAACCCTAGAACAGTTGATTTACAGTTATGTGTCTTTTCCTACGTCTCACTAGTATTGCAACTCTGCTAATTGGTTTACAGCTATTCGCTCCTAAGCTAATTGATGATCAAGGAGAGCTTAGTTCTTTAACTTCGAGTTCATCGAATTCATCAGTTGTCGCTTCTTCTGGAAGCACATTACAATCATTGAAGCGAGCTAATCTCTCCAGTTTGAATGGAGAATTCAACCCACCCGATAATGGTGGTCCAGACAATACTAGAGGTTCTGGAACTCGTTAAAAACAAGATTGCTTTTTAGTGGAACAAAACAGTGAGTACATACGTCAAGACTCTATTTCCTCAAATAGTTCTCCAAACACGAACGACCTTTTTAGGATTAGGGTTAGATTACTTGCTGATTGTCTGTCTACTCATTAAAATCCTATGGGTGACGATTTCCACCACTGCTTCTTTTGCACCAATGTATGGACTTGCCAGTTGGGATCGGGTTGTGGATAGTCCAGTCGGTAATGTCCACCTCGGCTTTCTGTACGAAAAGCAGCGCTTTTAAGAATTAAGTACGCCACGTCGAGTAAATTATAAGTTTCTCCCCAAAGTCGCAGTTGTCGGTCAGCATCCGGTAAGTCAAATCTGACCGTATCGACAGGGGTTAAATTTAGTAAGTATTGGCTTAAGGGAAGATCAGCAAATTCCTGTCTTCGGGAATCTAAGGTTGCGATCGCATTTTCCAAGACATCCTGTTGCCGACAAATCCCGGCACTTTGCCACATGAGTTGCCGTAACTCAAAGCGCAGGGCAGTCATTTTATCCATTTGAGCTGCCCAGTCTTGCACTGCCAAACTGGGAATGGGGAATTGGGAATTGGGAATTGGGGATTCCTGATTCGTTATTGATAATTCATCAGGAGTAATTCTTGCTAGCTGGGCACCGAAGACGATGCATTCTAGGAGTGAATTACTGGCAAGACGATTTGCACCATGAACACCTGTGCTTGCGGTTTCCCCAACAGCATATAAACCAGGAATCGAGGTACGGTTCATCAAATCCGTTGTAATTCCACCCATCCAGTAGTGAGCGGCAGGTGCAACGGGAATCGGTTCGTTGAAAATATCAACGCCCCAGTGCTGACAGACTTGGATAATGTTGGGAAATCGGTAGCGAATCGTATCAGCAGGAATTGCTTGCAAGTCTAGATAGACACATTGAGGAGTAGGGGTTGCGGAGTACGCAGAAGATGAGGACAAGGGAGAATTTTCTTTTGTATTTCCCGTTTCTTGTTTTGCACTCTCAGCTTGACGTTGCAAATGGCTAAAGATTGCCCGACTAACAACATCTCTTGGCGCAAGTTCTCCTGCGGGGTGGTAATCAAAAGCAAATCGGTGTCCTTGTGCATCGACTAAGTGAGCGCCTTCTCCTCGCACCGCTTCACTAATCAGAAAGCGTGGGGCACCGGGTTTGGTTAAAGCTGTGGGATGAAACTGGACAAATTCTAAATCTTGTAGGATAGCTCCGGATCGCCATGCGATCGCAACTCCATCTCCTGTACTCACCTCTGGGTTAGTCGTTTGAGCAAATACTTGCCCTCCACCACCCGTTGCAAGTACCACTGCCCCAGCTCGTACCCAACTAACTTGACCGTTGTAGATTAGGCTTATCCCTTGACAACGACCCGTTTCGGGATTTAACCACAACGATACCGCAAAGGCTTGCTGTAAAACCGTGATGTTCTGACGGTGCAACACCTGAGACGTGAGCGTGCTAACCACTTTTCGACCTGTGGTATCAGCCGCATGTAGCACACGAGGACGAGAGTGAGCCGCCTCTAGTGTCAAAGCCAACTGATTTTCCTTACGATCAAAGGCAACACCCATGCCTACTAATGACTGAATGCACTCTGGGGCATATTCGACCAGAAACTTCACAGCATCTAAGTCACAAAGACCAGCACCCGCCCGCATCGTATCCTCAACATGCAATGCTAGTGAGTCAGTGGGGTCAATAACAGCAGCAATACCCCCTTGTGCCCAATCACTCGCACCTGTGGATAAAGTGTCTTTCGTAATTAAACCAACCTGCAACGTATCTGGTAGACAAAGCGCTGCATAAAGCCCAGCCGCACCAGCACCCACTACTAGGATGTCAAACTGGGTAGGACTATCTAGCTCAAGGGAAGAATCGGACGGGAGCAGAGTCAACGTTGATATAGTTCCTGATAAGGATTTAATAAATTTTAATAAATAAAACCCACTCCTTGATGGGGTGGGTTGAGTAAATAACTTGTCAACTTTTCGAGTTTTAAAGTGGCGGTGTCTGCAAGGGTTCTAGTTTTAGCGGTTGCTCTGTAGTCTGTTGCTCTTGAACACTAACAAACAAGCTTAAGAAAGAACGGTACTATGTGTTAAACGCCTAGGCGTTTAATAGATGCCGTTGTTGTAGCGATCGCCACCTTCTACAAACGTTGTATCAACCTTTGTGATCGCAAACTTATCAAGGTTGGCTTGGAGTAGTTCTTTTTGGCGAGTGCTTAATCCTGGAATTTCCAGAACATCCTCGACTGACTGGTAGGGAGCATTGTCCACAACTTTGCGAGCGAGGGTGGGGTACATTCCAGGGTACTTACGAAAGGCTCGAACATTGGTATTGTTCAAGTCAATTTTCTTGCCAAATTCAGTAGCCAGCTTGTCATCAGCCGTGTTACGCAGATTCAGCTCAGCGACCAAAATTGGCAATGATGGCGAAGTAACATTACTTAAAGAAGCTCCGTACACCAAAGGTGTGGGCGAAGCCAAGGCACTCTGAGACATTCCAAACCAGCCTAGACAGCCTACTAACAGGCACAAGACTGATAGGAAACGAACAAACTTTTTCATCAACTTAACTCCTTACCTACACAACGCAGCCTGAAGAGAGAGGTGCCTCTCTTCGATTAGTTTAATTTTTGTTTTCTATCATCTCATTTTATGGAATATGGCGTAAAACCCATAGCGATTCAGTGGCTATATCCACCCTCACGCAACAGGATTCATTTTACGCGACTACTCGCCAAACCACTTAGTTACTGGCAAAGCCTTGGAAGCGAGTCAAATTCCTACTTTGAGCGGATTTCACCGTAGTTTGATTTTACCAAACCGGAAGGGGGCTTTTTTTGCCAGTTGATTAATTTCTGTATAAAAATCTACCGTTTGGCTGTGTGAACAACCAGATGATGTCCGGCTTAATAGGAGTTATTAGCAGAGAATCGAGGGGAATATGGCAACTGATAGCAGTGGGCAGTTGGTAATTATTGGTGGTGCGGAAGACAAGGAAGGAGATTGTACGATTCTTCGAGAGTTTGTTCGACGTTCCGGAGGACTGCAAGCCCGAATCGTTGTAATGACAGTCGCAACCGAACTACCGAGGGAAGTGGGAGATAACTACACCCGCGTGTTTGAGCGGCTGGGAGTTGAGAATGTTCGGATTGTTGATACCGTTTATCGGGAAGATGCCACTGATGCCAGTGCCTTGGAAGCAATAGAAAAAGCAACAGGTGTCTTTTTCACAGGTGGTGATCAAGCTCGCATCAGTAGTGTTCTCAAGGATACGGATATTGATAAAGCTCTACACAAACGGTTTTCTGAAGGCATCGTGATTGGTGGGACAAGTGCAGGTGCTGCAATGATGCCCGATATGATGATTGTTGAAGGAGACGGTGAAACCAATCCCCGTGTAGAAATCGTGAAAATGGAGCCTGGAATGGCTTTTCTACCCGGTGTGGTAATCGATCAACATTTCGCACAGCGTGGACGGATAGGACGTTTACTCTCAGCTGTTGCACAGCAGCCAGTAGTTTTAGGATTTGGTATTGACGAGAATACAGCAATTGTCGTAAACAACAATCAGCTTGAAGTGATTGGAGAAGGTGCTGTTACTGTTATTGATGTCTCAGATATTACCCATACTAATCTTGGTCAAATTTTGAAAGATGAGGACTTGGCACTCTGCGGCGTTAAGCTTCATATCCTTCCCCATGGCTATCGATTTGACCTAAATACTCGCAAACCGATTCTTGAAGACGACGCTGCTAATACAAATCAAACGCAGAATGCATCCGAGCAGATGCCTTTGGTTGAATCAGCTAGTTAATGTCTAGTTTCCTGATACTAAGTAGGTCGGCACTAATATTTACTGTTGAGGCAAGGTAGAGGGCAGAAGGCAGAAGGGAAGAGGATTTTAGTCTCTTAACATTTGTTGACATACCGTCGTTTATCTGTGTCTACCTACTTAGTGATTTGCGGATGGAAGGGTGAAAATAAGTTTTTAAGAATTGGCGATCGCATTCTTGATTCACAAGCGCACCAACCTAAATCAATAAACTGTAGGTGATGGACATAACAACTCAATCTGACCGATCGCCCAATCCGTAATTAAATTTTGTTACGATTAACTCGGATATTAAGCAATCTGCGACTCTAGCTTCGTATATCGCTATCATCTCCCCTACACCTGTCCTGGAGACTTTTGATGCTGCGACTCGAACATATCAGTAAAATTTACCCGACTGGCGAAGTTCTCAAGGATGTCAACTGGGAAGTCAAACCAGGCGATCGCATTGGTCTTGTTGGGGTCAATGGTGCAGGCAAATCCACGCAACTCAAAATTATTGCGGGGGAGATTGAACCGACGGCTGGGGAGGTGATTCGTCCTGGGAGTTTGCACATCGCCTACCTCACTCAAGAATTTGAAGTCGATCCCACCCGTACCGTTAGGGAAGAATTTTGGACAGTTTTTAAAGAAGCTAACCAAGTTCAGCACTCGCTGGCACAAGTGCAGCGAGACATGGAAACGGCTGATCCAGAAAAACTAGACCAACTCATTCACAAGCTAGATCGCTTACAGCGCCAGTTTGAGGGTTTGGATGGCTATGGCTTAGAGTCACAAATTGAGAAAATCCTACCCGAAATGGGATTTGAGGCAGAAGATGGAGATCGCCTTGTGAGCGCCTTTAGTGGTGGCTGGCAGATGCGGATGAGTTTAGGCAAAATCCTGCTGCAAAAACCCGATTTGTTACTGCTGGACGAGCCAACTAACCATTTAGATTTAGAAACCATCGAATGGCTAGAAACTTACCTCAAAGGGTTAAAAACCCCGATGGTCATCGTCTCGCATGACCGGGAGTTTCTTGACCGTCTCTGCACTCAGATTGTAGAAACTGAACGTGGTGTCTCTAGTACTTACTTAGGTAACTACTCCGCCTATCTGCAACAAAAAGCGGAAGCGCAGGAAGCACAATTAAGTGCTTATGAACGTCAGCAGAAAGAACTGGACAAGCAACAAGCGTTTGTCGAGCGATTTCGAGCCAGTGCCACCCGTAGTACCCAAGCCAAAAGCCGTGAGAAGCAATTAGACAAAATTGAACGAATCGAAGCGCCAACAGGTGGATTAAGAACCCTCCATTTCCGCTTCCCTCCCGCGCCTCGTAGCGGTCGTGAGGTGGTGGTAATTAAAGATTTAGTGCATACCTACGGGGAGAAAATTCTGTTTTTAGGAGCAGATTTGCTGATTGAACGAGGCGATCGCATTGCCTTCCTAGGTCCCAATGGTGCTGGAAAATCCACCCTCCTCCACTTAATGATGGGTATGGAGCAACCTACCGAAGGCACAGTTGAAGTGGGACACCATCAAGTCATCCCTGGCTACTTCGAGCAGAATCAGGCAGAAGCCTTGGATTTGAGCCGAACAGTCATGCAAACTATTCATGATGAAGTACCCGACTGGAAAAACGAGGAAGTCCGCACTCTACTAGGGCGCTTCCTGTTTAGCGGCGAGACTGTATTTAAAAAAGTTGAGTCCCTAAGTGGTGGTGAAAAAGCGCGTCTAGCTCTAGCTAAGATGCTCTTACGTCCTGCCAATTTACTTATCTTGGATGAGCCAACCAATCACCTAGATATCCCAGCGAAAGAAATGCTGGAAGAAGCGATCCAGAACTATGATGGCACGGTAATTATTGTCTCCCACGATCGCTATTTCATCTCCCAGGTTGCCAACAAAATTGTTGAAATCCGAGATGGGGAATTCCGTACTTATTTGGGAGATTACCATTACTACCTAGATAAGATTGCCGAGGAGAAAGAGCAAGCGAGACAAGAAGCGATCGCAGCAGAGAAAGCCGCGAAGAAAGCCGCCAAAGCTGCCAAAAAATCTACCACCAAACGTCAATAACTTGTTGAGGTTCTCTCCAGCTAAGCTTACCCTCTACCTTTCACAACGCGGAGTTATAAAGCTCAGGTTTTAGCAGCGTAAGAGCTAAGTGAACTTATGTAAATCTGTACTAGGAACGACGACAAGCGGCTGGCGAAAGCCATGAACCATAAGAGGTGGCGGTGGGTGTAGAACTGGTTAGAACAACCTGCCCTTTGTCATTAATCACCCATTCTTGCGCTTCCACTAACGTTTTTACCGTGGAGTTAGTAGGCAATGTGCTTTCTTGAGAAATGGTGTGAGTTTCAGCGGTTTGAACAGTTGGACGCAAGTCTGTCCAAATAGCATCACTGTTAAGCATCTGGTTAGGATTGTCCGGCAACCCACCACGCCCAGTGATAATAAATTGATTTTGAGCGACTTTTCCTCCAGACGGACAATTCTGGGCAATCTGATTGGAGGCATCAACGACTTCAGTTGGTAGATTGGATAAACCTCGGCTGGGGTCAACATCGGGTGTATTGATTGTCACGAAACCGTTGATGCCAAATTGAGAACTGGCAGTGATATCACTTAAAGGGGTATCTTTCGGGCGGAATTGGGTTCCATAAATCCCTTGAGTCGTGATGTTGATATTACCGCCTCGACCTGTGAAGGCATTGGCGCTGATGTCGCTACCTTCCTTAGGGACAGCAACGATGAACTGAGCATCAATTGTGATATCACCACCATCTCCACCAGCTAGCGCAGTACCAGCCGTGGTAGAAATCTCACTCCCCTGACGCATCAGTAGTAAGTCTTTCACTTGCAGGGAAATATTCCCGCCGTCACCCGATAAAGTCGTAGCGCTGATGAATCCCTCGTTCAAACTAACGGAGTCAGACGTGACTTCCAGGTTTCCTGCCCTTCCTGTTCCTATACTATTCACAGATATGGCAGCGCCATCCTCAACATTCAGCTCTCCTGCGGTAATGCTCAAATTTCCTCCTTGTCCTATGCCAGAAGTCTGAGCTGATACCAAGGCTTCATCCCGAACAATCATGTTCCCTGTGTCAATTCTCAAGTTTCCGCCAGCCCCAGCACCTTCAGTTTCAACAAACAATCCGCTGAGAACCCGACCATCTGCTGAGGTACCAATCACTTCTACAGACTCAGAGGCGTTCACACTCAACGTCCCTCCCCGCCCCTCACCGAAAGTACCAGCTTCTACCTGTGCCCCATCGCGGACAATCAACTGTCTAGTATCAATCCTCAAGTCTCCAGCCGCTTCAGCACCTTCAGTCTGAGTAGTCAAGCGACTGGGAATACCGTTTGCTGATGTTCCAATCAGTTTTACCAAGTCCGAGGCGCTCACTGTCAATGTTCCTCCACGACCCGCACCCAAAGTTGCAGCTGAGACTTGTGCCCCCCCCTCAACAGTTAGCCGTCCAGTTTGGATGGTCAAGTTCCCCCCATCTCCCGCTGATTCTGGATTGACTTGAGTAGACAAGACACTAGGGTTACCATTAACTGATGTTCCACGCACTTCGACAGCTTCTGAGGCACTAACTATCAAATCTCCTGCATCCCCTAAACCCGAAGTGGAAGTCGATGCAGATGCCCCATCACGGATAATCAGCCGTCCAGTAGCAATTGTCAATTCTCCAGCAGCTACATCACCCTTAGTTGTAGAAAACAAGCCGCTAGGAGTCTGACCATCTGCTGTCGTTCCGCTTAGTTCTACAAAGTCAGAGGCAATCACCGTCAAAGTGCCTCCTTGACCACTGCCAGAAGTACTAGCTTGTACCTGTGCCCCATCGCGGACAATCAACACCCCAGTGGTGATTGTCAAGTCCCCGGCATCTCCTTCAGCTTGAGTCCCAACTGATAAGCCACTGGCAAACCGGATATCTGCTGATGTTCCAATCAATTCTACAAACTCAGAGGCGGTGACATTCAAGTTTCCCGCATTTCCCTGACCAAAAGTACTACTAGCTGCTATCAGTGCGCCATCGCGAACAATCAACCGTCCCGTGTCAATTGTCAAGTCTCCAGCATCTCCGTCACCTAAAGTTCTAGTGAACAAGCCGCTCAAAAAGCGATCGCCTGTTCCACTCACTTCCACAGAGTCAGAGGCGCTAACACTTAAAATCCCACCCTTCCCCTCACCAAAAGTAGAGGCTGATACCCGCGCTCCATCCAGTACAATCAAACGTCCCGTGTCAATTGTTAAGTTTCCGGCATTTCCGACACTGTGAGTTGAAGTCGATATGCTGCTGGGAAATAGCCCATCTGCTGATGTTCCAACCAGTTCCACAAAATCAGAGGCAGTGACTGTTAAAGTTCCTCCTTGACCCTTGTCAAAAGTACCCGTTCCTACCACTGCCCCATCATGGATAATCAACCGTCCAGTATTAATCGTTAAGTTGCCAGCGGCTCCAGCATCGTAAGTTGTAGTCTTTAAGTCACCTTCGCTCACTTGCACAGAATCAGAGGCGTTGACTGTCAACTTTCCCCCTGCGCCCTGCTCCCGCGTAATCGATGACACTAGTCCCCCATCCCGAACAATCAACTGCTGCGTGTTAATATCCACGTTGCCAGCCGCACCAGCACCATATGTGTCAGTCCCCAAGATACTGGAGTCCTCACCATCTAGTGTCGTTCCGCTTACTTCCACAGAATCAGAGGCGTTGACCGTCAAATTTCCCCCCTGACCTGTGCTAAAAGTACCAGCTAATACGAATGAGCCATCCCGGACTATCACCTGCGAAGCTTGGAGAAGGATTCCGCCACCGTTCTCGTTCCCTTCGGTATCTGCCGTAATTCCTGATTCATCAGTGAGCGTAATGCGATTCCCTCGTACCTGGATATTGCCACCGCCCTTGCCACTGGCATCGACTGATGCAGCGTTGCTCAAAGATACATCGGCTAGTGCTACTCCATCGGGAAAACTCAGACGCAGGTTGTTGTCATCCAGATTCAGCCCGACTGTTCCTGATCCTGCTACTCCACCCAACTCAACTCGACCTGCCTCCGCTTGCAAAGAAGCGCCATTGATCTGCACATTGCCACCCACAAGGGCTAATGTTTCACCATTGGGCACTTGGAGTGTAGAATTTTGCACCTGAATACTTCCGGCATTACCTCCGTATTGCAAACCAAGGGGAACAGTCACGGTCAGCAGGGGGGTAGTTTGGGAACCAGTGGCACTAAACTGGGTACCATCAGCAAAGTTCAAGCTATTCGCTGTACTCCCAACGAAAGACCCGCCAATATTCAGCGATGCATTGGGACTCAAAATAATGCCGTTAGGATTGAGTAGAAACAGGTTGGCAGTACCGTTGGCAGCAATCAAACCATCAATGCTAGAGATAGAACCACCTGTTACACGGCTAAGGATGTTTTGAATCTCGCCTGCATTGTTGAAGTAGGCAATACCGAAGGTGGGTACAGAAAACTCACTAAAACTGTGGAATAAATTTGTCCCCCTAGTTGCTCCACCCTCAATTAGGAAAGCTCCGGGTATTGGGGATGTGACTAAAGAACTTTCACTTCCCAAGGTATTGTCACTGGCGATTTGACCCCAAGCATAATTCCCAGAAAAAGCGATCGCCTCACCTAATACCAAGTAACTAACTACGCTAAGCTTCCAGTATCTCTGTAATCCACCATTCATGCGCTTGAGTTTCAGCCATTTTTGTCTCATCAACGTTTTTCCTGTCCTGCTTAGGTTTGAGCCTATTCTAGGGTGAGAAACTTTCAATGTGTCCCAAGCGCAACTTTTTCCAACAGTTGGATTTGATGGTGAGCTGGATATGGCTGTGCGCGATCGGGACAATATCTAGTAAAGATTAAATAGAGAATAAAAGAGTTGATGAAGTTATTTCAGCCTCTCAAGTGCATTAATTGAGAATATTGTCAACATATAGCGAATGATGCTCAGGAGCATAGAAATGCAAAGCTTTACAACGAGTGCGTTTCAGGCTTTGTTTTCTGCCTAAAGTTAGAAACTCAAAGGAAAAGCAAAATCAGCAGTGAATATCGGCTCTGATGGTATATCATTGCGGTGAAATTCATCTATGAATAAAGGGCAATACTATGGCGCAAGCACCTGTCTCTCCCGTGGTGCTAGTCATCTTGGACGGCTGGGGCTACCGCGAGGCAACTGAAGGAAATGCCCTTGCCGCTGCCGAGACACCCGTAATGGACAGCCTTTGGGCTGCTTACCCTAGTACATTAATCCGGACTTCTGGGAAAGATGTGGGGCTACCAGAAGGTCAAATGGGTAACTCAGAAGTGGGTCACCTAAACATTGGTGCGGGGCGCGTGGTACCACAAGAACTAGTTCGTATCTCCGATGCTGTAGAAGACGGCACAATAAGAGAAAATACAGCGCTGGTGCAAGTATGCCAAGAAGTTAAGGGTCGAGCTAGTAAGCTTCACCTAGTAGGCTTATGTTCTGAAGGTGGGGTACATTCTCATCTCGATCATCTGCTTGGCTTACTAGATTTTGCCAAGTCCCAAGGGTTGTCAGATGTCTGTATTCACGCGATTACAGATGGTCGTGATACTCGACCGACTGATGGTGTAGAGGCGATTCAAAAGATTCAGGATCACATTGATCAGATTGGTGTTGGGCGCATTACCACTCTTAGTGGTCGCTACTATGCGATGGATCGAGATAAACGCTGGGATCGCGTCAAGCAAGCCTATGATGTCATGACTCAGGATGGTTCTGGGGACGGTCGTGCAGTCATTGAGGTCTTAAAGGCATCCTATGAGTCAGATATCACAGACGAGTTTGTCCAGCCAACGCGAATTGCTCCTGGGGCTGTAGAACCGGGAGATGGTGTGATCTTCTTTAACTTCCGCCCTGATCGCGCACGGCAGCTAACACAAGCTTTGGTTGACCCAGCGTTTAAGGGTTTTGATCGGGTTCAAATTCAACCTCTAACGTTTGCAACCTTTACTCAGTACGAACCATCATTCCCTGTCTTAGTAGCGTTTGAGCCTCAGAACTTGGATAACATTCTGGGGGAAGTGATTGCGAGGAACGGTTTACTCCAATTTCGTACCGCTGAAACCGAGAAATACGCCCACGTAACATACTTTTTCAATGGTGGTTTAGAACTGCCCTTTGATGGCGAAGATCGGGAACTCGTGCAAAGTCCGATGGTAGCCACGTATGATCGGGCACCTGCCATGTCAGCCGTAGCAGTAACGGATGTCGTAATCGCTGCGATTGAAAAGCGCATTTACTCTCTAATTGTGATCAATTACGCCAATACCGATATGGTGGGTCACACGGGGAACATGGAGGCTTGTGTCCAAGCGGTTGAAACTGTAGATCGATGTATGGGACGGCTAATCGAAAGCATTAACAAAGCTGGTGGTACGGCTTTGATTACGGCTGACCATGGCAATGCTGAATATATGTTCGATGAGGAAGGTCGCCCTTGGACAGCTCACACAACTAATCCTGTACCTTTTATTTTGGTGGAAGGGGAAGGATTGAAAATCCCTGGACATGGTACGGATGTTGTTCTACGCAGCGACGGATGTCTGGCGGATCTCGCACCGACGATTCTAGAAATCTTAAGACTGTCGCAGCCAATCGAGATGACTGGGCGATCGCTTCTTCAACCCACTGAGTTTGAAGTCCGGGCGAATCGAACACCCGTGCGCGTCTCTCTCTAACGAAAGGGAGTGGTTAGCTGCTAGCATTTAGCTATTATCGAGATTTTCACTTTTGGACTAGGCACACCTTTCGTGTCATTTCACGAGTGAATTAAGCTAAACGCTACTTGTTAACCACTCTTAATTTTCCCTCAGAGTTTTCGTCATGACGATTGATAACGTTCTAAAAATTGTTTGGGCAGTGTCTGCCTTGGGTTTGGTTATTTTGGTATTGCTGCATAGTCCTAAGGGCGATGGAATTGGGGGGATCGGTGGACAGGCGCAACTGTTTACAAGTACGAAAAGTGCAGAAACAGCCCTGAACCGAGTTACCTGGGCGCTTGCTGTTATTTTTATGGGGTTGACGGTAGTTTTGAGTGCAGGATGGTTGAATCAGTAGCAAGCCAAGGCTTTGAGTTAAATAACCTCTAACACATACATCCCAAAGACACTCATAGCAAAGGGAGTGTAAGTAGGGGAAAAATTGAGGAGAAGAGAACGTACTGCATTAAAGCTGAGGTGTCGCCAGAACAGCAACTGGAGATGCCTCATTTTGATTGGGACGGCGATCGCTTCCACTGTGTTGGTCATTTTTACTTCGTTACAAGTGGATGCTCAATTGCAAACCCCTGGATTTATCCCTGAGGGTAATCTGACATCCCAAAGCGCACCTCCCAAATTAAATGACTTCCTAGTAGCTGCTGAGTTATCCTCGTCTTCTTTACCAGTTCCTCAGGCTCACCCTTTACCTTCAACACTAGTGCAGTGGCAATATACTACTGGTGCAGGTGACTACTTTTCTGATGTCAAGCTGACTCCAGTAGGCTATTTGGTTTGGTTTCGGTTTCCCGTCAAGGTTTATGTGGCGCGACCACTAGACCAAGCTGAAGCATCCCCCAGTATCCAAAGGTTCGACAATTGGGTTGAGGCAGTATTACAGGCTGTACAGGAATGGGGTGTCTATTTGCCTTTAGAAGTGATTGCCCAACCAGAGGGGGCGGATATTTCAATTTTGCGATCGCGTCCTCCTCTACAAGCTTCCTTAAACCGCGAAACTGGACAATTTAATCTGCCTCGCGCTCGTTCTGCTGAAACTAACTACGAGTTTTACCTGAGTACCGCAGTGGATAGAAACATAGAAGCTGACACAGGAGAAAGTCAGGGAACCGCTTCGCATCAGATACCCCAACTGAATGCAACTCAGTCTGAACCAGTTTTATCCCAACGATTTACTATCCAACTCAGTCCTGACCAGACTGTTGAATATACCCTTGCAACTGCCCGCCATGAACTCGGTCATGCTTTGGGCATTTGGGGTCATAGTCCGCTAGAAACCGACACGATGTACTTTTCTCAAGTACGCAATCCGCCCCAGATTTCTGTTAGGGACATCAATACGCTTAAACGAATTTACGAACAACCAACCCGCTTAGGCTGGTCTTTGGTGTCTCAGCCTAGTAGAGAAGAGTAAGAATTACTAGTCTTGGTAAAATTGTTTCTCAAGCTGGGATAGTTTCTCATCAATTTCAAAGTGGTTGAACTGGTGCCAGGAATTCGCGATCGCTAAAATTTGCCCAATAACCGAATGTGCCTCCTGAGAATAAGAAACATCTGTTCTTCCCCAAGTGCCTTGGTCAATAGCGGTACATTCAATAACACCAAGGCTTTGCTCTAGTTCCTTTCTAGCATCTTGGAGTAACTGACCTAGCCTTTTAGCATTTCGTTTTTGCGCTTTGGCTTGTTGACGTGTAAGTAACATATTGATTTTTTTACCTCAACTGTTCATACTTCAACAGTAGAAAGCTCTAATCAGGGAAAAGAATGCAATATGCAACTGTTTGAAGTGAGTCAAGCTAGGCCAGAGAGTTATTGCACTCAAATTTAAGTTAGTGACTTATGGATAGATTAGTGCGATCGCCTTCACATTAAAGTCAAAAATGCAATCATGCAGACTTAGATCTATCAATAAAAACTAAACTAATTTCAACCATTAACTCTTCCTTAATTAGACAATCCTACTACGAATGAAGAGCTGCTATAACTCTTACAGAAACTATCCCATCGTTCGCCTGTTACTGAGAGCTGTCATCAAATCTGGTCTTAGGAATCGATCCTATGTAAGGAACACGTCTTTGTTGGTAAGGAACCTCTCTGGCATCAGGAACATTCCTGCTATATCCGGTGGCAATGACCGTGATTCTGACCTCATCTCCCATTTTGTCATCAACCACTATGTCAAAAATGATGTTGGCACTAGGATCGACAACCTCAGATATCGTTTCCACGGCGGCATTAACTTCACCATAGGTTAAATCACTACCAGAGGTGAGCTTAATGATGACACCTTTAGCTCCTTCAACAGAATACTCAAGCAAGGGAGAAGAAATTGCCGCCATTGCTGCTTCTCTGGCTCTCGACTTTCCGGAACCGACACCTATGCCCATCATTACTGAGCCTGCATCTGCCATCACACCTCGGACATGGGAAAAATCAAGACTAAATAAACCAGGATTACTAATAATATCGGAAATTCCTTGCACTGCTTGACGCAGAGCATCATCGGCAACTCTAAAGGCTTCTTGAGGCGGTGTCTGTTCAGAAATTACTGACAAAAGCTTGTTAAGAGGTATAACCACAAGCGTATCCACTCGGCTTTCCAAAGCGGCAATACCTTCCTCGGCTTGAGAGCTGCGTCTGCGTCCTTCATGGGTAAAGGGACGGCTGACAACACCGATAGTTAAGGCTCCCATTTCTTTTGCCACTTCAGCAATAATCGGTGCCGCGCCTGTGCCAGTGCCGCCTCCCATCCTGGCAACAATAAAAACGACATCAGTGTATCCTATTGCCTTAGCAATTTCCTCGCGAGATTCCTCAGCCGCCTTCTGTCCAATCGCTGGATTCCCACCTGCACCAAGCCCTCGCATCAACCTTTGTCCAATTGGCAATTGTTTTGCAGCAGATGAGGATTGAGTTAATGCATTAGCATCAGTGTCAACCTGCAAAAATTCGATGCCAGTTACCTCAGCCTCGATAATGCGGTTAACTGCTTCGCAACCTTCCCTGCAAACGCCAATTACTAAAATTTTGGTCAAGCTACCTAGCGCTATATTGTCACTCCCAATTTCTTGCTGGGGTATTTCTTTGGAATCATTGGTTGAAGCTAACTGAGATTCATTGTTATGATAAATTTGCACCGTGTCCGCGCACTCAAGAGCTTGTAGCTGTGCTTTGAGAGCGACAATATCTGCTTCTACCTCTGTGAGATCTATGGCTTGAGTTGGCAGCGTCTGAACTTGCTGATGTAGGGATTGAATGACTTGATGCACATCAGCGATCGCGTTTGTTATGTACTGCCGTGTCTGTTGGTAGGCTCGTTTTCGATTAACCAGATTCAGCGAAAGAGCCAGCGTCAGAGGCACTGCTGCATACATCATCTGACTTGACGTAGCTGCTGCAATGATTCCTAATGCGGAACTAGCTAGGGAAGCATATTCGGCTATTTCTAGCCAGGGTTGTTTAAGCATGGATTTATCTTTAAACCAACTGCCTTAGCGAAGCGGGGGCGCAGTTCCTCGCTCTTACCCCAGCGTTAACACTCCTGCTGGAAAATCTGCTACTAACCGCTTGGTTTGCAACCAACGTACACCCAAGAGAATGTTTTCCAGTTCATTGCTACCTAGGACTTCAATTGTGAATTCCTGTCCATCCAGAAGCATAGTTCCCTCATAAAGATTAAACCGTGCTTCTCCCCGTGCCGTTTGCATATCCCGTTGATCGCTATCAAGTAGCCACCCTAGACTCTCAGCGTCTTGGTTGTCAATTGCCAACCAACCCGTGAAGCCTGTATCTAAGAGCGCCTTGACTGGGATAACATCACCATCAGCAGCAATTAATCCAATCTCAAAGATTAACTCCCCCCTATCACTGAACTCTCCTGAAATCATATTCTGCCGCAAGTTCCAGTTTCATTGAGGCGCATGATAAGTCGCTTCTTATCAGGATGTTTCTCACGCGCATTTGCCCTTGCAACTTTTTCATCTAGATCGATGAAATAATCTCCGCTGTCCGGTTCGATAATGATAAACCAGTCGTAGTATTCCTCAATTAGCTCAGGTTGAACTCGATCAAAAATCAGGCGACAACGCTGATAAAATGCTTCATCTTCAGCTTTGCGTCTGGCTTTCTCTTCGGGTGATAGTTGGCGTTCGGGAAATACCCTGCCTAAACGAGCAGTACGGTTAGAAGATAGCTGAGTCATGTTGTGTTCTACCTGTTTAACAGTAAGGGTTTGTTTTTCATTGTCGCTCAATCTGAAATCTTCAACGCAGCAAACTCTTAATCTCTCGCCAAATCTGTGACTGCCCCGAATTAGAACGAGGATTAGTCAAAATCCCTTGACTAGGGCTAAACAAAAACGCCAGCATAAAAAAACTGAAAGCAACTAACACAATTGCGGGACCAGATGGCAGATTGAAAAAATAGCTCAGGTACATCCCGCTAATGCTAGCCATAACACCAATTGCAGACCCTAAAATCATCATTTGTTGCAGTCGCGTGACCAATAAGTAAGCCGTTGCTCCGGGAGTAATTAGCATAGCAAGAACTAGGATTACACCAACGGCTTTGAGACTGGCAACAATAGTTAGAGCAATCAAAATCATTAGACCAAAGTCAAGCAAGTTGGTTGGGAGTCCAGCCGCTTTTGCCCCAACTGGGTCAAAGGTATAAAACATCAATTCTTTGTACAGCAGCACGACAATTGAGAGGACAATTAAAGTAATAATCGCTGTATTGATCACTTCTTCATTACTAACACTCAAAATATTGCCAAAAAGGAAGTGATTAAGGTCTATTTTATTGTCTTTCTGAACAATAGTAATTAAGGTAATACCCAGTGCAAAAAAGGCAGAAAAGACAATGCCCATTGCTGCATCTTCTTTAATTTGCGATCGCGTCCGTATCCAAGCAATCACCATTGTGCTAATAATGCCAGCAATGAACGCCCCGACAAAAATATCAGCACCTACAATAAACGCGATCGCTAAACCCGGCAAGACAGAATGGCTAATCGCATCTCCCAACAAAGCAAGCCGCTGCACCATCAAGTAACTGCCTACCGTAGCGCAAACAATGCCAACTAAAACAGCAGTCATAAGAGATCGCTGCATAAAGCCGTATTGCAGCGGTTCAATCAACGCTTCTAGCATATGTTTGTTATTTGTGGTTGGTTATTTGTTGTTTGTCAATAACCATTTAAGCTGCTGCTTCTTCAGAGAAGAACACAACTTGACCCCCATAGGCGCGTTGCAGGTTATCCGCACTCAGCACCTGCTTGCGGGAACCACTGGCAATTATTTCTCGATTCAGCAGAATCAAGTCGTCAAAATTAGTAATTGCCTGTCCCAAATCGTGGTTTACAACCATTAGGGTTTTGCCAGCGTTGGCAAGTTCGTGGAAGATATCAAAAATTACGGCTTCAGTTTTTTTATCAATCCCTACTAAAGGCTCATCAAAGCAGAAAATCTCAGCTTCTTCAGTCAGTGCCCTAGCCAAAAAGACTCGCTGTTGCTGTCCTCCCGATAGTTGTCCAATAGGGCGATTGCGATAATCACTCATGCCAACGCGATCTAAAGCCTCTGCCGCTAAATGCCTTGACACCATTGAATAGCGACGAAACCAGCCAGTTTTCCGCACTCGACCCATCAGCACCACATCCCACACTGTTGCAGGATAAGTCCAGTCAATTTGCGATCGCTGTGGCACATACGCCACCTTCTCCAACTGCTCCATCAAGGGTTTCCCCTTGTACATCGCCGTTCCACCAGTTGTCGGAACTAACCCCAGCATGGCTTTAATCAGGGTACTTTTTCCTGCACCATTGGGACCAATAATTCCTGTGAGTCGCCCTGGTTTGATATCGCAGTTGACATCCTTCAGAGCCTCTACCATGCGGTACTGCACACCCAATTGCTGAACTGTAACGCTTTCCATCTGTAACCCCTAGTTATCTACCTGTTGCTCATCTCTACTTGGTTGAACTGACTGTACGGAAAGTGGCAGTTTCCATGGTGGAGCTTTTCCAGAAAAAAGAATATGAAAGAAATATGAAAGTAGCTTACTGTAAAAAATGAAAGGAATATGAAAATAAATGTATCAATTGTATGAAAGTAGTAACTCAATCCCCAGGCAGAAAATACGGATGGTTGGCAGTTGGGCTAATCTTCGCCCTTTGGATGAGTGGGTGCAATTCAACATCTACCGACCAGAACACTTCTAGTGATGACGATAAGCCGAAGGTTGTGTCTACCAGCACAATGATTACCGACTGGACAGAACAAGTAGGAGGAGACGAGATTGAACTCACAGGTATCTTAAAACCAGGAGCTGACCCTCACGTTTACGAGCCAGTACCAGCCGATAGTATTGCCTTGGAGAAAGCCGATTTGATTCTCTACAACGGCTACAATCTGGAGCCAGGGCTAATTAAGTTGATGAACTCAGCAGGGGCTAATGCCAAGAAGTTTGCCGTTGGGGAAGTTGTGCAGCCTTTAGATTTTAATTACAAAGGGAGAAAAGAGCCTGACCCTCATGTTTGGGGTAATGCGAAAAATGCGATCGCAATGGTCAATGCGATTCGTGACCAACTCATTGCACTTTCACCCGAAGACAAACAAGAATTTACAGACAACGCAGCGCAACTTACCAATGAATTAAAGCAACTCGATACCTGGATTAGCCAACAGATCCAAACAATTCCACAGAATCAGCGCAAGCTAATCACAACCCACGATGCGTTTCAATACTATTCCCGCGCTTACGGTATACCAGTAGCAGGTACCCTAATTGGCATCAGCACAGAAGAACAACCCAGTGCCCAGACAGTGAAAAGCTTGTCGGACTCAGTCAGACAAACTGGGGTCAAAAGCATTTTTGCAGAAACAACGATTAATCCAGCGTTGATTAAAACTGTGGCTGAGGAAGCTGGAGTCAAGTTAGCGTCGCGAGAACTCTACTCTGATTCAATCGGCGCACCAGGCGGTGAAGCGGATACCTATGTCAAAATGCTTGTAACGAATACACACACCATTGTCGAAGCATTAGGTGGAAAATACACGGCTTTTGAGCCAGCAGGAGAACAGAAAAAGACTTCTGTGCAATAGAGAGATAGTATCTGCTAGGAGATATTGGTAGTAATGCATAGTAATGGTAACCTAGCAAGCTAAGAACTTTAATCATTACAGACGGCTCAATGTACTGTTCCAAGTGCCAATTAACTCAAATCATCCAATAGGGGCATACGCACTACGGCAAATCCCGATTCCGTTGCTCCCTTTTTTTATTCCAATGCCCAAATATTTGCCTGAGGTTATAATCAATTAGGTTTAACCTACCTTATAGCTTCTCCCGCAACTTTCATGTGACCACGCCAAGAAGCATGGTATGTGTATTTTTCTATGTTTTCTACTTCAACCTGCGGCAGATTATCCTCTGGTAGTGTAGGTGGGAAAGGTGCTGTTTGATCACACGCTCGGAACAAGCTTGCTTCGAGATATTCTAGCTTGCCATTCACATCATATACAGCCCTTTTAACATTGAGCGCCCCCGCGCCCCATACCTGGCATCCTAACTTGCCATGAGAAGGGTCTGAGTACAATTGGCGTGAGTAAGTAATTACATCTTCTATGGGTGTTGAGCCAGCTTCTCCAAAGGTATAGGTTCCTGGAATTAATTTACTTCCTGGCAGCGCAATTTGAATTTCCGCAACATTGCCTCTGGCAGGTGCGGCTGCCCCCTGTTGACATGCTCTAATCGTGTCTGATTGACATTGCTGCTCAGGTATGCTGGAAACTTGCAAAAGATATTTGATAGTATTACCCTGATTGATCAGAGTAATATCGAGAGCGCCGTTATTGTCGTGAGTAATAGACTCTGCATAGTTATCTGGATTTGTCTGGACTGAAGAGGGAAAGTCCACATGGGTTTCAAAATGAAATTCTTTTGCATCCAGATGAATTATCTGATGTTCCTTGCTGGAAAACTTTGAAGATATCTGATCGTTGGGCTGAAATTCTTGTTGATAAGTCATTTTAGGTTCGTCGTTTGGGTGTTGAACTCTTTCTTGAGCAAACGGTTTTGAAACAGCTAGTAAAGTAAATATAAAAGCTGTACTAAAAAAAAATATAATGTAGTACTTTTTAAAATATCTATTCATTGTCAAACCTCCGACTTTCCCCTACCTATTTTACTGATTCAATTCAACCCTCTTAAGCTAACAAGCCTCTCAAAATGAAGTTATCAAGATTGCGAAAGCAATAGCCCTATTGATGAAGTATTTTTCTTCTAAATGCGCTCATTAATTTTTATTGATTAAGTAGTTAGTCCAGGAGGGGATGAGACTCGCAATTAAGACATAGGTGTAGGGTGAGCAATGCCCACCCTAAATTATTTTTGTAATGTCTATCGACGATTAACCTCCTCTAGACAATAGAAACAGGGGAAGCCGCTCCAATCGTAAAATTCTGGAGGAAAATGATCGAGTCAGTTGTAGAATTAAAGCCAGATACTGCGTCATTGAGAGCGATGAACGTTCCGCTTTGACCAGTAACGGTAAATGCTCTAGCACTATTGCCTCCAAACACACCACTAGTCAGTACACCAGAGATAGCAGCTGCACTCAAACTAGCTGCGGTACCAATAAAGGTAGTGAGCGTTGCTGCAAAGATAGAACTAGGAGCATCAATTTGCTCACCACTAGTGTAGTCAGTAATGACATCATAATTGGCTAACAAGGAATCGCTCAGAGCTGTGTAGGTGAATTTATCAATGCCACTCCCACCAGTTAAGGTATCTTTCCCCGCTCCGCCAATCAGGATGTCGTTACCAGAATAGCCTAGCAGAGTGTCATTGCCGGCTTCGCCGTAGTAAGTTTCGTTGCCGGTGTACCCATAAATGAAGTCATTGCCATTGCCGCCGTAGAAGGTGTCGTTGCCCAAGGAGGTGATGTTGAGGTAGTCGTCGCCGTCACCAAGGTAGATTCGGTCATCGCCATTCCCACCATCAACGGTATCATTTCCGGCACCGCCGTAAATTGTGTCAATGCCATCCCCACCGTTGATGGTGTCATTTCCCACCCCACCATCGAGGATATTGTTACCGCTACTGCCAGTGAGAGTATCGTTAAAACTCGAACCCGTCACATTTTCAAAGTTGACAATAGTGTCACCGATGGCATCACCACCACTCACTGTATTCGTGGCGAGGTTGACACTCACTCCTGCCGTAGAGCCGACGTAGGAAAGAGTATCAGTATTTGCACCTCCATCCAGAGAATCTGCACCAGCGCCACCGTTAATCGTATCGTTGCCGGAAGACCCCCACAGAGTGTCATTGCCAGCCTCGCCGTAGTAGGTTTCGTTGCCGGTATACCCATAAATGAAGTCATTGCCATTGCCGCCGTAGAAGGTGTCGTTGCCTCCGGAAATGATGTTGACGTAGTCGTCGCCGTCGCCAAGATAGATGAGGTCATTGCCATTCCCACCATCAACGGTATCATTTCCGGCACCGCCGTAAATTGTGTCAATGCCATCCCCACCGTTAATGTTGTCGTTGCCAGCACCAGCGTTGAGAGTATTATTAGCACTACTGCCAATCACTGTGTCATTCCCGCCTCCGGTAAGGATGTTCTCAAAGTTGAGAATCTCCTCGTCATAGAAGCCTGGGAAGGATGCAACTCCAGTTGCGAGATTGTAAGTGCCTCCACCACTCCAGTGTGTGTAATTGACGGTGTCGATACCAGCACCACCATTCATGTAATCATCGCCTCCACCACCGCTGATGGTATCATTGCCATCGCCGCCGTTGAGGGTGTCATTGCCATCACCGCCGTTGAGGGTGTCATTGCCGCCATTGCCATTCAGGACGTTGTTAGCGCTGTTGCCGACAATTGTGTCGTTCCCCGAACCACCGTTGGCGTTTTCGATCAACGAGCGAACATCGCCATTGTACTGAAGCGCGTTGAACACATGACCACGAGCATAATTGCCGTTGCCAAGATTGGCGTTTTGGAAGTTACCACTAGCATCCAGGTCAGACCAACCGCCTGGTGTCAGGTCAATTGATTGATTAGTGGTGTAGTTCGAGAAGTCGTAGGTGTCGATCCCGTTACCATCCCAGATTGTGCGGAAGATGCGGTTGGCAGCCGGTGTACCTTGTCCGACGCCATTGACAAACATCTCCCCCGTGGTGGTGGAGAAGGTGTAAGTGGTGTTGGTGGAGTTGTAGCCAAACCACGCACCGTACATATGCTGAATCGCAGCGATGTCGTACATCATCAGCGATTGTGCATATCCCCCATACTCGTTAGTGTATCCGCCGGTGGTCGAGGCACCCACATATGACCGGTAGCTCATAATCGAGAACTCCATTGAGTCGCGGTCGGAGTTCATAGCGACGTTGCGAACACCACCAGTCTCATGAGGGTGCTTCAGACCCAGTGCATGACCAAACTCATGCCCAAAGGTGAGATAGGCATAGTTACCGATGGTCGGGCTGTTGTAGTCACGCGGGTTAAACCATACATCGCCCCCTTCAACAGAAGAGCCATTAGGGTAATAGGCGTAGGCTGTGCCTGGGTCGTTAGACTCTGCCATGCGGATCGTTGCATCGCGATCGCTGGCACCAGTCAGTTCAAACGGGCTGAGTAAGGAGACATTGTAGAACTCCCCCCCTGTCCCTATCCATCTCCGCGCAGCAGCTCGCTGAGTTTCGTTTAGCGTTTGGAAGCTAGCTGCATGAGTCGCACGGTTTGCATAACCAGACTCATAGTCATTGATGCTGTCAGTGAAGCTAAAGCTCACTGAGGTAGATGTCCACCTAGTCCCAATCAGTAAACCATCAATGTTATTGTTGCCTGTTGCTGTTACGGTCGTTGTTGACGTGGGAACTCCAAAGGTCATTTTCTATATCCTTTTTTGGTTTCAAGGAAAAATTTATATTCCTGCATGACATAAGGAATAACCCACGCCTGATCGCACTGTCGGTGAGAAAAAGTGAGTTATTTTTGTAAACTTTTTGCAACTTTCGCGTAATACCCAGCAAATATGCAGATGAATCAACAACAGGTCAAGATAGCTGGCAATGACGGAACAAGATGCGATCGCTTTAGCCGATACGCTTTTACAGCCTGCTAACCGAGGACAAAGACTCACTATCAACAATCGCCAAAATAATATCCCACTATTGGGGGATGTAAACCTTTTGTAAATTCGCTGAGCGGCAACCTGAAGAATCCGGTAAATTTAACCATCATTCAAAATAACTAGCAATGACGGAACAAGAAGCGCTTACCCTAGTCGATACTCTGTTACACACTGCCAACCAGAGGCAAGGACTCAACGATGTTCAATCGGTAGTCTTTCTGGAAACTTGGACGGGAACCTCTTACCGGGAGATTGCCGAGCAGTCAGGTTATGAATACGACTACATCAAACAAGTCGGTTCGCACTTGTGGCGATCGCTCACCCAATCCCTTGGCGAACCTGTCTCGAAGCGCAATCTTCAAGCTGTTTTGCGTCGCTACCAACAGTTGCAACAAGCTGCAACTACATTACCCATCATTCAAGATAGGCAAGATTGGGGAGAAGCGCCCGATGTTTCCCGATTTTACGGTCGGCAAGGGGAACTACAAACGCTAGAAACCTGGATTCTTGAGGACTGCTGCCGTGCAATTGAAATCTTCGGACTCGGCGGGATGGGCAAAACTGCCCTCTCGGTGAAACTCGCTCAACAACTACAATCCCAATTTGACTGTGTGATTTGGCGCAGCTTACAGCAAGCACCGCTCTTAGAACTCATCGTCAGCGAAATTTTACCCATTTTAGTGGGTTCAGAGGTCACAATCGACAACTCAATCGATACCCTAATGAAACAGTTGCGCTCAAAACGCTGTTTGTTAGTCCTCGATAACGTTGAGTCGATCTTGCAAGACGGAAATCGCAGTGGACAGTACCAACCGGGTTATGAAGCCTACCACCAGTTATTCGATCGCATCTGCGATGAACCTCACCAAAGTTGCCTGATTATCACCGGACGAGACAAACCAGGCGGATTCGCCCTGCGGCAAGGAAAAAAACTCCCCGTGCGATCGCTACAACTGCAAGGACTCGCAGGCGCAGAAGGTCAGCAAATCCTCATCGCCAAAGGCTTAGAAGCTACAAAATCCCAGAGTCAAACCCTTGTTAATTACTTTGGTGGCAACCCCCTTGCGATTAAGATTGCTGCAACAACGATTCAAACGCTATTTGGCGGCAATATTCAGGGATTTTTAGCCCAAGGAAGCCATGTTTTTAGCGATTTGTGGGACTTACTCGATCGCCAGTTCGAGCGCTTATCTGCCCTGCAACAACAAATTATGTACTGGTTGGTGATTAACCGAGAAGCGGTAATGCCCGCAAAATTACAGGAAGAAATCCTGCCCAAAGTACCTCTGCGAGAGCTACTAGAGGCATTGGAGTCACTTCAGGCGCGATCGCTTATTGAAACCGCAGACACAGGTTTAACGCTACAACCCGTGATTATGGAGTATGTCACGGAACGCTTCATTCAGGCGCTCAAGCGAGAGGTTACTACAAACGAACTCACTATTCAAAACCGATGCTTAATTGAATCCCAGACTCAAGACTACCTACGCGATCCTCAAATTCAACTGATATCTTCGTGAATCCAGGTGTTAGCAAAATATACGCTCTACTCTTTCTCCAGAAGGCTTTGCCAACGGAGCGGCAGGAGAAAGAGCTAGCGCATTCACTCAACCACTAGATTGAAGCGTAAAGAAAAGCGATCGCTCAATCATCAACTAGAACCAGAACGCTTCATGGAATGAACAGCCGACCGACTCCCATATAGTTTTCAATATCAAGCAAAATCTCAAGGAGACGATCGACACAGCGATTCCGGTAATCTCGTTCATCTAGCAATCGATCCAAACTTCCAATCGTAATAACAGGGAGCGAATTGGGCGTGTTTTCTTCACGAAGGACTTGCTCTAATGACTCCTCACCTTTCATGCTCCGATTTGCCGTCATCAAAATCATTTGGTTTGCTTCAGCAATTCGCCAAACCATGCGGTCGCTGCTATCAATCGACAACTCCATCTCTTTGAAGGTAACAAAGCGGATCGGTAGTAACTCAAGCCAGCCTTGATTAGCAATATTACCCAACAGAATCAGTGCATGTCCCTCAAGATTATGGTCAATGAGGAAAATCATGCCTTCGATTCATGTCTGGCTTTCTGTGCTTGAAGCTTTGCCCAAAGTGCCTCTCGACCTGGCTTTGGTGGCATTGCCGCAATCCGGGCAAAGTGTTCGCGATTGCGTTCTTCCCAGTACTGCCGTATTTCTTCTGCTTCCTTTAAAACAGTTTGATACTCGGCTTCTACTTCAGCACGATTTGCCTCAATATAAAACAAGGCAGCATTAACTTGCTCATCTGTCAAGTTGAGCATACCGCGAATAAACTTAGGTGGATACTCAGCAGTCACGTAATCCATCACATCATAGAGGGTGATGCGCGTTCCTGCGATCGACAGTCCACGTTCTGTACGGATGATGCCTAGTTGTTCATTGGATGCCGGAGTCATACCCAGAATCTACTTCTACTAGATACCGCCTTCATAGTACCTCACGAAAAAAGCAAGGAGGATAACAAAAACCAAGTGCGATCGCCTAATCTGTTAGTTTTCACACAGTCTGACGAAGTGTTAAACCTTATAAGCTCTCGATGAACTCTTCAGGAGTAACTTGCGCTTGCTTAAGAATACCGCTTAGTGTACCTATCTTCAGTTCTCGATGCACGGGGACAACACATCCAATCTCGCCATCTGCGGTTTTCCTCTTCATCACAACATGGCTACCAGTTTGTCGAACTTGCTCAAAACCCAAACATTCTAGTGCCCGAATCGCTTCTCTACTTGAGATTCGTGGCAATCTAGGTATAGCTAACTTCAATGCTGGTCACATATCTTGGAGATGTTGCAGGTAAAGGAAATTCCTCTAAGTAAAGCCGTGTAGCTTCTTTCAAACCAGCGATCGCCTGCTCAATGGTTTCCCCCTGATCAACTGTGCCAACTTCTGGACATTCAGCGATATACATATCCTCTTCTTTATACACAATGACTGTAAAGCCACGAGTTTTCATTGTGTTTTATCCTTAAAGCCTTTTTAGCAAGCATAACATCACCCTCCTCCATCTCTCTTCGTAATCCAAGCGTTAGCAAAGTATACGCTCTCTAATCCTTCTCCAGAAGGCTTTGCCAACGGAGACGAATTGGGTGGGTTTTCTTTATTCAGTTAGAGCGACAAAGAGGCTATCTCCCCATAGCGATTTCTAAGAAAATGCCTTTAATTTTTCTTAATATCTTAATAATTTGATAAAAGTGAAGAAGGAGTCGCTGGCAGATAAAAGGATGGCTATAGACTATCCGAATATAGATATTGCGCCGTTGATCGATCATGCACTGCTCGATCCAGCCGCAACAGCAGAGCAAGTCGAAAAGTGTTGTTATGAGGCAGAGCGGTTTGGCTTTGCCGCTGTGTGTGTGTACCCAGTTTATGTGAAACAAGCGGCTGATCTGCTTTACGGTAAAGCACCGAAAGTTTGTACAGTGATTGGTTTTCCAACAGGGGCAACAACACCAGCCGTGAAGCTCTACGAAGCGCAAGAGGCTACAGATAATGGTGCAACAGAGCTAGATGTAGTTATTCACATAGGTAGCTTAAAAGCTGGAAAAACCAACGAACTGTATCGGGAAATTGCCCAAATTTGTGAGGAAACCGAGCAAACTGTCAAAGTGATACTAGAAACTGCTCTGTTGACAGATGCCCAAAAGCGTCTTGCTGCGGAACTATGTATGGATGCAGGAGCACAATTTCTCAAAACCAACACCGGCTGGAACGGAGGTGCTACAGTTGCTGACGTTCGCCTCTTAAAAGAGGTTACACAGGGACAAGTTGGCATCAAAGCAGCAGGAGGCATCCGCACCATTGAACAAGCCTATGATTTAGTCCTTGCTGGTGCAACGCGCTTGGGCACATCTCGCGGACCAGAGTTGCTTCGGCAGCTCACGTCGCGAGACGAGGAGGAACATTCTTGATTTTGAACTAAAGAACTAGGAATTGCTAGCACGTTTGGTATTAACCTGGCTGTCACTGATTCTTTGGTCTTTAATTCAAAATCTACTCGCCTATCCCTCTTTGAGTAAGCGAGGAAAAGTAAAACCCAAAATCAGTGATGAGTCGAACCTACAAAGCCACTGGAATCAATCTTAAAAGTATGCCGCTGGGAGAAGCGGACAGATTAGTGACAGTCTTAACACGGGAGTTTGGGCTGATTCGGGTAGTGGCACCGGGCGCACGTAAGCAGAACTCGAAACTGGGAGGCAGAAGTGGCTTGTTTGTCGTTAATGAGCTGCTGGTTGCCAAAGGGCGATCGCTCGACAAAATTACCCAAGCTGAAACCCTAGAATCATATCCCGGCTTAAGTAAAGATCTCAGTAAGTTGGCGGCAAGTCAATATCTGGCAGAATTAGTCCTCTGTCACGCCTTGAGCGAGCAACCGCAGGAGGAACTCTACGCCTTGCTCAATGAACATCTACGGCGTTTGGAGTACTTACCCAAGCCTTCTACTGACAAGTTGAAGACAGCCTCGGTACTGGCGCACTTATCCCACGGAGTCTTTCACCTACTAGCGTTAGCGGGTGTCGCTCCTCAAGTTCAAGTTTGTTGTGTGACGCAGCACTCGCTTAAGCCAGATTTTACTTCTCCGGATTGGCGGGTTGGTTTTAGTGTCGATGCGGGTGGTGCTGTCAGTTTGGCAGACAATAACTCTGTAGCCCAAAGTTTGCCCCGTCCAGTTCTCGCCAGAGGAGGAACAATCGCTCAGACAACTACCAGCGATGCGATCGATGTTCAGATACCTCCTCCCCCACGGCTGAACGCGAAACTCACTGCCTTGGAGTTGACGCTGCTCCAAAAACTAGCGGAAGCCCAATTGCCTCAGCTTAATACTCTGTTGCCACAAGGAGGTTTATTTACTGTTGATGCTATGGATACAGCCTGGGTGAAAGTCGAGCGAGTTTTACGGGATTATGCCCAGTATCACTTCGGTCGAGCAATTCGCTCAGCAACGTTAGTCGATGCTTTATCTATCCCTGACTTTTGAATGTTCCACCTATTAAAACGGTTTAAGGTCAATTCGATCAGGGTTTGATTTATTACAAAAAGAGAGAGAATGCGATTATCTGAATCAGAACGAGCAATAACATATTCTTCTAAAAAAATATCCGATCCTATGGCGAAGTCAAGCTCCCCTGAAGCCGAACTAACGCCTGCCCAAGCCAAGGGTTTTCTACCAGACACGGATGAAGCCCTTGTCGAACCACTAAAACGGGGATTTGTTCCGGTTCTAAAAAACCGTAACTTCCTAACGCTGTGGAGTGGTCAGGTCTTCTCTCAACTGGCAGATAAGGTTTATCTGGTGCTAATGATTGCGATCATTGCCAGCCGTTTTCAAGACGCAAATCAAACGATCAGTGGCTGGGTATCAGCACTGATGATTGCGTTTACAATCCCGGCTGTGTTGTTTGGTTCAGTGGCTGGGGTTTTTGTAGACCGATGGTCGAAAAAGGCTGTGCTAGTAGTAAGCAACCTCCTGCGAGGCATCCTAGTCTTGGCAGTGCCAATATTGTTGTGGATTACTCAAGACTGGAAACCGCTCTACAGTTTGCCTGTAGGTTTCTACGTGTTGCTGGGGATTACTTTTTTGGTGTCCACACTAACACAGTTTTTTGCTCCGGCAGAGCAGGCGGTGATTCCACTGATTGTGAAGCATCAAAACTTGCTTTCAGCGAACTCGCTGTATACGACAACGATGATGGCATCGTTGATTATCGGCTTTGCAGTGGGTGACCCGCTCCTCGCACTGACCGATAGCCTGGTGCGTTGGCTAGGGTTTGAGTGGGATTTTGGGAAAGAATTATTGGTAGGTGGCTCTTATGCGATCGCAGGCTTACTATTACTACTCCTGAAAACAGGTGAAAACAGAGATGAGCCTGAAGGAGAGGTGCCTCATGTCTTTTCAGACATCCGGGATGGTCTACGCTATCTCAAACACAATCGGCGTGTCCGCAATGCTTTAGTGCAACTGGTGATTCTGTTTTCCGTCTTTGCCGCTTTAGCTGTTTTAGCCGTGCGCTTGGCGGAAACCCTCCCCGGTATCAAGACGTCTCAGTTTGGCTTTTTATTAGCCGCTGGTGGCGTTGGTATGGCTTGTGGTGCCGCCATTCTGGGACACCGGGGTCAACAGGTTTCCCATACCAAACTCAGCCTATATGGTTCTGTGGGTATGGCTGCATCGCTTATCGGGGTGTCCGTATTTACCCATCATCTCTGGCTCACGTTACTAATGACGACGCTTTTGGGGGGTTTTGCGGCGTTGGTCGGTATTCCGATGCAGACGACGATTCAGGGAGAAACACCGCCAGAGATGCGAGGAAAGGTGTTTGGTTTACAAAACAATGCAATCAATATTGCCTTGAGCTTACCGTTAGCTTTAGCAGGTTTTGCCGAGACTTTACTGGGGTTGGAGACAGTATTTTTAGGTTTAGCGACACTTGTAGTCGCTGGAGGCGTCTTAAACTGGTATATTTCCCGTACAGGATCATCTATGTCACCCAACGCTGACAAATAGAGACTCGATAAACAATCTGAATGCATATCGCCTGGATCGGAAAAAAAACACCATTTTGTGGCAACGTAACTTACGGTCGAGAGGTTACTAATGCACTACTAGACCGGGGTCACCAAGTCAGTTTCCTTCACTTTGCCCAGGAAGAAGCCGACGATCGTACTTGGTCTGGCTGTCAGGAAGTGTCGCTGCCTTTCATCTACAAGTCTCAGGTTTACACCATACCCACGCTCAAAGCGAGTAAGGTGTTAACGCGATCGCTCAAGCAGCTGCGACCTGATCTCGTTCATGCCTCTCTGACGTTGTCTCCTTTAGACTTCCTACTCCCAGAAATCTGCGAGGAACTCAATATCCCGCTCGTCGCTACCTTTCATCCACCTTTTGATGGTAAGCGGCGAAACCTCAAGTCAGGAACGCAACTTTTCACCTATCAACTCTATGCGCCATTTCTAGCGCACTATGACCGGGTAATTATCTTTTCTCAGCTTCAGCGGAATTTCCTCGTGCGCTTAGGTGTACCCTCCCAGAAGCTGGCTGTTATCCCGAATGGAGTTGATGTCCAAAAATATTCTCCGGGTTCATCCAACTTCAAGTCACAACTGAAAGCTCAACGCTTGTTTGTTTACCAAGGTCGAATTTCTACCGAGAAAAATGTCGAGGCACTACTCAAAGCTTGGAAGCAATGTGAACTTGGCGAATCTAGCCAGCTAGTGATTGTGGGTAACGGCTCACTCTGGGCTTCTTTGATGCCCTTTTATGGAGAAGAACACGGCATCATTTGGCTGGGATTTGTTGCAGATGAACAGCGGCGAATCGACATTCTGCGGGCAGCAGATGTGTTTATTTTGCCATCTCTTTTGGAAGGACTGTCCCTATCCTTACTAGAAGCGATGGCTTGTGGCGTTGCTTGTGTCGCAACCGATGCGGGTGCAGATGGGGAAGTTTTGGAGAATGGCGCAGGTGTCGTTCTCAATACTCATCGGGTAACCTCCCAACTACACACTCTTTTGCCTCAGTTTCGTGATCACCCGGAGTGGACAGCGTTACTAGGACAAAAGGCAAGGGCGCGGGTTTTAGAGCGCTACACCCTTAGTGACAATATCACCCAGCTCGAAGCTCTGTATGCTGAGGTTTTACAACTGCGACGTGTACAGTTGAGTAGTCGTGCGTAGCAGGTGTATTGAACGTGTTCTTCCCTTTGCCGTCGTCTTGAAGACTAATCAGCCAACTGATGATGCAAAGCGCCAAAGATAAAACGGCGGAGTTACTTGTATATCGCTACTTTATGGCTAGAATCTTCTAGCTACGTTAGATAGACGTGCTAATTCATTCAGATCTTGGCGCAGACTCACCCACTCGCGTTCAACACTAGTGTTTAGACGTTGGCGACGTATGAAATTGTCGATTCTTGATGCCTGATTGAGTACTTCTTGAACATTGTCTGAGATTCTTTGACCTCTGTCGAAGCGATCGCGTAGACCTTTTGTTGCTTCTTCAAAGTCTCTGACAAACTGGTTGATGTTATCTTCCCGATTAGAGCCATTCAAACGGCTGTCATCGAGGGTAGAGTCCAGAGAATCACGAAGTCGATCAGTACGGTTCTCGATTCGATTGAGAATCTGCTGAGTTGACCCATTTAACGCAGGACGCTCAAAACGGTCTGCTAGTATCAACGGCATTGCCTCGCTGAGATTTTCAACAGCTAGCGCAGCTTGGGTAGAGGAAGCGGCATAAGCCTGAGTAGGTGCAATGACGTAAATTGCACTAGAAGCCACCAGAACCGTTCCTATAGTTAAAACCTTTGAGAGTTTCATTTTGGTTCCTTGAGTGAGGGACTA
This sequence comes from Symplocastrum torsivum, assembly GCF_059505465.1. Classification (NCBI taxonomy): domain Bacteria; kingdom Bacillati; phylum Cyanobacteriota; class Cyanophyceae; order Oscillatoriales; family Microcoleaceae; genus Symplocastrum; species Symplocastrum torsivum. The sequence continues at coordinate 196,176 of NZ_JCACKQ010000095.1, read as the reverse complement.
CCAATGTGCATGAACTACTCTCAAAGTACTTTCAGAGAATCGCTAGAGTCTTCACCCAATCGATTCACCTGAATGGATGAAATTTTTATTCTACTTTCCTAAGACCTTGATAAACTTCTGTCGAAAAAAAAATTAGGGAAAGTAAAGGGTCTAGCCCTTTCCCTTTCCCCTATTGAGCTAATAAAGTGCAAAGGTATTACTAAAAAAGGAATCCAATCCGGCTTTATGCGTTACATAAATGCCAATCTCCGCTTCTTGACCAAATAATTTCCTTGATTATCTAATGGACAACTTGGAGCTAGAAACCTGTGTTTTTCAAAGGTCAAAGAACATTTGATTTTTCAGAGATGAACTCAACATTTTGGTGAACCTTGCCATTTTTTTGATTGGTATGACCATTCCCATTGCGGGGCTGAATTACGCCATATCCACCATGGTTACGCTCGTAAATCACGTTGATCTCGTCGGTTTTAGCATTCCGAAACATATAAAAATCGTGATCTACCAGTTGTAGTTGTTCTAAAGCTTCCTCAATAGTCATCGGTGGCATGGCAAAATACTTCATGCGTAGCACTTCACTGGGTAGTTCAGGAGTGCGATCGCCAATTAGATCTGGAGCTACGGGTATGTCATCAACGATTACACCAGTCTTCGGCTGCTCATGAGTTTTCCGGTGTTGTAGCTTCTCTTTATATTTTCGTAGCTGGCGATGAATCTTATCTGCAACTAAGTCAATGCTGGCGTATAAATCTTCGCTACCTTCTTGAGCACGAATTACTGTTCCATTGGCATAAATCGTCACTTCAGCAGTTTGCTTAGAATTTATCCGGGGGTTTTTCGCCACAGATAAATGTACATCCACCTCGGTTGTCATTGTCTGAAAGTGACTGACAGCCTTTTCAATTTTTTGATGTACATACTCACGGATTGCATCAGTGATGTCGATGTTTTTGCCCTGGATCACTAGCTTCATACTGATTACTCCATCATGTACTGTTTGAGTCGAAAAGGGCGGCGGTGGCTAGACTTGCCGCTCTTTGGAGAATACTTTCATTGTAGGACTCAGCTTTTTAGCACCAAGACGAGATTAAGAAAACGATAAGCTTCAGGTTAACTCTTTACACAAGTCTTCACAAGGAGAAGGGAACGTGCAGCGTCGATGCTTGTTAGATAATCAAGGGGTAGTGCCTTATTCTGTAGCTTGGGACTGGCAGCGATCGCTTTTGGAAGAACGCATCAAAGACGCTAGTCTTGATGATGTCCTCCTCTTACTGGAGCATCCACCTGTTTATACCCTAGGTCAAGGAGCGAGTCTAGAATTTCTCAAGTTCAATCCGAGTGAAGTGGCTGTAGAGGTTCATCGAGTTGAACGCGGTGGTGAAGTGACGTATCATTGCCCAGGACAGCTAGTCGGTTACCCGATTTTGAATCTGCGGCATTATCAGCAAGACTTGCACTGGTATTTGCGACAGTTGGAAGAAGTCTTGATTCGGCTATTGGGTAGCTATGGACTAAAAGGCGATCGCATTGCTGGAATGACTGGCGTTTGGCTAGAAGGACGTAAAGTTGCCGCCATTGGCATCAAAGTATCTCGGTGGATTACCATGCATGGCTTTGCCTTAAATGTTTGTCCTGACCTTACAGGCTTTCAGCAGATTGTACCTTGTGGGATTGCCAATAAACCTGTGGGTAGTCTCGCTCAGTTTATCCCAGGTATTTGTGTAGAGGACGTGCGAACGTCTGTTGCCGCTGCCTTTGCAGAGGTTTTTGGCGTTGAACTCATCCTTCATCCTTCCAAAAACTTCAAGCACTAAGCTTTTCTTCCCAAAGTCGCCGGAGAAGTTTGCCCTCCTGCCGAAGTTCTCTTAATCTTTTGTTATCGTTTTCTAAGTAAAAGGTTTCTTCAAGCTTGCCAAATTTGATTACTAGTTTATTTGCCTCAATCATTTGGTAATCAAGGATTCGAGGACTATCACCACTTAAGCTTTTATTGGTGAAAACTAAATTTGGCTGATTAGCATCAACACACCAAGACATCTGTCCAGATTCATCTTTAATTACATAGTTCCAAGCCATTTTTACTCCAAATTCCGCTTCACTAAGCTGGTGAATTTGGCTAATTGCAAGGAGTTCCTGCTCATCGAGTAAACTGACTTTTACCTTAACGAGCTTAGAAACCCAAATTCCTTTGGAGCGAAACCAAAAATCATATAACTCCTGATGAAAAAACATAGACACCTCTTTGTATTCTTACTTGGTATAAAGTAGACCAAAGCTAATCTTTTGGTTAGTTAATAGGTGCAATGAGTAGCTCAAGTCCACTAGTGAATTCTTCAATCTAACGAGTTATATTTCCGCCAAGTTGGAAAAATGATGCAGTATCCAATGAGAAATCGGAAGTTTTTCTAAATTTCTTACGGATGAAGTAAACACGCTGCCGAAGAGAAGAAGATAATAATGCTCTTTCATTGTTGCCTCAGCACGAAGCTGAGGTTTTTTTTATTGAGATATCAGCACCTCAGATCCCCGACTTCTCCAAGAAGTCGGGGATCTACTCTCTATTTCCGTTCTATCCGTGCCTATCAAAGAATTTTGAATCTTGAATGAGCTGAGACACAATAGGACTATTTAATACAAAATCTGCTCTCTACCTGTAGAGAAGTCACAGCTTCCGAGTCCTATTTTTTAGCTTGCTACTTCCATGACTGAGAAATCACCAGAGTCGAAAACTCCTCTATCAGACCAACTTGCGGATGCTTTGCTCAAAGTGCTGTTTGTGGGTAGTGGTGGGTCATCCCTGTTCTTTTTGTTTCAAAACGAAATCCCAAAAGCCTTGATTGCGATGGGAGTTGCGGGTGGGACGAGTTTGTTGACTAGTTTTTGGGATGGTTTGCTAGAAATCCTCAGAACTCGCATGAAAGAACGGGGTCAAGAGGTCGGTAAAGCTATTGACCGAACCTTGGATCTCACACTGTCTGGTTTTAAGAAGAAATATCTGGAAGTTCTCAAGGTTGAGTGCTACAGCCTCGATGTGGAAGGGCATCAAATCGAGCAAACTCTGGCACTTGAGGATGTATTTGTGCCGTTATACATTGAGTCAGGTCACAATGCGGGGATTCTGACGACGGGTAGTCAGGAAATTTGGGAGTTTTTGCCCAAACAGCATTATTCTCTGGGTCAGTATCCTCACCGCAGAATTGTTATTCTAGCGGGTCCAGGCTATGGCAAAACGACTCTGCTGCGCTACTTAACTTTCACGTATGTCACCAAATCTCACCCCTCACAAACCCGTTGGTTCATCCCTATCCTGTTGCGGTTGCGCGAGGTTCATTCTCTGATTTTGGAAGAAAATCCCTCCTCCTTGTCTAACTTGATTGTCAAGCACTTGGAAAACCGCGCCGAATATCGGGATTTTAAGCCCTCGCAAAACTGGTTTGAGGAATGGCTGGATAAAGGGGAATGCTTGGTGATGCTAGATGGACTTGATGAAGTCCCGAAAACTCAGCGCGATAAAGTGCGTAGATGGGTTGATGGGGAAATGAAAGCCTACCCCAAAAGCCAATTTATCCTCACCTCTCGCCCTCACGGGTTTGAGTTGCGACCGGATGAACCAAATATCCCTGTTACGACTGATTTAAAGCTCAAGGTACTCGACTTTACTCCCGACCAAAAGCAGCAGTTTATCGAGAAGTGGTATGGTGCTTTAATTCAACGCAAATGGCAATCTCTACTCGAACATAACCGCCAGAAATCGGAAAGTAGCCGTTTAGCGGAGGAAGAGGTCGAAGCCAAAAGCAAGCAAGAGGCAAAAGACTGTGCCGATGACCTCACCAAGCAGATTTTTGCCAGTCCTGCCCTCAACGACTTAGCAAGAAATCCTTTGCTCATCACGATGATTGCTACAACTCATCGCATTCAGACCGTTTTACCCAAACGTCGGGTCGAACTGTATGAGACGATGTGCGGTTTGCTGTTGGGGACTCGACCTTATGCCAAGAAAACCAACCTGACCCTAACGGCAACCGAGAATAAGGCAGTGTTGCAAGTGCTGGCTTGGCAGCTAGTGCTACAGGAAAAAACGCAGTTTACCCCACAACAGGGAGAACAATGGATTGAAGATATCCTAACCCGTTGCCGGAAAGACCGCGACCTCAGCCTCAAGCAGTTTTGGGAGGAAATTGTTGACATAGCGGGTCTGCTAGTGGAAAAAGAAGCAGGTATCTATGAGTTTTCCCATCAAACCTTTCAGGAGTATTTAGCTGCCCTGCAAATCAAGGAACGGGGAGAGGAAGCGCTGTTACTAGAGAAAATCTCCAATGACCGTTGGCAGGAAGTTATTTGTTTCTACGCAGCGATGGGAAGTGCCACTAACTTAATTAACGCTGCTCTTGACAACCCAAATTCCTACACGTTGAAGCTGGCAAATCGTTGTAGGAACGAAGGCCGTGATGTAGACCCCCAGACTTCAACGCGACTGGAACAAGCTTTGCTAACGCTGCCATTGAGTGAACTTGAATTCGCTGCCGAGGTACGGCTAGAGCAACGGTTTCGCAGGAACTTAATGGCTATTGATGACCATAGGCTTATCGACCAAGGTCACATCACTTGGGGAGAGTATCAACTATTCCTGGAAGCTCAAGTAACGGGACAGTTTCATTCTCAGGCAACAGTCGTGCAGATAGACACCGAACAGATTAACCAACCTGTCAGTGGGATAACTTTTGAGGATGCCCGTTGGTTTTGTGCTTGGTTGGGAACGCAGGCGAACTTGTACACAACGGATGATACTGGGGTGTATGACTACCGCTTACCCACTGAGGAAGAATTACAGCAATTTCCTGCCAGGGAACCGGGGCAACAGCAACTGGTAGCTTGGACAAGTTCGCCCAACAGTCAAGCTAATGCTCTACGTGTGGTGCGGGTGCAACTGCCTAACCCTTACAAAGCCTTGCTGAACTACTTGGCTAATGGTCGCTGGCTCGAAGCGGATAAGGAAACAGCCAACGTGATGCTAGAAGTAGCAGGGCAAAAAGACCGAGGCTACCTAGACATAGAAGACATCAAGAGATTTCCCTGTGAAGACCTACAAATAATCGACCAGTTATGGGTAAAATTCAGTGGCGGGCACTTTGGATTTAGTGTCCAGAAACAGATTTACGTGGAAATAGGCAATAAACCCAACGGAAAATACTACGAAAAGGAATTCAAACAGTTTTGCGATCGCATCGGCTGGCCTTTCATGACGCCGCCGCTGGATAACTTTGGTCACTACGACCTATCAAATTCTCCATCCGGTCAACTCCCGTACAGTCCGTGGGGGAGGAATGTGGGTGGAATCTGGGATGGTAGTGAGGTAAGGAGGGGAGGGGGGAGTCTCTTCTCTCGCGTGGAGACTTGTAAACTGTAACGTCTAAAGGTTTCGGCGAATTGTAAATATTTATGACAGGGTAAATTTCCACGTAAAGACTGCTAGTTCTACCTTTCCGATACCTGGCACTGGCACTCTTGCTGCATCATGACTCCTGCGACTTGCGGGTTGTAACAATTGGCAAAGACAAACTTCTCAGCAACCTGTTGAACATCCGAGTCAGGTGTTTCCCACTGCGCCCAAGGAAACGCCATCTGTCCCGGTGAAGACTTCTTCGGCTTCCCCCTAACCACCAATCCTGCTAACAACTGACTTTCCCAATGGTTTTGCTTCTCCGGCTTTGGCTGAATATCCAAAATCGGGCGAATGGAATTCGCGGCTACAAAAACAAAGTCCGCCTTCGCGGACTGAGGAAAAACCAAGAATTTTGAAACCCGCGAAGGCGGGTTTAGTTTGTATAGCTGCGGTTTCAACCGCCAAGCTACCCACTAGGCAGTCCCAAGTTGCCCAAACGCAATGAACATACAACTGCGTTAAATTCGCCCTCATGTCATTACCCTTTAACACCACTACCAGTATCCGTTGGCACGATGTAGCGCTGCATCAAGAGGAAAAATAACAGGACTGGCGCAATTGAAATAACTGAACCTGCCGCAATGAGACGCCAATCCAGGGAAAATGTACCCGCAAGAGTTGCCACTCCTAAAGGTAGCGTGTAGTATTCCTCTCGATCTAGGACGATTAACGGCCAAAGGAAGTCGCTCCAAGAGCCGATGAAGACGAATATTGCCAGTGTTACCAGTGCCGGACGAACGGCGGGTAGCATCACATTCCACCACAACCCTAATTCAGAACAGCCATCAATCCGAGCGGCTTCTTCTAGTTCCTTTGGGACACCTTGAAAGGCTTGTCGCAGTAGAAAAATCCCAAAGGCGGAGGCAATACCAGGAAAAATCACACCGAGATAGGTATTTTTTAAACCAAGCTGTACGGTCAAGATGTAGAGGGGAATCATCACGATTTGGAAGGGAATCATGATGGTCGAGATGATACTAGCAAAAATTAAGTCACGACCTCGGAAGTTTAGCCGCGCTAGTGGGTAAGCGGCGAGGGAGCAGAACAAAAGGTTTAAGCTGACAGTGACTACTGCAACAACGGTACTGTTAAATAAGTACTGCCCAAAGGGTTTGCTTTGCCAGACAGTAACAAAGTTTTGGAACGTCGGCTGGCTGGGCAACAGTTGCGGGGGAGATTGAAAGATATTTTCGGCTGGCGATTTGAGCGATGTGCTGATCAGCCAAAGCAAAGGGAAGAGCATCACAAAGGCGATCGCACTTAGCAGCACATACATCCAAATGGCTTTCAATTTTGAATTTTGACGCTTAAGTAGTTTTATGTTTAAGTCGAATGTCATTACTTAAATACGGTTAAATCCTGTTTCTGTACAAACTAATTGCAGAGGTTTGTCCCACTGATCAATCGGAAGCTGGGGTAAATAAGCAAATTCAAATACAATCCCAATTGTTGGTGTTGCTGCCCACTCTGTTGAACTTAGCATCCGGTCGTAAAAGCCACCACCGTAACCCAAACGATACCCTCGTTTGTCGCAAGCCACCGCTGGAACTAGGATTAAATCTACTTCCTTGGGTGACAGCGTTGGGGAATCGGGGTGAGGTTCAAAAATGCCAAATTTATCCTTTTGCAAGGGTTCTCCAGGCTTCCAGCTATGCCAGGAGAGGGATTTGCCTTGCACACGCGAGAAGCCCCACTGGTGTTTAGAGTTTGTAAATAAAGGGCTGAGTTCTGGTTCTTGCCGAAAGCTGAAATACGCCAGGATGGTTTGAGCCGAGGTAAACAGGGGTAAGGATTGGAGGTGGGTACAGATGCGATCGCTCTTTTCCCGCCATTCTGTGAGTGTCATAGATTGGCGAGTCTCAAGAAGCGATCGGCGTAATTCCCTTTTTTCCATAGAATAACCTAACCCCCAACCCCTTCCCACCTCTCCCTAGCCCTCTCCTACAAGGAGAGGGAAAAGGAATAATGTTTTTAGCTGGAAGGGGAGTAAGAATCATAGCCTCACTCAAGAGTAGGAGAGAGGTCAGAGTGTACCGCATCCAAGTGAGAAACGCTATAGATTAATTACAAGTTTTGTATCGCCCTGGTTCATTGGCTATGCCAAGCTGAGATCATGAGCCTATAGGTCTTTGCTTGGGCAACGTTTATATAGAATGTCAGTAACCTCAAATCCTTCCCTACGAGAACAACAACATCCCCTGATTCGTCAATTAGCTGACTGCATTGAGTCTAACTGGCAGCACTACCTGGAACTCTCACCCTATCCCCTACCTACTGAGTTAGGTTACGTGGAAGGAAAACTGGAGGGAGAAAAACTGACGATTGAAAACCACTGCTATCAGACACCTCAGTTTCGGAAACTGCATCTGGAACTTGCAAAAGTCGGTAAAACGCTTGATATTTTGCACTGTGTGATGTTTCCTCGTCCAGAGTACGCCCTACCAATGTTTGGTTGCGATTTAGTAGGTGGGAGAGGACAAATTAGTGCGGCGATCGCGGATCTCTCACCTCTCTCTCGTGAGCGTATCTTACCGGATTCCTATCGCCAAGCTTTAGGTGCCTTGCCAACACCTGAATTTTCTCAACAGCGAGACTTGCCAGATTGGGGAGATATTTTCTCAGAATTTTGTCTATTTATTCGACCGGGTAGTCGAGAGGAAGAACGTCAGTTTCTCTCGCGGGTGGAAAGCTTTTTGCAGATTCACTGTGCCTTTGCGGTTCAAGCCTCACCTGTATCTGAAGAACAACAAGCAGAGATTTTGGAGAGTCAACACTACTACTGCACCAAGCAGCAGCAGAACGACAAAACTCGTCGAGTGCTGGAAAAAGCCTTTGGGGTAGATTGGGCAGAACATTACATGACTTCGGTTCTTTTTGACTTGCCAACAACCGCTTAAAAAGATAGACAGGGGCTGATTTCTAGGCTCACAACCTTAGCTTGCTACTCACAAACCCACTATCTTACCCCGTAAGATGGATGAAGTACAGCAATAAAAGCTTTAAATACTCTACCCAGAGAATTATGGGGCATAAACCAGGGATAAAGGATCAGCTATCCTCAAAACTGATAACCCGCTGGGCAATTATCCTAGCTGTGCTAGGAGCGATCGCAACCGGGGCTACTGCCATTTATACCGTCAGCTTTGCCGATCAGCGCCAACTGGACGAGTCCAGCCCTACCCGCCCTCCAAGTCCTGCGATTAAAGCTGTTACTGCCTTAGGACGCTTAGAACCAGAAGGGGAAGTCATTCAACTATCTGCCTCAAATTCGCTGCAAGGAGCAAAGGTTGCTCAACTGCTGGTTTCTCAAGGCGATCAGGTTCGTGAGAAACAAGTGATTGCAGTATTGGATAGTCGCGATCGCTTACAAGCCGCGCTAGAGCGTTCCCAAAAACAGGTCAAAGTCGCTCAAGCAAATCTGGAAAAAGTCAGAGCAGGTGCTAAACTTGGCGCAATTGGCGCTCAGGAAGCCACAATCAAACGTCTAAAAGCAGAATTGGACGGTGAGAAAACTGCCCAACAGACAACTGTTACTCGGTTACAAACTCAACTGTTGGAGGCAAGACAAGCGCAAGATGCGATCATCAGGAGATTAGAAGCTGAGTTACGCAGCGTCCAAACAGATTTTGAACGCTATCAAAAGCTAGCGCAGGATGGTGCAATACCGGCAACAGAATTAGACACCCGCCGCTTAAAAGTAGAAACAGCGATCGAGCAACTTAGTGAAGCACAAGCGAATCGAAACCAGGCTTTAACAACCCTCAGCGAACAACTCAAAGAAGCCGAAGCCAACCGTGACAAAACTACTGCTGTCTTAGAAGAACAGATTAACGAAGCAACGGCAACCCTGGCACAGATTAAGGAAGTTCGTCCAGTTGATATTCAACAAGCAGAAGCAGAGGTGGAAAGTTCTCTTGCAGCCGTTGGAGAAGCCCAAGCTGACTTGGAATTAGCGTATGTGCGGGCACCTGTAGCGGGTCGAATTTTGAAAATCAATACCCTTGCTGGAGAAAGCATTAACGAACAGGAAGGTATTGCTGAACTAGGTCAAACCGATCAGATGGTTGTCATCGCCGAAGTTTATGAAAGTGATATTAGTAAAGTACGCCTCGGCCAGCGAGTTACTGTAACTAGCGAGGGGAAATCGTTTGAAGGCGAACTCCAGGGTAATGTTAGCCAAATCGGATTACGCATTGGCAAAAAAGATATTTTGAATACTGACCCAGCGGCAGCAGTTGATGCCAGAGTTGTAGAAGTAAACATTCGTTTGAATCCAGAACATAGCAAGCGTGTGTCGAGCTTAACCAACTCAAAAGTTATTGTAGAAATATTGCTATAACGCTTTTCAGTTGAATGAGGTACAGATCAGGTGTGTGAAGACTAGAGAGAGCAATGAAAACAAAAAAGCTGATAGCTGATAGCTGACGGCTTTCTGCTATATAACTGAGAGCTAAAGGCTTTAAATAGAGTTTAAGAATTGGCAGCCTAACTTCATCCTTAATTCTTATTTTGCAATTCAATATTTTGTAATAAATCGAGACTAAGTAACGTATGAGAATACCTCTAGCCTGGTTACAACTCAGCCGCGAAAGAATGCGGTTATTCGTGGCACTTGCAGGGATTGGCTTTGCTGATATTTTGATGTTCATGCAACTGGGATTTCGGGATGCTCTATTTGAAAGTGCAGTAGTTTTGCATAAAAAATTACAGGGCGACATTTTTCTCATCAGCCCTCAATCAACGTCAACAATCGCGATGAAAAGCTTTCCGGCTCGGCGCTTGTATCAAACGCTTGGGTTTGAGGGGGTCAAATCTATTAGTCCAGTTTATTTAGATTTTGCCTTATGGAAAAATCCCCAAACTCGTGGAACTCGGAGCATTCTCGTTTTGGGTTTTAATCCAGCAGATAGTGTTTTAACTTTGCCTGGAGTAACGGATAATCTAGGTACTCTAAAAATTGCAGATGTCGTTTTATTTGATGACACGTCTAGACCAGAGTTTGGTTCAGTTGCCCAGGAATTTAATGCAGGAAAAGACGTTACGACTGAAGTGGGAGGACGCCGAATTCGAGTCGGTGGAATATTCAGCCTAGGTGCTTCTTTCGGGGCGGATGGAAATATTGTTACCAGTGATTTAAATTTTTTACGCCTGTTTCCAAGTCGAGAAAAGGGATTGATTGATATTGGCATTATTAACTTAGAACCAGATGCAGATCTGCAAGTTGTAATCAAAAACCTGAAACAGAGCCTACCCAAGGATGTTGATGTTTTATCAAAGGAAGAATTTATTGCCCTTGAGAAAAACTACTGGCAAACTAGTACAGCTATTGGCTTTATTTTTACCCTAGGTACAGGGATGGGTTTGATTGTTGGCACGGTAATTGTTTATCAAATTCTCTATACTGATGTTTCTGACCATTTGCCCGAATACGCAACTCTAAAAGCGATGGGTTATAAAAATAGCTATCTCTTGATGGTGGTATTTCAAGAAGCTCTGATTCTTGCTGTGCTAGGTTATTTGCCGGGATATTCTCTAGCTATGGGACTCTATACTTTAACAAGAACTGCGACTAATTTACCCATGGCAATGAACCTTGCTAAAGCGGTATCAGTATTAATCATGACAATTATTATGTGTGCAGTTTCCGGCGCGATCGCAGTACGAAAATTACAGGCAGCAGACCCAGCGGATATCTTTTAGAATAGTGAAAATCTAGAGTGAGGTAGTCAGTGGTTAGTCCAAACCTCAGCAACAATTCAACGTTGGGACAAAGTACTTGGGTAGACCCGTTTTCGAGCCATCCCATGCCTCAACAGCCAGTTGTATCAATCAACAATCTGAGTTATTACTTTGGGAAAGGTTCGCTGCGTAAGCAAATTTTGTTTAATATCAGCTTGGAAATCCAGGCGGGAGAGATTGTACTGATGACGGGGCCTTCTGGCTCAGGGAAGACCACTTTACTGACGTTGATGGGAGGATTGCGATCGCCTCAAGAGGGTAGCCTGAAAGTTTTGGGTAAAGAACTGAGGGGAGCGTCAAAAAATCACCTGGTGGAAGTCCGTCGCAACATTGGTTACATCTTCCAGGCTCACAACTTGCTCAAGTCCCTTACTGCTCGCCAAAATGTGCAGATGTCTTTGGAACTACACCCTGAAATTTCTTCGCAAGAGGCTGTTGCTAAGTCAGCCGCGATGCTGAGAACTGTAGGCTTAGGCGATCGCATCAATTACTACCCGGATAGCCTTTCTGGAGGGCAAAAACAGCGAGTGGCGATCGCACGCGCCTTGGTGAGTCATCCGAAATTAGTCTTAGCAGACGAACCAACAGCCGCACTCGACAGTAAATCAGGTCGTGATGTTGTCGAATTGATGCAACGGCTTGCCAAGGAACAGGGATGTACGATATTGATGGTTACTCACGATAACCGGATTTTGGATATCGCTGACCGTATCGTTCATATGGAAGACGGACATCTGCAAAAAGATACCGCCATCTAAAACTAGAATTTTATGATGTCTCGAATAAACTTGGCTTTGAGCGTGTTAACAATCCTATCTTTCCTTGCTGACAAGATACCTGTAGCTGCTCAAAGGGAAACGTTTAGCTTACCTCCAGCCGTGCTAGCTATGCAGGGGCAGCAGGAGAGTGCTGAACCAATCGTCGTTGCCGAGTTAGTGGAACAACTTCGCACTGCCAATGTTGAACAGCGTCGGGAAATTATTCAACAACTGAGCGACACCCAACAGAATATTGTGCCAGCATTGGTTAGAGCTATGGACGACCCCGATCCTCTGCTCAAAAGTGGCGTGGCAGAGGTACTGGGAAATCTCACTAATGAGGCAGTGCCAGCCATTCCTGGATTGATTGAGATGATGAACGATGGGCGAAGAGCGATCGTACCAGGGTCGTTCAGTTCCGGATTTTACCCAAATATAAGACCGATAAGACTTCCTGTTCTTTCTTCTCTTCCTGCCTCTGCAAATGTTGAAGAGCGGCGCAGTCCACCTACTCCTCCCGAAAACCCCGAAAACCTGCTGCGGATTACAGCGATCATTGCGATCGGAAAAATTGGTTTACCTGCTAGAACATTAGCAACACCACCCCTAACCCAAGCCTTGCAAGACCCCGATCCTTGGGTGAAGCTGAATGCGACCTGGGCGCTCTCGGAAATCGGAGCCTCTATCCCCTTACTGCCTCACTGGTTAGAAGCCTTACAGAACCCTGACCCTAACCTGCGTCGCAGTGCAGCGTCCGTTTTTCAAGATTCAAGCTCACTCCTGCGTAAAGTCTTGGGAGCGGAGGCTGATGACAGCACTACTGCCTCGCTGCTTACGGCACTTAAAGATGATGATGTTACGGTTCGGGATGCCGCCAGGGAAGCATTAGGACTGCTGGGGACAGGGGCATTACCAGGATTAGTCCAAGCGTTAAAAGCACCAGAGCCAATAGTTCGCTTGGAGGCTGCGGAACTGGTGGGCAATCTAGGAGGATCGGCACAGTCTGCGGTTCCTGACCTCCTAGCACTATTGGGAGATACAGGGCGTTATGTGCCACCCGCCTCAAACCAAGGCGGCTTTGTTTTCCCCGCTTTACCCCCTTTGCCTCCGTTGTTTCCAGGCTCACGTCAATACCCCCTAGCCCCTAGTAATCCTGAGCAACTGGTGCGAGTCAATGCCGCTATTGCTCTGGGCAAGCTTAGCGATCGCAGTGCCATTCCTGGTCTGACTACTGCCCTAAAGGATAATAATCCTTGGATGCAGCTTGCAACTGGGTGGGCATTACTCCAATTGGGACAGGCTCAAGGCTTGCCTGTTGTCGGGCGATTGGTGCAGCACCCCGATTCATCAATTCGGCGGGAGGCATTGTCTCAGTTAGAGGGCTATGGTTCACAGTCTACGCCTTATATTCTGCCCTACTACACAGCCCGATTAGACTCTGCCGATGATAACGAACGCAATGGCGCAATTATTCGGATTGGGGATTTTGGGGCAGCCGCGTTGGATCTGGTACCCAAGCTCCGGGCAATACTTGTCGGCAACCAGAAAGACTCGCCAGGGTATGCCGCAACAATTTTAGGGGAAATTGCGCGGGATACAGCGATCGCTTGGCAGAATGGCAATCTTTCAGCTAACCAACGCCAACAAGCGATCGCTGAATTGAGCAAAGTGCTGAATATCATGCAGGCTCCCAATGCTCGGTTTAACCGTGAACCAGTTGAGCGCGTCCGTAATGCCCTAACTACACTCCGAGGAGTGACACCGTAGTTGGGCGACGAAAGTATAAAGGTTCTAGGGGGTGTTATCAATTAAGCCACAAGTCCTCTCTTCTAGAAGAATTCTGAACACAGCCACTTCTATATTCTTCTTGTTCACAAACTATTCACAATCGATTAGTAGCATTTGTTTTAGTCATTAATCACGCTCTGTTGCCCTTCCAAAGCTAATCTGGGAGGGCTTTTTTATACCAAGCTTCCAACAAAGCCTGACCAACTTTAGAGCTTCTGCCCTCTGCCTTCTGCTATACATGATGCTTAGCTCGAATCGCTAGAGCGATCGCTAACCAATTAATTTAAAGATTAATGTACCCTGAGGAATCTAATTAATTGGGGTTGAGAGAGTTACTGAACACCCGCCCGTTTGGGTTTTAAGGTTACATTGACACCTTCACTCGATTGTTGCAGTACCAGTAAAGGGGTTGGTTTTGCCTTTTGATCCCAACGAATTAAAACAATGCGACCTTGAATGGTTGGTTGCCAACTATCTTGATCGTCTTCTGGGCTAAGAAATGTCTCAATACAGTCAATAATCTGACTAATTGTTGCAGAGGTTGCTTGCGTGGGTAATTTCATCAATCTGATTTGAATGCGAAACAAGACTCGTAGAGTACGTTTTCCCCCGCTTTCTGTTTCGTACATCACATCAAATATTTCATCCACTTGGCGCCCTGTCGTACTGGCAATACCAATCGCTGTTTTATTTCCCTGATTCGGTCGAAGCGCTACACTGATTAACTGCTTGACCTTAATTTTGATTTGGTTGACTACTGCAAAGTGAAACACCTCTTCATCCATACGCATTCTGAGGTAGTCCAAATTGAATTCACGAGAGTGAACCAAATCTGGATTGCTTTCCATCTTCCGGATGGTATTTAGAGCGAGCTTTAGCTTTTTTTGAAGGTCTGTGATTTTAAACTGCTCATATTTGAGCTTCTTTGCCATATCGTTGTATTTCAGCTTTCCGTACACCGCTAAACCAATAAGTATTAAGGCAAGACTAATAGAGACATACATCCAGATTTGCCCAGAAGGACGGGATTCTGGTGGACTCACTGGCGAGGATGAGGGTTGCGACTTAACCGGAGCTTGAGCTAATACAGATTTTATAAGAAGGTTAGAAGTGGGCATAATCACTACTAGCTAGAACGCTGCATCTTTTTTTTTAGAATGCACTTTTAGAGTGCATTCTGTGGATTAAAGTCATAGAAAGAAATAGATGAGGTGGAGAAGAGCTAATCGTTGATTAATGAAAGTCAAAAGTTTTAAATGAGACATTCTTAACGATTAACTTATTAATTATCTCTACACCTACCTTAATTTCAGTTTCGCCACCTTGCACGGTAACTTCGTGCGTCAATATGACATAAGTTGGGAAATTTAACATAGCGACCCAAGCCACCGGGCCACCAAGGTTCAAGTGACCAATAAAGTTGATTACCAGTCAAACCCTCACAGAGAAAGTCCATTGCATCCCCAACTAAATGACGGCTGTAAATAGCTCCTCCAACAGCGCGATTAATGGCAGGTGGACGATACCAACTTGTGATGATAAAGGGTCGCCCAATGCGATCGCGTGCCCGTTGCGCGAGTTTGGCAATGCGAACCATTGCATCAACTGTTGCTTGGTTAGGAGGCATTCGTGTACCACCATGGGTTGCCTCTGCCCAAGTAAAGTTACCATCAGGAATGATTGAGGCAGATAGTTGAATGTTTTGTGGTGTCCAACGGGCAGGACGTTTGGGAATCACTACAGGTAAAGGTTTCGGCGCTGCCTCTTTTGACTTGCGGCTAGCTTCATTCAGACGTTTTTGGTCTTCTAGTAAGCTAGAAATCGTCTGATTTCTGGTCGATAAATTGCGCCAGAGTTGGACAAGGCGGATTAAAGCTTCTCGTTGGTGGTCACGTTCTTCATATGACCCAGGTACACGCCGCATAAAGGTTAGGAGTTCTCGATCTAGCTGAGTCGCCAGCTTGAGCATTGCTGTTTTGTCAGTGGTGCTAGTATTGAGCAGCTCTGGATTAATCCCTAGAGTTGTCAGCACACTAGCACGAGAATCGAGTTGTCGCCAGAGCCGAAACATCTCCGTGAGCGCATTCCGTTGACTGCCTTGCCCTTGATAGTACTCAGGAAGGCGTTGGACAAAGGTAATCAAAGCGGGATCGATGATACGGAGGTTTTCCTCCGGGGAGGTGTTGGTTTTTAGAGAAGCGATCGCTTCTTCCCGTGTCCGCAACTGACGCCATAGTTGGGTCATGCGAATCAGCGCCTCTCGTTGCTGAGGATATCCGCCATAGTTCGCAGAAAGCCGTTGCACAAATTTCTTGAGTGGAACGTCTAACTGGGACTCATCGCTACTCGCTACACTAACTTGAGCGGCTGGAACCAAAGAAGCGATCGCAGCTTCACGAGTATCGAGTTCCCGCCAAACACGCACCGCTTCGAGTAACGCATCCCGTTGAAAAGGCAAGCCAGTGTAATACTCTGGAATTCGATCCACTAACGTTAGAAGCGCTTTATCCAGATAGGCAAGATTTTGCGGTAAGCCTTGAGCTTTGAAGTCAGTTTCAAGGTCAGCCAGATAAGCTTTCAAGAGTTTATCAAAGTTAGACGCTTCTAAACGTGCAGTTGTTGGCTCATTAGCTGGTGGTGCATACCCTTTCGCAACGCTTTGAAGAAATTGGTCAGCGTAACGACCTTGCTCAGCTTGCCATATATCCCCAGCTTTCCAATCTTGAGCCACTAAACTATCGGTAAGCGATCGGATGGCATTCGCGGCATACTGCACTTGTTCTGGGAAAGTGTTGACTTGCGCCAGTGGAACACGATTAGCTGGCGAGATACCCAAGCCAGTCTCTCCATCTGAAAGGGAAGGTGCAGCATGAGCTTGATAAAGTGCTGCCAGAATCGGCTTGTGAATGCCCGCTCGTTCGGCTTCGATTAGGTAGTAATAATTTCGTTGGTCTGGTGAGAGTGTTGCCATGGCAGATTGTAAGAACCCAACTCCTATCCAGTTTGGTTAATTACTTCGTTTATAAACCTGAGTGTTTTGTCAGTCGTCTTCCCGATGGCTAGATGACCATCGGTTAGTAGTCAGTCGTCAGTAGCAACAGACAACAGACAATGGACAACAGACAAAAAGCGACAACTTATGTACGAAGTGAGTTCGCCGGACTTGATGTTACAGCACTCATTACACAATAATCTATGCCTTTTGCACCGATTGAGCAGGGAATAACAAACAATTGCTTTAAAAATCTTCGTCTGATTGCCTCAGACATGGATGGTACGCTAACGCAGCAAGGCAAATTTCGGGCAAAGTTGTTTCAAGCCTTTGAGGATTTAAGTGCAGCAAATTTACCAGTGCTAATTGTTACAGGTCGTTCAGCGGGGTGGGTGAGTGGGCTGGCGACTTACTTACCGATAGTGGGTGCGATCGCAGAAAATGGCGGACTGTTTTATCCTGCTGATAGCGATCATGCGATCGCCTTAACACCCATACCTGACTTAATCGTACATCGACAACAGTTGGAGGTTGCTTATCAACAACTCAAGTCAGAATTTCCTGATATTCAAGAATCAACTGACAATCGCTTTCGCCTGACCGATTGGACATTTGATAATCACAACCTGACACCCACTCAACTAGAACGCTTGGGGAATTTGTGCCATTCAATGGGTTGGGGTTTTACCTACAGTTCTGTACAATGCCACATCAAGCCAGTATCCCAGGATAAGGCAACGGCTCTGATGCAGGTACTAGGCGACTATTTCCCCCAGTACACACCAGAGCAAGTGCTAACTGTTGGCGATAGCCCAAACGATGCCAGTTTGTTTAACCCTCAACTATTTCCCCTTTCTGTTGGCGTTGCTAATGTCTTGGATTACGCTAATGAACTCAGTTATCAGCCAGCATACGTTACCCAAGGAGTTGAAGGAGAAGGGTTTTGTGAGTTGGCACAGTATTTAAGTAATTCGTTAGATTCCTGATCGGGATATGGTGAATCGAAATCTAGTAGAGACGTTCCGCCGGAACGTCTCTACAATGTGTGCATTCAAACGGCTGAAAATAACTCATCGCTCGAATACTTCGCCCTTACAGAAGTTTGCTGTTAATTTTGGATAGCCGCAAAGTAGAGGTGGCTCAATTCTTCCAGAGAAACATCTGTTTCCGATTGTGGATTGAGGAAGTAGCTATGGATTGGCAGAAGTTCTGCTGGACGGCGTGCGGTGGGTGAGGACACAATCTCCTTAATTAAGTTCAAGTACTCATTTCCCGCTGTTTCCCAGGTATAGCAATTGAGTACGTGCTGCTGACCACACTGGGCAAAATGCTCCCATTCTTGGGCATTGCAGAGCAACCGCTCTAATCCTCGTACAATATCAGCCGTGTCTTCTGGGTCAACTAGCACACCGTATTCATTATCACCCTTTCGCAGGCTCTCGCTGAGTCCTCCGTTTTTAGTCGCAACTACAGGTAGCCCAGCCACAGCGGCTTCTAAGGGAGCAAGACCAAAGGGTTCAAAAAGCGACATTAGTGCAAATACTGAGCGGCGTTGAGCCATAAAGCGATAGGTTGCGGCAAGTGCGCCTTGATCGGGAACGCAAAAGGCGCTGATTTTACCCCATAAGTTTTTCTCGTTCACAATCTCACGGATCGGAGTCAATACGGTGCGTTCGACTTGCTCATCTTTGACTGGCTCATGTAGAGGATTGTGCAGTCCAGCCGTAATCAGTACAAGATTGGCTTGTTCCTGAATTGTCTCACTCTGAGCGTAGGCTTGCACCAAACCTAGGGTGTTTTTCTTGGGAGATAATCGACTGGAGGCAAGAATCACAGGTAACTCCCGGCGTGACTCAGAAATATCCCGCGCTAAGCGCTCCTGAATTAGCTGATAGGTTGCTTCTTCATTGTGGGAGCGAGCCTTTGCACCAAAAACAGATGGCTCTACGCCTGGTGGAATTAAGGCAAAGCGAACATCGTTGTTTACATCAATGGCTCCCTGATAAGCAGGATGATTGTACTGCCCAAAACGTTCCTGTTTGAACGTACTGGTGATGTTGACGGCTGAACGATTCATACTCAACCGTTCAGCAAGTAGGCGGCGGCTGAAATAGTAGTATTCGTTGATCTGAGCGAGATTTTCTGGAGTGACGTGCAGTTTATCCATTTTCTGGGCACCGAGGGAATGAGCGGTGAACGTGAAGGGCACTCCTGTCTTATCCTCAATCAGCACACCACACAGTCCTCCATCCCCGTAGTGGGTGGTCATAGCGTCTGGTAAACGACCTTCTCCTTGATAGAATTTCAGGATGTTGGGCACCCAATCGGTAACGAGATGAGGCCACAGTAACTCTTTACGCAAAAATTCTTTTGGTCCTGCGGGTAAGCGAATGATACGAACATTCTCCACATCTGGGTAAGTATCAAAGGTTTGAGCAAACTCAGGCCAATCTGGATCAATAATTTGGCGAGTCAGAATATCAACTTGGTGACCCTTACGAGCGATCGCGATCGCGACTTCCTTAACATAAACTAGCTGTCCCCCAAAATCGGCGTGTTCTGTTATGTAACTGTCATGTGCGTCGAAGTTGCCCTGCGGGTTGAGAAATCCAATATGCATCGCCCGATTCCTAATACGGCTTCATCCTGTCAGGTAGCTTACCGCTTAGGGTATAGATTTTAGCGACAAGTTAGCTAAATCCTGATATGGCAAGGATTAGGAGGCTGCTACGTCATGGTTGTAGTACCCACAACGCTCTTGAATTGATGCGATCGCATCGAGTATCGTACTCAGTTCATAGTTGTCCGTTGTTGTGTATAGCATCTGGCGAAGCTGAGCAAGTAATTTCGGGCTACCAATCTTCCCCAATGCCTCAGCTGCACTGTAGCGCACTCGACTATCTGAATCATTCAACGCTTGCTCTAGTGCCATGACAACCCTCTGGGTACCAATTGAAGCTAACGCAGAGGCAGCCATCCAACGCACCCAGGAGTCTTCTGCTCTTAAAGCTTCCTCCAATGCCACGATTGCTGCCTCAGTTCCCTTAGAACCCAATGCATAAACCGCTTTTCCTCGAAAGTCTGAGTCTTCATCATCCAAAACAACTCGCAGTGCAGCTACGGCTGTCTCAGTACCAATGTTCCCTAGCGCCTTAACTGCACTTAAACGAACATTCGAGTCTTCGTCATTCAAAGCAACACGCAGCGAAGCAACGGCTGTCTCACTCCCACTGTTTCCTAGCGCATAGGCAGCCCGACGACGAACATCAGAGTCTTCATCTCTCAACGCACTCCGCAAGGCTGCCACAGCTACATCTGTGCCAATCTTTCCTAACGCCTCAGCGGCTCTGCGACGCACCCAAAAGTCCTCATCGTACAAGGATTGTCGCAGTACAGTGACACCAGCCTCAGAGCCGATATTCCCTAGCGCCTCAGCTGCTTTCTCACGCACCTCAAAGTTTTCATCGCCCAACGCTTCTTGCAGTGCCGCCACCCCCATCTCTAAGCCAATTTTTCCTAACCCGTAGGCAGCACTCAAACGTATCCAAGAATCTTGATCAGTCAAGGCTTGCTGCAAGGCGGCTACTGCTGTTTCTGTGGCAATTCTCCCCAATGCCCAAGCCGCAGTTCTCCGAACATAGGAGTCTTCACTGCTCAAAGCTTGTTGTAATGAGGTTACCGCTGCCTCTGAGCCAATATACCCTAACGCCTCAGCCGCTGTTCTGCGAACCGAAGAGTCTTCATCTTGCAAAGCAATGAGTAATGGCGCTACTGCTGCCTCAGCGCCTGTAGAACCTAACGCCTCAGCCGCTTTCTCACGCACTCGATGGTTTTCATCATTTAACGCTTGTTGCAGAACTGCCACTGCCGCCTCTGTGCCAATACTGCCTAATGCCAAAGCTGTTCTTCCACGTACTCGATAGTCTAAATGAGTTAAAGCAAGGCGCAGTGCGGCAACAGCGGATTCAGTGCCAATTGAACCCAGTGCCGAGGTAGCTTTTCCCCGAAAATCATAGCTGTCATGGTTCAGCACTTGCTGCAAGGCTGCCACGGCAGCATCGGTGCGAATATGACCTAATGCCAGGGCAGCACTCTCACGCACCTGATAGACTTCATCATTGAGAGCTTGCTGCAACACCGCTACCGCTGCATCAGTCCGAATTTGACCTAATGCCGAGACAACTCTCTCTCGAAAATTAGGACTTTTGTGGTTTAGAGCTTGCTGCAAGGCGGCTACGGCTGCATCGGTTGCGATCGCACTTAGTGCCAACGCTGCACTCTCCCGTACCTGATAGTCGTTGTCGTTCAAGGCTTCTTGCAGCGCTGCCACACCTGCCTCACTGCCAATTTGCCCTAACTCATAGGCAACCTGCGTCCGAACTTCTGAGTCTTGCGCCCTCAAGGCTTGTCCCAGCGCTGCCACAGCCGCTTCACTACCGATTTTTCCTAACGCAGAGGCAACTTGGGGACGAAATCGAGAATTTTCATCGTGCAAAACTTGCAGCAGTTGTGGCACCCCGCTGTCAGAGCCAGTGCTACCCAATAGCCGAATTTTCAGCACTTCAGGAAGCTCTAGCGTCGCCAACAAGTCTACCGTTGCTGCCTGAAACTCCGGTTTTACAGATCCTATTAGTCTTGCCCCAAGGCAGAAATCTAGATCAAGGGCTAGCTTTACCACTCGCAGTACCTGAGATTTGTCGTCCAGCAACGGCAAAATCAGGGATAGAGGTTCTGTCCATTGCAGAGCATTCAAATACTCCTGTTTGAGCTGCTCGTCACTGAGATGAGGTAGCTGTTGGAGGAGGCTTTCTGCGGTTTCGGATTCCTGAAGCTGCTGATGCTGAAATTCCATCGGGTTGCGGTTTCGATTCTGATAGCTCTAGATATGCGATCGCGCTCCCTGTGTTTCCCTAGCGACATATCACGCCCTGATCCTAGCAACACCTAGCTGACTCTGCTTACAAAGATAGTTCAAAATGCGATCGCCTGAAGATGCGATCCGTCAAAACCTATAAAGATGGCGCTTTTGATGTAATTCCTGCTCTTGATGAATTGCCTGAACTCCTGAACACAGCCACTTCTGTGTTCAGGAGTTTAGGAATAAAGACGAATTCTGAATCCTGGACTTGCCTGGAGATAGGAGCGACCAAAATGAAAAATAGCAAGAAAAAGTTCACAATTTATTAAGGACTGGGAAGCCCCTTCTATACCGCGCTTCGCGGTTAGGAGGGGAGGATGTCACTGACCTGCTTATTCATAATCAATGCTGTAGGATTTAAAAAATGCAAGCAAGTGAAATTCGGCTCAACAAGATAACGAGAGAATGGGTCATTTATTCACCCAGTCGGCGCAAACGTCCTCAGGATTTTCAGAAAATTAGTCGAGCTAAGGAATTACTACCAGACACAGAAAAAAAATGTCCCTTTTGTCCCGGCAATGAACACATGTCGGACGCGATTGTTCTGGAGATGCTGAATCGAGAGCAAAGTTTTTGGCAAACCCGCGTTGTTCCTAACAAATATCCGGCATTAACGCCTGATAAACATATCTGCCGCTCATCTGAAGGGATTTATCTCTCTATGCCCGGTTATGGCAGACATGAAGTAATTGTTGAAAGTCCCGATCATCACCAAAACATCGCCACAATGCCACAAGAAGCTGTGGAGATTCTCATTGAAACCTATCACAGGCGCTACATCGAGCTGATGCAGGTGCATGAGAATATGATGGCGATCATCTTTCGCAATCATGGACAGCAAGCGGGTGCGTCTTTGGAGCATCCTCATTCTCAAATCATTGTGACAGGAATGGTTCCCCAAAATCGCCGTTGGCGGGAGGAAGAGGCGCAGCGCTACTTTGATAAATGGGGACGGTGCGTGTATTGCGACATCTTAGAATTTGAGCTGCAAAACAGTAGGCGAGTTGTTCAAGAAAATCAATCGTTTCTTGCCTTTGTCCCATTTGCGGCTGAGGTGCCTTTTGAAACTTGGATTATGCCGAAGAATCATCAGGCAGATTTTGGCAGTATCTCTCTTCAAGAAAAATTAGATTTTGCGCTGATCTTGAAGAACGTTCTTGCTAATTTGTACGAAAAGTTAAATGACCCTGATTACAACTACGCGATTAACACGGCTGCCCGCTACAAAGCCGAGGAACCCCAAGTACACTGGTATTGCCAAATCCAACCTCGACTGACAACAGACGCTGGTTTTGAGTTGGGTTCAGGGATTAGGATTAATCCCTCCCTGCCAGAAGTAGACGCTGACTTTTTGAATGCATGATTAGGCGTCTGTATTGAAATGGTTCAAGTCTGTCCATCGTTGGTTTCTCGTAATTCTCCAAACTGTTCCCGATAGCAAACCAATAAGGCTGCCATTTCTACTGCTTGCTGCTGCACTAAGTTCATGGTTGCTTCCACTTCTAGAGAAGTCTGCAAGGATTTCGCCTTTGCCTCTAGGGTAATATAGCGTTTCCTTGACTAATGAGGTACATCCAATCCTTGCCCAGTAATAATTTCAGCTCTAAAAATGTACCTCACTTGACGGAGAAACGCTATAAGTCCCGCACAGTTAAGCGACCAACTTCTTTTCCCTCGATCGCAACAGCAACTTCATCCGACAGGCTGTAATCATGGCGCTGCTGATAGGTTGGTACATCTGCTAAGTCGGTAGGTTCTGTGTAAACTTCTAGTTTTTGTTCGGGAAGGTTAACGATCCAATAAACGGGAATGCCTGCACGGGCGTAAAGGCGTTTTTTGGACGTTCTATCTCGTTCTAAGGTAGAGTCGGCAATTTCAACGATTAAGGCTAAATCTTGGGAACCCGGATGGCGATCGAGATAATCACGAGTATTGCCTCGAACTACGACGACATCAGGCTCTGGCTCACTATCGTCTAGAGTAATGGGTTCTTGGGCATCTACATACCATCCCTTTGGCACAATCTCTTCCAAGGCACTTCGAGTCAGTTTTGTGGCGGCACGGTGTGGTGGATTTTTCGGCCTTTTATGAATAATCCACCCTTCAAGCAGTTCCACTGGATCGTCGTCGGTTAGAATACCCAGGCGAATTATCTGGTGGTACTGAGCAACACTGAAGCGCCAAACTGGCTCGGTCGGCACAGCCATTTGCGTGAAGTTTGGTGCGTTGGGTTGAGTGGAGACAGACACAGAAATGTACTTGCCCTCTACTTTTGCCCTTTATCGTAGCACTGCGACCCCCTCGACTTGTTCCTTCAGTTGGTCTGTGGCGATCGCATAATCTCTATCAACATCCAATAACCCAAGGTAATTTTAGGATAAGAGACTGTAAGCTCTATCAATAGGTTGCCTATGCCTGCCATAGACATCTATCACGATGCTATGAAGAGTGCACTCGTCAAAGATGGTTGGACAATCTCCCATGATCCGTTTCATCTGCGATGGGGCAAAAAGGATATGTATGTTGATCTTGGCGCACGGCAACTCTTGGCAGCAGAACGGGAGGAACGAAAAATTGCCGTATAGATTAAGAGCTTTGTTGGTACTTCCGAAATGGAAGACCTTAAAAATGTAGTTGGTCAGTTCGTTCTTTACCGAGCTGTAATGCGTAAAACCGATCCAGAGCGAATTTTATATCTGGCAGTTCGCGACATAACGTTTAACTCTCTTTTTGAGGAACCAGTCGGTCAACTCTTGATTGGTGATGAAAATCTGAATTTAATCGTATTTAACGCTCAAAACGAGGTAATTGTGCAATGGATACCTTAGAGACTTATCGAAGGATTATCAAGAGTGTTCTTGAACCTTACACTAAAATTCCATACGCTCATGGAGAACTTACTTGTAAAGCAGTTTTTGATGAAGTAGCCGATAGCTATTTATTGATTACTCTGGGTTGGGATGCGGCAAGGCGTGTTCATGGATGCCTTATTCATCTTGATATTATCGATAGCAAGATTTGGGTGCAGCTTAGGGAGTAAGGAAAGAGCGATCGCCTTTCCACGAATTGGACGAGAGCGATCGCACACCTATTGGATTAGAATTACTGCCTCTTCTGCTTTAGTATTTAGAGCTTTCTTTAACTCTTGCCCAACCTTCTCAATCAGGTTATCAAAAGCTTCTCGATTCTCTGTCAATTGTTTCCTCAGAACTTCCTCTATCTCCGGTTTTATCCTCTCGCTGATATCGTCGATCTTGCTGTCGTTCAAAAAACTAGAACGAGTCCAACTGGGGATATCCACCTTTTCCTTGATTGCCTGTTGAACTTTGCTTCGAGTTAGCTCCACTCCTGCGGCAAGAACTGAGACCCCATAGATTAGCACGATAGGCCAGGTCAAGTGTCCGGTTAGGATCAGAGCGATGATGCTTCCGATAGTGCCGCCACCAATCACCACATTGACGATAAACGCAACAGTATCGGCAAGGATAGCGTCTCCAATCGACAGATCAGCGTTTACCATACCAGGGTCGATACCTTCCTCGAACCTTAAGCTGCTTCTGGGTATCTGGAACTTTCGGCAAATTGGGTCGGTTTCTTGAGCCAAGTCGGGTTGGATTTTGCTGTTAAACCAAGTGACGGATTTATCTTTGATGATCTCCTGAGCGCGATCGCTTTTGAGCCACTGCTCTGCGCCACCCTTCATCGAGCTTTCCAAGTCACCTAAAGTCCGTATTTTGTTCTTTTGCCAGTCTCTCAGACCTGGTTTGACTGCGTTTTCAATCAAACTCTCTGACAGTGGTTTGGTCAACAGTTCGATTAACTCTGGGATATGTTTCTCGATGATCTCGTTCAGCTTCTTCGAGTCGAAGAGTTGATTGAGTTCTTCTTTAAATGCCGCCGCCCGCAAATCCCATCGTCCTACCCGCGCTAGACCAAGTGCAATACACCGTTCAGGTTCTGGGTCAGGGCGAACCTGAGTTTCCGGTTCTGGGAAGATTTCCTCGCAAATCTCACGAGTGAACTTCATGCGCGAGGCACCACCAGTCATCAGCACAACTTTCGGGACAATCCCTTGTTTGACTAGCTCTTCCTTTGCCTCATTTACTGCCTCACGAAAGGATTCAATCCAACTCTTCTGTCCCAGTTCAACTAAGGACTGAGTCAAGATCTCTTCCATGACCAATCTGTTAACTTGGGGGATAAAGAAAATCTGTTCGTTGATCGACTCGAAGCCGCGTGCAAATGTTTGTGGATGGCTATATAGCTGTTCGTTAGAAAAATAGTCTTCCTTGGCTTTGCGGCAAGCTATTTCACAACGCGCTTGGTGATGCGGATAGTCTTCAAAGACTCGTTCGAGTAACGCTTTCTCCTCGTGCTTGGCGAGAGTCTGAGCAAAAATTGCCTTGTCAATCAGGGATGCTCCTAGAGTGTTTCGCCCAAAATCCATGGGTATCTCATGCAAGGTCTTGACCAGGGTAAAATCTGTAGTTGAAGAGCCAATATCGACGATCAGCACTGATAATCTGAGTTTGTCATAGTCGAGCTTACCTGCTTCCTTGGCTTGCATGAAAGCCGCCCGCGACTCTGGTACAACGCTCAGTATGGTAATGCCAGCTTCCTTAAGTAGCTTTTGGTATTCCTCGCGATCGCTAATTGACCATCCTGAAGGACACCCAACGTAGAATTGACTGGTTTCCCCACCTTCAATCTGTTTGCTTTCTTTTAAAAGGCGGTAGTAGGTTTCCAGAAAACTGCGGATTGTCTTCCTGTAGTTTGGATCGTTGTTTGGTTTTTCTTTAAAAGAGATTTTGAGCTGGGTAACGCCAGCTTGGATTAACGCCTGTTCTCCGACCAGATAGCCGAGTTCTGGATGCCAGCCAATCGCTGTGATTTGAACCTTCTTATTATTAATCTCAAGCATCTCTGGAGGCTCGATGCTCTCTACTCTCGCCTTCGCTACTGCGGTTTCACCGTGTCCCAGATCAAACCCGATTGTTTCTAAAACTGACCTACTCATTCTTTCCCCTAACCCTTTACTTGCAAGGGAAATACTGGGTACATCCTAATTTTGCAAGAATCTTCATGGTGTAGGCATCTTGCCTACGCCATATCCCCAGATAGTCGAGGCACCTATCTGTATGGATTGATGAAAATGGGATATCAAAACACTCTTTCAATAAAAACGTTGATGTTCTTCCATAGCAGCCGTGATGACAAGTCACCTACTCTCTTGCCTCAGAGTACGCAGGTTCAATCACTCGCCCTCGCCGAAGTAAGCGATCGCCTTTTACTAAGGCAGGAGTTATCGTCACGTAGTCTTTCGCAGAGCGATCAATATTTGGCTCGAAGTCAAAATACTCCTGTCCACTGTGTTCATCATCGGGTCGGTAAATCTGGGCGCGAATGCCTTGCTCCATTAATATCTGTGGCAACAGTTTAGTCAGTTCAAGTGCCATCTGAGATTTCCCCAGAAATGACGCACCCATCAGCCTCTGAACAAGATTCAAGAGTTCTGGCAGTTCTTCTATTCCACTTGCATCAAGCGGTTTGTTCACTTGTTCAGTCGAAGTGACGGCAAGATCAATAGTGTTGAGTGCATCACCAAGATTATCTAGAAGGACTTTGCTATCGATTTGCACGATGGGCTGAGGCACTTGTACCGGTTGAGTTGAGGTTGCACGGTTTTCCTGGTTGCCCTTGTCGAGTTGGAGTACAACTTCCAGTCCTACAAGCACTATCGTTAACAAGATAGCCATCCAAGCTCCAGGGGTATCTTGAGTCAAGGAGAACAATGAACCTAAGATGCTTAGGCTAATTAGTCCCTGGAGGATTTTCAGGATTAAGCTGTTGGAGGGAAGTCGTCTGGCTTGGTTACTAATTTGCTGAGGATCTGGTTGTGAAATCCTCGTCTCATTGGCAGCCGTGAGGGTGCCTATGGACTGCCGCAGTGTGTCCAGGAAAAAGGAAGCCAGACGTACCTGAGCGATACTCAGTTCGCCGATATAATTCCGCTCAAGATCATCGAGTCGGTTCTGAACCAGCTTAACGACCTGTTCTGGGTTGTTTGCTTTATCAATTTCTGTCTCAAGTTTGCTTCGTTCTTTACTAAAAAGTGTCAATAGTGTTTTCATCGTGTACCAATACTTCAGCGTTGCCCAAAAGCAGAATGATTGGGTGTATTCTTCCAGTTTCGCGTAAATTCTGAAGTGAGTTCACGATGTTCCAGTTTTTTGTTACTGCCTCGGTTGGTTGCCACAAGTTAGGCAAGCTTCCATCAGCAGGATTAAGGGTTGACCACAATACACACAACCCCCATGGAGAGACTGGTTCACTTGGTCTTTGGGTAACTCACGACACTTCAGACATCCCCAAAACTCATCCTTACTTTTGACAGCAAATTGGTGACACTTTGAACACCGTTCAACTTTCCAAGAAACGTTACACATTGATTTAGGACAGATTAGGACACGCGCCGCCTGCTCAAAATCCAGTCTTGCTGGGCAACCGCATTGGTGAGTGCCGTTGCGATCGCCTTGTGTATCTGAGCGGATTATGACTAAGCCAGCACCGCTAGCTTGGCACAATTTTTTGCCATCTGTCTTTAGGTAGATTTCTTTTGAGGCAGAGTAAGTATGAGATTGCTTGGTTAAAAGAGAAATTCCTTTTCCCCTTCTTCTTTACCCTCTCCCCAATATCAATTCAATGACCCATAAAAACCTCTATTGCTTAGACGTTAAGCACTGGCGAAGCCTTAAGAGACTTAGTGTTTGACCAAGATTTAATGGCAACAGAGATATGCCTTCTAAGCGGGACTGCACCCAACCGTCACCCCAGTACCATTCGTGATAACCATCAATTCCTTGACTCAATAGCAGACGTAAGCAGTTGGACTGGGCAACCTCTACACGGTGTTGAATTGCCACGGGACCTGTCCATGTCGTAAAGGTTAGTCCTGGATGAAGTTGTTCTGGTAGTCCTTCTGAGAAGCGCTGGAGCCACAGCCATCGACGTAGCTGCTGAGAATGCAGCAGATTTTCGCGGATAACCGTTTGTGGTGCTTCTACTTCAATGCGGAGATAGCTTTGTTGAAAAGTTCCTAGCATGTATATCCAAAGAGGGTCATTTTCCGTCAAGTGAAATCTTTTGGGATGCGAAAATAATGGGTCTGGTAATCTATTTCCTGCATTCCTTCATGGTATCCCAAGCCTTCTTAACCGTTGATGACCAACCGATTACGTTGGCGAGAGCCTTGCCGTATCTTCAAACAGCTGGAAAGCTTAAGCCTTTTATCGCAGATGTTGTCCGCCAGTACGTTATAGAACAAGAATTACAAACCCGCCAAGATCTAGACATTAATCCTGCACTCATTGAGACAGAGGAAGTTGCGTCTCTACCTACTAGATCTCTTGCAAAAGTCGATGGATGCCTACAGACTGAAGTCTGAAGCTATACAAACTAAACCCACCTACGCGGGTTTTAAGAGTCCGCGCAGGCGGACTACCCTTCGGGAAGGGCTGACGCTCCTAACGTCGCTACCGCTCCGCTAACGCCCAACGTTTTTGTAGCCGAGATTTCCAATTGCCAAGTATTTTTGCAAGAGGTCTACTATGGAGCACTACTATTTCTGGGCAGATCACCAATCTCTTGATGAAAGTAAGTTGCCTGAATACCTATCTATCTTGGGAGCAGGGGAGCAGGGGAGGGCTTATGAGGTCTGTATCGCTTCTAGGCTGGCTCTCACGGCGATTGCGGCTGGAGATCTGACGATAAACGAAGATACCCCAGATAGCTGGAAAGCTCACTTGGAAAGTTTAGGCTTCACGAATGTCCTATACAGCTCGACGTAAGCCAAACTCACACGAATGTCGCTAGATTTTTAACCGTCCAAATGCACCTGGAATGCACTATTAGCCTATCCAAATCGTCATTAGTTTAGTGTGGCTGAACAGTTGCTTTGTCTGTTTGGTCAGAATAGAGAAAGCGATCGCGTTTGTTTAACACAATGACTTCAACAACAATCAATCCCTATTTAGCAGGCAACTTTGCTCCAGTCAGGGAAGAAATTACCGCAGACAACCTCCAAGTCTTGGGTGAACTCCCGATTGACCTCTGTGGTATGTTTGTTCGCAATGGACCGAATCCTCAGCTCCCTCCTAGCGGAAATTACCATTGGTTTAGTGGGGATGGGATGCTGCATGGAGTCATTCTACACAACGGCAAAGCAGAATATCGCAACCGCTATGTCCGAACCCAGAAATTTTTAGCCGAACAGAACGCGGCGAAAGCGATGGGGACTGGGCTTTTGGAACCACGCCAGAGAGATAATTTCAATGACCTTAGCAGGAATACTGCTAACACGGCATTAATTTGGCAGGCAGGGCAATTCTTGGCGCTGTGGGAAGGGGGCGAACCTCACGCGATTAAGCTGCCTGAATTAGATACGGTTGGTTCTTACTCGTTCAACGGCAAGCTGGTTTCTTCAGTAACTGCCCATCCTAAGGTAGACCCCGGTACAGGGGAGATGCTCTTTTTTGGCTACTCGGTACACCCTCCCTACTTGCAATACAGCGTTGTTTCAGCGTCGGGAGAGCTATTGCGGACGGTTCCGATTGATCTGCCGGAAGCGGTGATGATGCACGATTTTGCCATCACTGAAAATTACACCATCTTTATGGACTTACCCCTAACTTTTAGCATCGCAAGAATGCAGCAGGGAAAGCCACTATTAATGTTTGAGCAAGAGAAACCGAGTCGCTTCTGTATTCTTCCTCATCATGGTGACAACAATAGTATTCGCTGGTTTGAGTGTCCGGCTTGCTACGTCGTCCATACGCTTAATGCTTATGAAGAGGGAGATGAAGTGGTGCTGATTGGCTGTCATATGACGGCTACCACGATGGGGTTATCTCAGACTCCTGATCACCCAGATGCAGATATTCCTCGCCTGTACCGTTGGCGATTTAATCTCAGCACTGGCATAGTGAAGGAAGAGATGCTGGATGATGTGTCTTCAGAATTCCCCCGTATCAATGAACAGCTTTTGGGGCGAAAAACGCGATATGGCTACACGGCAAAATTAGCACCCGGTCACCCGACTCCGGCATTTGAAGGTTTGATTAAATATGACTTTAGTAGTGGTGCCTCCCAGACTCTGAAATTCGGTTCTCAACGCTATGGGGGCGAAGCGGTATTTGTTCCCCGTCCCGGTGCTGTTGCTGAGGATGACGGCTGGCTGCTGACGTTCGTTCATGATGAGGGTTCCGATACGTCTGAACTGGTGGTGGTTAATGCTCAAGATTTCACGGCTGAACCTGTGGCACGGGTGCTGATTCCGCAGCGAGTTCCTTACGGTTTCCACGGGACTTGGGTTTCTGAGAAACAGTTATCGGTTGCACCGTAGTTGAGAAAATGCGATCGCGCTGTAATTCAACACAAGCAACTTCCTTATCAAATCAAGGCAGCTAAGGTCAGCAAAGGCAATCGCCCCTCATCCCCAAACTCAATTAACAGGCGATCGCTGTTTCTATTGCTTTTTACTGGCTGGACTGACTTGAGCGATCGCCTTTCCTCTTCAACAAGCTGTTGAAAAAGATTCAACTTAAACCCTCCAAACCCAATCTTGCTCCGAACCTACTGTGAAAGATTTAATGACACTGCTTTCTTTAACTGCTGAGAGAACAAGTTGCCCCCACCAAGAGACGTGACCTACACCGTGAGGATTCCACTCGCCGCTGATATTGAAGACGATCTCGGCTACCGTGTCAGCGGGTCGGGAATGGGTTTGACCCGACCATGTAGAACCGAAGGTTGATGTGTACATACCTGACGACTTATCCCTAAGAATATCAACTTGGGCATTTCTGATGTCGTAGCCGTTGCGCTGGTATGACAAACGATAGTAGAAGTCTTGATTGTCCCAACCAATACGAGGGTGAAACGCTTGGATATTCAGTTCAGTTACCACGTCTTCCCACGTTGCTTCTATGGGTGTACGCTCGTGCATATAGGAAGGAGTGTTGCCATTGTGGTAAAGATTGCCACTGTTAGCATAACTCCTTCCTGCCTCGAAAACAGCGACACCGAGAGAAGCCGCGCTGACTGGATCGCTCTTTTGTATCTGCGGTGTTCCAGGTTCACTTTTGATAACGACTCCATCTCTTGCCTGATGGTGTCCTAACGCACGATTGTGTCTTTCAGGAAGCTTGCGCTGAACCGCACCTGTCTGCTGCACCACATGAGTCAACTCATGAGCAGTTAAGTCGGATATGGTTGGAGACTTCCCAGCCCCAAAGTAAATATCATTACCGTGAGTAAATGCCTGAGCACCCAAGTCTTTATTCATCTGAACCGCTTGGCTGTCCGTATGTACCCGTACCTGACTGAAATCGGCACCAAAGCGGGGTTCCATGAAAGAGCGCACTTCATTCGATAAAGGACTACCTCCGCCTTTGCTAGTGCTTAGCCGATTCTCCAGGTTGCTACCAGCCTCATTGCCACCAGCTTCTGTTACTCGTTGCAGCGATCGCTTCATTTGCACCGGCTCTTCCTCTTCTTCAGGTTTTGGAGCCATCTCTCGTTGAATAGTGGAGCCTGCCAAAGGTTTGGCTTGAAGAGGCTCTTCCTCTTCTTCAGGTTTGGGAGCCATCTCTCGTTGAATAGTGGAGCCTGCTAAGGGTTTGGCTTGAAGAGGCTCTTCCTCTTCTTCAGGTTTGGGAGCCATTTCCCGTTGAATGGTGAAGCCTGCTAAGGGTTTGGCTTGAAGAGGCTCTTCCTCTTCTTCAGGTTTGGGAGTCACTTCCCGTTGAATAGTGAAGCCTGCCAAGGGTTTGGCTTGAAGAGGCTCTTCCTCTTCTTCGGGTTTAGGAGTCATTTCCCGTTGGACAAGTGGGGTGATAGAGGCAGCTAGAGGTTTGGTTTGCAGCTTCTCTTTTTCTTCTTCTGGAGCTATCTCCCGTTGAACAGACTGCTGAATTGCAGGTGCAGCCATGCTCATTACCTGCGCTGCCGTTTGGTCTGCTTCCTGCTCGTACTTGTCTCCAGGCGCTCCTATGGCAAGTTTGGGCTGAATTACTGCTGGCGTGTCGCCCACCTGTACCCGACCGAAGTTGTGACCAAAACGGGTGGCTCTCTCAAGTTGAGTCTGTAGATCTGGTGTTTCCTGCTGAGGGGACACTGCTGAGTCAGCCTCATTCTTGGAAGGGCGCTGCCGGAATATGCTGGTTGGCACGGGTGTGGAAGAGGAACTTGATGGAGCTTTTTTTTGGATATGCTGTCGGGTGTGCATTTTCTCAGTCCTCCCTTACGGCTTGTACCAGCAGTGCGTCAATTTCTTTAGTTTTTTTGGAACTTGATACGATAGTAGTCTTTTTTAAATCGAGTTACTCTAGTTCAAAAGTCGAATTTAGCGATCGCTCTGGAGTCCATTGCTTCGTTTCAAGTAACCGTACCCACTGGGCAAACAGCGTCACCAACGGGGATTCCATCGGATGACAAATGCGATCGCACTTCCAAAAACTTAGGTAGTTCCTACATAAAAGCTCTGGCAGTTAGAGTTTTTATCCGCAGCAGTGTTGCATTTCTTCACGAAAAGATTCGATTAGTTTGAGTAAAAGTATGGAATATCGAAGCCGTAACTGCGCCCATTAGCTCATGCTCTAGAGTACTGGTCAAGTCATCAGGTTACTAGCTTTCTCTGGGGAAAATGAGCGTCCTGACCTCACGGTAGTTCAGCAGGCAAAATCAGACATGAGAAGAATTGGTTATCTGCTGGCAGCGCTATCCCTATCAGGAGCGATCGCAGCCAAACCGCTATCCGCACAGCCCATTGTTCCCGCTAGCGATGGCACTGGTACCCAAGTTATCCCCAATGGTAACGGCGACCCTTCGGTCTACGACATCACGGGTGGCAGCCTATCAAACGATGGAGCCAATCTCTTTCACAGTTTCACTCAGTTCAATCTTGACATCAATCAGATTGCTAATTTTCTCTCTAACCCAAATATTCACAATATCCTGGGACGTGTTACTGCTGGCAATCCTTCTATCATCAACGGTCTAATTCAGGTAACTGGGGGCAATTCCAACTTATTCTTAATGAATCCTTCCGGAATTGTCTTTGGTGCTGGTGCCAGCTTAAACGTACCCGCTGCCTTCACAGCCACGACAGCTAACGGTATTGACTTTGGCAATAACTGGTTTAATGCCACAGGTATTAATAACTACAGCGCCCTAGTAGGAACACCCAGCACCTTTGCCTTCACGATGAATCAGCCGGGAAGCATTATCAACGCTGGCAACCTGACAGTGCCTCAAGGGCAGAATTTAACGTTATTGGGCGGTACCGTTGTCAGCACCGGACAACTCAATGCACCAGGGGGACAAGTTACGGTTGCCTCTGTGTCAGGTGAGAGCTTAGTGCGTCTTTCTCTGCCAGGACATTTACTGTCTTTAGAGATTCAACCGCTTGCCAATATCAATGCAGGGGCACAAGGACTTGCATCCCTACCGCAGAATTTCTCGGTGTTATCTCTCCCTCAGCTATTGACGGGTGGGGGTGGAGACAGTGCTACAGCAATAAGGGTGAACGGTAATGGACAAGTGGTGCTGAGGGGTTCTGGTATTGGGGTAGAACATGGGGATGTGGTAGCTAAGGATTTAACAGCTCATACGGCGGCACTATCTGCTGAACACAACTTAACCTTAGTCGAGAGCCAGCTAAGTACAACAGGCGACTTAAATTTGCTGGCGCGAGATACAGTGCAGGTGCGTGACAGCGTAACAAATCGCTTCATCGTCCAAGCTGGAGGACAAGTGTATCTCCAAGGCAACCAAAGGGTGGATATCTTTGCCTTAAATCATCCTGCTAGTGGCTTCTTTTCTGGTAGGGATATGGTGCTGCGTTCTGCCAATACCGTAGGAGGAGATGCCCACTACTTCAGCAGTGGCAATTTTAGAATTGAGCAGTTAGATGGAAGCGTAGGCAATCTATTTAGCCCATATGACCCAATTATTTTGTCAAGTGGAAATGTAACTTTAGGGAACTATACAGGAGCCTCTCTCCACGTTTTAGCGGGGGGCAGTGTGACACTGGGCAATGTCACGATTAACGATACAGCTCCAGTGGCGCAAACAATTAACCCTGGTAATACTACCCCTTTTAATGCAACTAGGACTTTTGCAAATCTAGCTAGCTTCAATTTATCCGATGGTACGCCTGTCACGATTAATGGTAGTACCACACCCACGTTAGATGTAAGGGCTGGGGTCGATTGGGAGCAATTGGGAGGAGTGCCAACCCCTGACCCCAGGATTGTTGGAGGGTTAGCACCTCAACCGACCTTTTCAGCAGCTCCACTGAGTGCAAATATCACCGTTACTGGCAATATCCGTAATAATGGCGGAGAAGTCTTTTTAACAAATGAGTACTTTCCTAACCGCTCATTACCGGGCGGAGCAATTCAAGTTCAAAGGATTAATACAAGTCTATTTACTGGCGGTAATGCTGGCTCAGTCACTATTGACTCTCGGCGCAGTATTACACTCAATGGTCTTGTAAATTCCGTAACGGGAAATGTTCCCAATAGTAATGCTGGAGCAGTTACCCTCATTGCTCAGAACAATATCACTACTGACAATATCAATTCTTTTGTAGGAAGAGGTGGTACGGGGAATGGCGGTAATATTTCGCTTACCAGCACAGCGGGAGCTATCGACACTAGTGCCGGTCTTCTAGATGCTGGAACTGGTGGTTCTGGCAACGGTGGAGCGATCGCTCTTTCTGCCGCTGGTAACATTACCACAGGTTCCATCCTTTCTCGTTCGGATGGTATCGGCACAGGCGGGGCAATTAGTCTCACTAGCAGCGGCGGTGGCATTGACACCAGTGCAGGCAATTTAGACACGACTTCTGCTGTGAACGGTGGTGCGATCGCGCTTAATGCTGCTGGCAACATTACCACAGATAACATCACCTCAACGGGTCAAGTGAGTAGTGGAGCGATAAACCTTACCAGCAGCGGTGGCAGCATTGACACCACAGCAGGCAGTCTAGATTCTTCTTCTAGAGGTAATGGTGGCGCGATTGCCTTTAGAGCCACTGCTAACATGACCACTGGTAACTTGGACTCTTCCTCTACGGGTGCTGGCAATGGCGGTAATATCACCCTCAGCAGTACTCAGGGAGCAATCAATACAGACAGCTTAAAATCAAGCGCTGATTCTGGCAATGGGGGAGTGATCGCACTTTCTGCTTATGGTGACATCACCACAGACTTGCTGGACTCTTACTCTATTAATGCTGGCAATGGGGGTAACATTACCCTCAGCAGTACTCAGGGAGCCATTAGTACTGGAGCAGGAGAGTTGAACTCTTCCTCAGCTACTGGCAATGGCGGTGCGATCGCACTTTCTGCTACTGGCAACATTACCACAGGTGAGGTATTGTCCACTGGCAGCTCTGAGGGTGGAGATATTTCCTTCAGCAGTGGCACAGAAGTTACTTTGGGTAGGGTTGACTCTACATCCGCTATAGCTGAGGGCGGCGCAATCAATATCAATGCCCTTGGTAACATTACCTTTAATGATTCTGTAAGCTCCGGTTCTACGGCGGGGCTGGGAGGGGGTGCGCTCACCATCAATACCTCTGGAATCCTTAACCTACCAGCAAGTATTTCCACAAATGGTACAGATATCTTTATAGGGAATGAGACTTCTCCTATCGATATTGTCGGGCTACCGAGCGGGTCTAGTATCAATACTGGTGGGCAAGACGTGACTCTGGCTTTCGCCTCAGATTTGACGTTGGGGAGTTCTATTAATGTATCTACCGAGGGGGGAGCTTTCACTCTGAGTAGTCTTGGAGCTTTAAATATTGAGAGAGATGTAAGAACCGACGGGGGTGACATTACCTTAAGTGCCGCAAGCATTGACTCATCTGGGGGTATCCTCGACTCTTCCTCTACTACCAAAGCGGGCGGTAACATCACCCTCAATGCTCAAGGTAATATCACGACTGCTGCTCTTAGCTCAGGTAGTACATCCAATGCTGGAGGTGATATCACCCTGACGAGTGATGGAGGAGCTGTCAGTAGTGGCAACCTCAACTCTTCAGGAGTAACGGGAGGTGGCTCTATTAATGTTTCTGCGGTTGACCAGATTACTACTAGGGTGATAAACACCAGTTCCAGTTCTGGCAATGGTGGCAATGTCACTCTCGACCCTCAAAATGACATTCAAATTGACTTGATTAATGCCCAAGGTGGGGCAACGGGCACAGGGGGAACAGTTGACATTACCACTGACAGGTTTTTCCGGGCAACGGGCAGTTTCACCGACCAAAATGGCATAACAGCTAGCATTTCTACGGCTGGAGGAGCTGGAGGTAGTCCGATTACAATTCGACATGGGGGAGGATTGAGCGGGACTCCTTTTGATGTGGGAGATGCAACAGTCAACGGCACGGCTGGCGCGATCGCTAATGGAATAGATACGATTTCACCCTTGCGATCGTTTCCCGGTTCCTACACTCAGGGCAACATTCGCATCATTACTCCGTTTGTGCCAGACGAAACAGCGTTCATCGATCCTAATAACGAGCCATTAGCGCTGCCACAATTGTTTAGGAGTCTTGAACCACTGGAAATTGACCTGGCTTTTGCTGCAATCGACGAGTTCTTCACACGCGAGTATGAGGAATATCTGAGACTACAAGCAACTCAGATTAAATCTTTGGGACAGGCTCGTGCTACTCTTCGCGAAATTGAGGAAGCGACGGGTGTGAAACCAGCACTGCTCTATGCAGTTTTTGTGCCGGAAACCCTCGCACCGGGGGCGACAAGCCTTCTGGATCTCCCCAAGCAGGACAGCGACCAACTACAGCTACTATTGGTAACGGCACAGGGGAAAGTGATGCTTTGGCGCGTACCGAACACTACACGAGCCGAGGTACTAGCCGTAGCTGGAAAATTGGGGAGTGAAGTTACCAATCGCAGCAAACGGCGTACCAATAGCTATTTAGCCCCAGCTAGGCAACTCTATGAGTGGCTGGTGGCACCCCTTGAGGCGAATTTACAAGCTCAAGGCATTCAAAATCTTGTATTCATCACGGATGTTGGCTTGCGTTCTGTCCCAATAGCTGCACTCCACGACGGTCAAGGATTTATAGTAGAACGCTACAGCATTGGACTGATGCCCAGTCTCAGCTTAACTGATACCCGCTACCAAGACATTACAGGCTTTCAAGTGCTGGCGATGGGGGCATCAGAGTTCACCGATAAAGAGCCTTTACCGGCAGTACCGTTGGAGTTATCAGTGCTAACCAAACAGCTATGGCAGGGTAAGTCCTTCCTTGATGAGGCTTTTACCCTGGATAATCTGAAAGCTCAACGACACCAGCAGCCTTTTGGAATTATTCATCTAGCTACTCATGCCGAATTTAATGCTGGGAAACCAGAGAATTCCTTCATTCATCTGTGGAACAGTAAGTTAGGGCTAAACGAACTACGGCAGTTGGGTTGGAATAATCCACCTGTGGAGTTATTGGTACTGAGTGCCTGTCGTACAGCGGTGGGAGACGAGGAAGCGGAGTTGGGATTTGCAGGGTTGGCGGTGCAAGCTGGCGTTAAGTCAGCTTTAGGAAGTCTGTACTCTGTCAGCGATGAAGGGACTTTAGGACTAATGACAGAGTTTTATCGACAGTTGAAGGAGGCTCCGATTAAGGCGGAGGCGCTGCGGCAGGCGCAACTAGCGATGATTAACAATGAAGTTCGTCTAGAGGGGGGAGAGTTACACGGCACTGGGGAGAATTTGCCTCTGCCACCGGAATTGGCAACACTGGAGAACCAAAATCTCTCTCATCCCTATTACTGGGCTGGATTCACAACGATTGGTAGCCCTTGGTGAATTAGGTATTAAGGGGGACTATGTAGGTAGACATCCATCATCCTTCCACTGTTACCATCTGCCAATTAGAGGATGGATGCTATAAAATGTCTCGATTTCGTAGTGGCGATCGCCTTGTGTCTCCTACTTTCCTGAGCTAGATCTGACAACAGAACAGGTTTTCAATGCGGCTAGGTAGTTGTTAATAACAAATGATGCTTGTTAAACTGAATACCATCAACTCAATACAAAATTTGAGTCCACAACTGAAAGTGTGTTGGTGTTTGATGAGACCCACGATCATTATCTATTGCTATTAATAGGTTGGCAGAAAGATGAGCGGATTAAGAGTGTGATGATTCATGTTCGTTTGAAAGATAAAAAAATCTGGATTGAGGAAGATTGGACGGAGGAAGGAGTGGCGACAGATTTTTTGCAGAAGGGCATTACAAGGGACGAGATTGTTTTAGCATTCCATCCACCGCAAGTCAGACAATACACTGAGTTTGCGATCGCTTGATGGCTTTCTGTCTGCGATCGCTAACGGGAGAATCAGGTTTAGAGCATCCCGTCGAACTCGCGTTATTTTATCTGCATACTAGCTATTTTAGTCTAGCCCTTATCTTCTGAAGACTAATAGAAGGGTTAAGGGAGCGCCTATTTATTGAATTTTAAATAACCCTTAAACTTGGTTATTTTCTTCTTTAAATTTGACAATTTCTCCTGGGGCAGAGTTAATTATTTTTATCACTTCCAGAGCTACATCAGCCATTTCTTTTGCACGGGGATCTGGCATGATTTTTAACTCGATTAGCTCTTTGAGTAAATTAGCTGCTTGAATACCAGATTTTAACAATGCTTCTTGGTATTCTTGTTGCAAGGTTTTAGAGGGGGTTAGAGTTTGGTTTTGGTCGTCTTGGTTTTCCACTGTTAGGTTTTGGTTTTAAAGTTTGGTCATTTGTGATTTATTCTAATCGCCTAAATTCGGTATAGATAATTTATCTAATATATTTAATACTTCTGAGTATTTAAAATAATGAATATCATTTCTCAGAGAATCATCTCCTAGAACCATAGTTATTCCTTTGATATTAGGCATAAGATTAATAATTTCTAGTATATTATCAGGAGAATAATCTAAAGTTATTAATAAAGGGTATTGTTTTGCCAACTCATTTATATCATGTATTTGTAATTCTTCTGGATATTTTGGACATTCTTCTTTAAAGAATTCCCAAGAATTTTCCATATTCCCTAACAGATCAATTTGGTAATAGGAACTATTAAGGTTATCTTCATTAACAAAAGAACTTAAAATCCAAGATGGATCATCATCGTATGAAGCTTCAATATTTGAATATATTATTCCAATTCCTTTTTTATACAATTCTTTTCTAAAGTCTCTATGTGGAATCTGATTCCCTAAAGGTTGTACATAATCAATCCCAATTTTTTCAATCAAATCTATGGTTTTATTCCAGTTATTTTCTATCAAAATTTCAGCAACAGATTTTGAGGTTTTTAACATTTTTCTAATTTCAATTGCAGCCTCTTCTGTAATAACTCTATTATCATTGAATTTTGGATCTCCAGAAATTGAAATACTTATAATTTCTACACCACAATCCTGTAGTTGAATTGCTTCTTCGATTGTTGATACTCTATCAACTTTTTTAATGAGCTTATCCATGATATTCTTACCTAATTAATCTATGTAGATGATATTAGCTTTTTCACCCAAAGTTGGTTTGTAGGTCGCCCGATCTACAACTTTGTTAATCCCTTGAATTAATGACCCAGAGCTTGTTGATGTAGAAATTTTATAGTAAGCGCCTCCATGTCTTCCACCTCCCGGATGTACTTGTATATTAGTAATTGTTGGATGTCCTTGAATGCGTATCTGTTTTGATAACTTAGAACCTTTATTACTTTGTTCAATTACAACCTTATAACCAGCCTCTTCAAATTGTTTTGCAATATCTTCAGTAGATTTTCCCCAAATAGATTTAGGGTTATCAATAATATTATCAACAAGCTGTTTTGCTAATTTAGCTGATTTATCTGAATAATCATTATCAATTTCATGGTCACTAGCAATCATGTGGAGCGTGTAGTGACCGGGAATTGCTTTAGGACGTGCTTCAAAGTGTTTAATCCAACTATATTTAGATTTGACAGTTGTATTCAATAAACCAATTAAAGCAGGAACAGGAGTATCAATAGCATCATTACTTTCTGTAATAGCTTTAGCTGTTGCTAGTGCGGAAGGTAACTCAGCAGCTTTTCTGGCAGCATCATCAACTTTATCACCTGCTTTAGCAGCATCATCAACTTTATCACCTGTTTTAGCAGCATCACCTACTTGATCAACCGCTTTTACAGCATCATCAACTTTGTCGGCAGCTTTAGCAGCACCGCCTACTTTGTCAGTGGCTTTAGCCGCATCGCCTACTTTGTCAGCGGCTTTAACAGCATCACCTACTTTATCAGCAGCTTTAACAGCATCACCAGCTTTATCCGCTGCTTTAATATATTTACCAGCTTTACCTAAAGCTGCAACATCACCAATACCCGGAACAGCAGCAACTAGAGAAAAAGCAGCATTTCCCCAATCTCCTTCTAAAGCGTACCAAATTCCATTAAGACCATCGGCAATAGCACCAAATCCTGGGATAAATCCCAGCACATCTAAAGCTCCATGACCCCAGGCACTAATAGCTGAATAATTTTCACTGCACCATTTACTTACATCACCCCAACGATCCTGTACCCAATTCCAACCTTGAGATAACTT
This sequence comes from Symplocastrum torsivum, assembly GCF_059505465.1. Taxonomy (NCBI): domain Bacteria; kingdom Bacillati; phylum Cyanobacteriota; class Cyanophyceae; order Oscillatoriales; family Microcoleaceae; genus Symplocastrum; species Symplocastrum torsivum. The sequence continues at coordinate 154,866 of NZ_JCACKQ010000095.1, read as the reverse complement.
ATCGCCAGCCCAAGCTAAACCTTGTGATGCTTTATCCTTCGCCCAACTACCAAATTCAGTGGCTTTATTCTTAGTCCATTCCCAACCTGATTTAATCCCATCACCAGCCCATTGGAGAGCCTTACCACCTAACTCTCCTAGCTGTTTAACACCATTCCAAGCTTGAGAACCTTTGTCCTTAACCCAATTGCCAACAGCAGAACCTTTTTCTTGTAGCCAACTTAAACCTTGAGAACCTTTGTCTTTAACCCAATTGCCAACAGCAGAACCTTTCTCTTGCAGCCAACCTAAGCCTTGAGAACCTTTGTCTTTAACCCAATTGCCAACAGCAGAACCTTTCTCTTGCAGCCAACCTAAGCCTTGAGAACCTTTGTCTTTAACCCAACTAACCGCACCCGAAGCCTTATCTGATAACCAACTTAAACCTGTGGAACTTTTCTCTTGAACCCAACTAGCCGCACTACTAGCTTTCTCTGATAACCAATTAAACGCACCTGAACTCTTTTCCTGTACCCAACTCTTAGCACTGGAAACCTTATCACCCAACCAAGAAACAACGCTACCCGCTTTTTCTTGTACCCCAGAAACTAGCGAACCAACTGCGCCACCAAGCCATTGTAAAATCGAGCTTCCTTGGGACTGTATGCTGGAAACTGCACCTTGTCCTTTTTCTCGTAACCCACTGACAAAAGAACCCGCTTTTTCGCTGACTGTGTTAACTGCACTTGTTCCCTTTTCTGTGAGCCAATTTTTAGCAGTTTCGCCTTTTTCTGTCACCCAGTTAAAAGCTGTGCTTCCCTTTTCGGTAAGCCAAGAAGTTGCGCTGCTAGCTTTTTCTGTAATAAATGTCCCGGCACTACTCGCTTTTTCCCTAAGCTGAGAAGTTGCACTAATGGCTTTTTCGCCTATCCAAGAGCTTGCACCATTAACTTTTTCTCCAAGCCAACTAAATGCTCCTCCTGTTTTCTCATCAATCCATGTTCCCGCACTACTAGCTTTTTCCGATAACCAATTCGTTGCTGCTCCTGCTTTTTCCGTTGCCCAACTGGTAGCAGTATTAACTTTTTCTCCAACCCAGTTTTGTGCTTGCCCTACCTTACCCTGGAAGCTTGTCCATCCTGCTGATGCTTTACCCGTTAAGGTTGTCCATTTTTCATTGAGATAATTTCCAGCACTGGTAGCAGACTCATTGACAGAAGTCTTAACTTGTTCGCCTTGTTGTTGCAGTTGTGTACCAATATCCTGCCCTTTTTGGCTAATTCCTTGCCATCCTTGCTCAACTTTCTGCGATACAGGAGCAACCTTACCTTGAATACCACCCCAAACTGATTCAGCCTCTGCTTTGAGGGCTTGCCATTCTGCTTGTAGAGCTTGACTGTTACCTTGTCCTTGCTGTTGTTTTACCCCTTCTGAAGCCCCATCTAATTTTGCTTGTAGAACTTGACTGTTACCTTGTCCTTGTTGTTGTTTTGCCCCTTCTGAAGCACCGTTAAGTTTAGCTATAAAGCCTTGAGCTTTCGCCATATAAGTTTGGGAAAACTGCTGGGCTTCGGTTTCTAGGGCAGTTATTTCTGAAGTAGCACTATTTTCTAACTCTGTCCAATTACTTTCAATCTGTCCTTTTGACTCAACCGCTTTATTTTCAAGGTTGGTAACTTTCTGTGCAACTTCAGTTTTTACTTCTTGCTCTTTAGTAGTAGTTTCTTGTTTTAAGCCGGTTTCTTGTCCTTGTAATTCAGTAGCTTGGGTTTGAGCATCAGTTTGTAGTTCTGTACCTTTAGCTTTACTCTCTGCTTCTACCTCAGTTCCTTTAGTTTCTACTTCGGACTGAAGTTCAGTACCTTTGGCTTGCTTATCAGCTTCTAATTCACTACCTTTAGCTTGTTTACCCGCTTCTAATTCAGTACCTTTAGCTTGTTTACCCGCTTCGAGTTCACTACCTTTAGCTTGTTTACCCGCTTCGAGTTCAGTACCTTTAGCTTGCTTACCCGCTTCGAGTTCACTACCTTTAGCTTGCTTACCCGCTTCTAATTCAGTACCTTTAGCTTGCTTACCCGCTTCGAGTTCAGTACCTTTAGCTTGTTTCCCCGCTTCGAGTTCACTACCTTTAGCTTGTTTCCCACTATCTAATTGATTACCTTGCTCTTGTTTTGTCCCATCTACTTGAGATTTCTTAGCATCATAATCTCCTTGTAACTCACTCTTCTTCCCAGAAGCATCCCCTTTAAGGGAATCTAGAAGACCTTTTGCCCAATCTAAGGGATTAGAGAGTAAATCTCCTTGAACAAGTTGACCCGATTTTACTTTTTCTTCATCTACTTGCTCAACCGCTACATTAATTTCAGCACCTTTCTCTGCAACAGGTTGTTCTGCTGGTTTAACTTCTTCCTCAATTTTTGCATCTGTCTTCTGTTTCTTAATTTCAGGAGTTTCAGTTTCTTGAGGTTCAGTTTCTTTTGCTTCAGGTTCAGCCGTTTCCTTAACTTCTGCTTGAGGTACAGGTTCAGTTGCAGAAGGTGCTTTGTCCTCTGATTGTGCTTGTGGTTGTTGTGGTTCTGCTTGTTCTGGTACTTCAGCAACAGGCTCAGGAGTTGCTGCTTGAGTAGGTTCAACAGGTGCAACTTCTGCTGCTTTTTCTGCTACCGGGCTAGCTTCGGTAGTGACATCTTTAACTTCAGGAGTTTCTGTAACCGGAGGAGTTTCTATAGCAGGTTTTTCAATTTGCTCAACTTGAGGTTGAGGTAAAGATTCAGATTTTGGTACATCAGTCCCTGGTTGGGGAATAGAGGCAATTTTTTGTTGTGCTTGTTGTAAGGCTTGTTCTAAAGCAACTTTGGGTTCCTGACTCGGATCAATATTTTGGGCAACATCACCACCAGCATTATTCATCTGATTCTGCTGTTGTTGCCACATATCAGTCAAAGAAGTACCCTGATCTGCTTGACTTAAATCAGGTGTTTGGATATCTACAGTACCAATATTGCCTGTTTCCACTTTTTGCTCAGTATTAACAGGAGCTTCAGCCGTTTTTTCCTGGGGTAGTTGTTGAGTTTCCCCTCCAGGAACAGTTGGTGCTGGCGCTACTTCTGATTTAGTCGCAGTAACTTCTCGGTTTAGTTTAGTTTCTGTAGTTGTTGCTGGCGCTACTTTGGGTTTAGGAACAGTAACTTCTCGGTTTAGTTTAGTTTCTGTAGTTGTTGCTGGCGCTACTTCGGGTTTAGGAACAGCAACTTCTCCGTTTGATTTGGTTTCTGTAGTTGCTGCTGGTTGAGTTTTCTGAGCTAATTTCCCCTCGGATTGATTAGAAGATTGGGCTTGGGCTTCAACTTCAGCCCCTTTAGCTTCGACAGGCGTAGGCATAGCCTTAATCGGCTCCGCCATCTGCTCAGCTTCTTCCTCGTACTTTTCTCCTGGCTGGAGCTTTGCTTGAACTGCACCCGTCTGCTGAATCGTGTGAGTCAGCTCATGAGCCAATAACTGCTTCCCATCACTTGACCCTGGGTTGTACTTACCTGAATTAAAGTAAATATCATTGCCATGAGTAAACGCCTGTGCTCCCAACTCTTTATTCATTTGGACAGCAGCCGAGTCAGTATGCACCCGAACCTGACTAAACTCAGCGCCGAAACGGGGTTCCATGAACCCTCGCACGTTATCGGGTAAAGGACTCCCCCCACCTTGGCTATTGCTTAGCTGACTCTCAATGTTGCTACCGCTCTTGTTGCTTCCATTTTCTGCTGCTCGTTGAAGCAATGATTTAGTTTGGACTGGCTCTTCTTGCTCCTCTTGTTCACATTTGGCGCATTTGCGTTGTACTTCAGTCTCTGCCGATTGGCGCTGAACCAAGGGAGTGATAGAATCCGTCAAGGGCGACCTTTGCACCAGTGGTGTCTCTTCCTCCTCACCCTGACGCTGAACTAACCCTGAGTTAGCTGCGGGTACGCTCATGGACATCACCTGAGCCGCCACAGAATCAGCTTCCTGCTCGTACTTATCCCCTGGCTGCCCAACAACAACCTTGAGCTGAATCCGCTGCATTTGAATCGGTTCTTCGTCTACCGCTGCCTCCTGGCGTTGGATGATACCTAGCTGAGGCATCATTTGAATCGGCGACTCGTCTTCCTCTTGGGGCAAGCGTTGCAGCATAGCCAGTTGAGGCTGCATCTGAATTGGTTCTTCTTCAAACGATTCCCGTTGAATACGTGGAGTGAGCAAGCCTAGTTGGGGCATCATCTGAATCGGCTCTTCTTCAAACGATTCCCGTTGAATGCGTGGGGTGAGCAAACCCAGTTGAGGCATCATCTGAATCGGCTCTTCTTCAAATGATTTCCGTTGAATTGGGTTGCCCACAGGTGGAGCCATTATCTTGTCCCGCTCTGCCACAAAGTCAGATTCCTGCTCGTCCTGCTGCTCTTCTGACTGTCCGTTGACGGGTTGCTGCTGAATTACCGCCGGAGTGTGGCTCTGTACCTGCACTCGACTAAAGTTGTGACCAAAGCGCGAGGCTCTATCTAGCTGGGTTTGTAAGTCTGGGGGTTGGTGTGACAAGTCGATCGCGTCAGCCGATTCTTGCTCTAGCTCTAAGGAAGGGCGCGATTGAAATAAGCCCGTCTGCACAGGCGAAGAGGACGGGGACGAAGCTTTGGAAAGATTTTGCAGTCGGGTATCCATAGCCAACGAGAGCCTCTCAGCCTAGAGCGGTGATTTCATAGTAGTCTGGATTATCCGCCCCAAACAGTAGCCGAAAGGCGAATAAAAATTAACAAGCATTAGACCCAGCCTTTCACTTCAGTGTCAGTTAGCGGTCTTTCCAACTTGACATATTCACTCTGAGCTGCCTGCAACAGGTGTTTCATCCCCACGGGTTCCCCAGCATCCGCCGCAAAAAAGGCAGCGTTTAGGGCAATATTGCGGATATTCCCACCTGCGACGTTCAACTTCGCCAACTTCTTCACATCCAAATCCTCCGTCGGCGTTTGACTGGGAAAGATGCGCTGCCAAATCTCCGCCCGTTGGGTGGCATCTGGGAAGGGGAAGCGGACAATAAACCGGATGCGGCGCAGAAAGGCGGTATCCAGGGCATCTTTCAAATTAGTCGTTAAAATTGCCAACCCTCGATAGGCTTCCATTCGCTGTAACAGGTAGCTGACTTCCATATTGGCATAGCGATCGTGACTATCTTTTACATCAGAACGCTTACCAAACAAGGCATCGGCTTCATCAAACAGCAGAATTGCCCCACCCGCCTCTGCTGCGTCAAATACGCGCCGCAGGTTCTTTTCCGTTTCCCCAATGTACTTGCTAACAACGGAACTTAAGTCAATGCGGTAAAGGTCGAGTCGCAATTCACGAGCAAGTACGTCCGCCGCCATTGTTTTGCCCGTACCACTGGCTCCCGCAAACAGGGCGCTAATGCCCAACCCACGCCCACTTTTCCCAGCGAACCCCCAGCCTTCATATACTTTTGCCCGTTGCCGGACGTGAGCGGCAATGTCTCGCAAAACCTGACGCTCTCGCTCTGGTAATACTAGGTCATCCCAGGCGGCAGAAGATTCAATATGTTGAGCGAGGTCATTCAGGCGGGGACGAGATTGAGAACGGCAGGTATCCCACAAAATAGTGCTGAGTTCTGTTGGCGTAGTGGGGGGTAGCCCGTGCTGAGTGCTAAGTGCTTCATGAGCTTGCCGTCCCAAAGCTTCAGTGCAAATCGCGTGAATGGTAGGGGCGCTGAGGTTGAAATGGGAAACTAATGTCTCTACCTGCCCATTGAGACTGGATGTTGCTGCACCCAAGGTAGACTGCCAAAGCATACGCTGCTCGTTCGTAGTGGGTGGCTGAACGTCAAAGGTGATGAGAGGACGCAAACGCGATCGCCTTCTTTCTCGACTGGTAATAATTAGCGGACTACTAATACTCTCACTCAACTGCGCGATCGCATTTTCTCGTACCGCATCACTTAGATCCAACTCATCACAATCTAATAACAGAGCACTCGCTCTCAGCCAATATTCTCGCTCCCATAGCTGCTTGAGTTGGTTGAGTTCACTAAAATTGAGCGGAATCGCTACACCGTTAATCACATTCAACTTCAACCCAACCAGTTCACAAGCTGCCGATGCGATCGCTCGTTTACTAGCCGTTTCCTCACCACATAACTGCACAAGTGGCAAGCCCGATATCCCTGATGCTTGTGACCATGTTGCTGCCAGTTGCTCTGCCAACCGCTGATGCGACGACACCAACTCTCCTGACTTCGGCAACGGCTCAATAATCGCAGCTAATCGCTCATCTAGATATTGCAAACCTGTGAGATGGTGCAGAATACGCTCGTCAATCCTTAAAGGACTGAGGGTAAGGGCACTGCCTGTCCCAACTTCAATCATTCGCCATCGCCGTAAGGGAGACGCAGGCATCAGAGCTTTCCATTGGGGTGTGCTTGAAGTTGCTAGCGCCAGACTGAAGGTAGGATAGGTACGCTGCGAGTCTCCCTGAGCAGCAGCGCACAAAGCTGGAAAGGATGCATCCAATTCCATGCCAGCACACAATAGCAGTACATCACGCTCAAAAGACGACAGACCAAAGATGGTGCAGAGTTGCTCCAATGCGGGTGGAGGCAGAGAAGGATGGGGAAAATCTAGTTTCAAATTTTCCCCTTGTGTGCCTGTGTCTCTCCCCGCCTGACGTTCTAGCACCTCACGCACCAGAGCGATCGCCTGCATCAAGTAATGCTGGTTCGCTTCACGCCAATTTGTAGATTCCGTGTACGCTAGTGCAGTCATAACAATTCCCCTAAGTCCCCTCTTGAAGGGACTGAATCAAGTTTTGCAAATACTTGAGCGCTTCATCTGGAGACATCAGTAGCGCCTTTCCCTGCCGGAGAATTTCGTACTGACCCTTGTGATACCCATGACCCGCAATCAACCCCAACTTCACCGCTTGATTCCCTACTTCAGTGAGCTGGTTCCAGCTAAGGCTTTCCAGTTCCAGATTAATACGTTGCTTGAGCGAATCTTCATTCATAACATTCTGTTTGTTAATAAAGCGGTTTTAGACAAGCGAAACCCTCGGACTGATGTACCAACCCTGAGTTGGACTACCCTCAGTGTTATCCACCTCCAACTGGCTCTCTGCTCCATCAATCTGTAAGCGCACTAGATACTCTCCAGGTTTTACATCTTGAAAAGGAACTGTCACCGATTGCGTTTCTGTATCACGTCGCTCCGCATCGAAAATATAAGCGCTAGGATTAGCCGTTGACCATTCATTGAGCGTCAAAACTACCCGTTGCTGACGACCGACAGTGAAATCGACCTGAATGCTCAACAATCCTGAACGTGGATCGTCATCAGTTCCGTCCATCTCTGAAACACTAATTTCAGTAATAGTGGGACGTAAGACAAAGGGCGCAGCATTGGACTCAGCGCCTCGCCGTCCGCGACTTGCTCCCTGTTCTGGAGTAATTGAGATGGGGTGAATCACTTGCAGACTTTGTACCCCTGCTCGTAAGGTATTGGCTGGCAAGCTAGAAAGGGGAAGAGTAATCTGAGTTGGGCTAACGTCAGGGGGAGTCACCTCAAACCCACAAATGCGAACCTGGGTGAAGGCGTTTCCTTTAAGCTGCTTTCCTTGAATGAGTAGGGTACTATTCGCTCGAATCGCGTCAAAGCGACCCGCTTGGGAAATCACCTGTTCAACTAGTGGCTGACTGGCAAACGGAGCAAAGGAACCGGCTCGGCGATCGCGTACTGGTAAAGCTCGTTGGGGAGCCTCTTGCCCCTCAATCAGCACCACGAGTATCTTGTAAGCGATCGATAGAACATAGGGAGTCTGGAAAAACACCGTCCAAGTCTTGGAGAGGTCTTCCAAATTCAGATCCATCGGTACAATGCTCATTTGCTGGATTTGGTCAGCCAGATTAGAATCCCTTAAAAATATGAACGTGGAATCCTCACAGGTACTACGAATCATGTCTTGGGTAATCACCCGCCGATCGTTGAGGGTGCGAACAACACTACCCAGTAGCCGCTGCGGGATTAACTCATTGTCGTTCCCGTAGAAACTCATCATGTAGTAGAGATCGAGAGCGGCTTGGCGTTTTGTTGGGTTTCCCTTGGAGCGAAAGGGCGTGGCATCTATATTATTTAATGCTGGATTGGTGATTACCTGATAGAGAAAGATATTGACACCCGTTTCCGGTGTGCCGTTGCCGATATCACTGGGTCGCAGGGTTGTCGTTCTTGCGCCCTCCACGTCAGTCTGCACCGCAACTTGGAGAGTTCTCTGTAGGGTGGCTGTGACAGTGGCGATCGCTAAGTGGTTGCTCATAAAAGGCGGAAGGCAATAGGCAGAAGGAGGAGAGAAAGCAGAACGAACGCAGCCTTCTCGATTAAGCCGAAACAAGACCCAGTTTGAGGGCGCGTACAATTGCCTGGGTACGGCTAGTTACTCCTAATTTTTCAAAAATCGCAGTCAGGTGAGCTTTAACGGTAGCAACGGTAATGTGAAGCTGTTGGGCAATGGTTTCGTTAGAGGCTCCCTGGACTAACCAGTGTAAAACTTCCTGCTCCCGTTCGGTTAGGTTAGCTGAATGACAGGCTTCGAGCGATCGCCCTGCGTAAAAATGAAATAAACGGAAAAAGCCAGCCGCAACTTCTGGAGACAAGTACACCTCATTGTGGAGGACAGTTGCGATCGCACCACATAGTTGTGTCGAGAGATTCTGCTTGAAAACATAACCACTCGCTCCTGCCTGCATGGCACGAAAGACCCATTCATCTTCCTGGTGAGCCGATAAGACGATGACTTTACCGGATTGAGTCAAGTCTCGTCGTCTAGCAAGAAAGCTAATGCCATTATCAGGAGGCAACTCTAAATCCAGCAATGTCAGGGCAGGCGACTGTTCTACCGTTAAGCTCAATGCCTGCTCCACTGAAGCCGCATGACCGACAACGTTAAACTGCATGGCTCCGTTTGTACTGTAGAAGTCTAACAGCGTCTGCACACCTTGACGGAAACGCAGGTCATCATCGACTAAAAGAACAGAAATCAGTTGCGATGCACTCACTTTCATCACGCCTCCCAAGCTTATAGTTACAAGAAAACCCTCTAGGCAGATCGGGGTAAGGTGATGGAAAACTGCGCTCCGCCCTCAGGCAAATTGTCAGCCCAGATACTACCTTGATGGTCTAGGACAATTTTCTTTGCGATCGCTAAACCTAACCCAGTTCCCCCAGGACGGCGAGAATAGAAAGGGGTAAACAGTTCTTTCACGTCCTCGGCAGATAATCCCGAACCTTTGTCACAAATTTCAATTAAAACTTCTGAACAAAAGGCTTGCCAGCGACAGGTTACTACTGCTCTCGGCGGACTAAACTGTACGGCATTACTGAGAAGGTTGCTCAAAACCTGCTTGATCTGCCAGCGGTCTACCTTAAGCTTTAAGGGAGTTACTGGGTAGTCTATCCGCAATTGTTTTTGCTGTATCCAAGGCTGCAACCCGGCAATACTCTCTTCCAAAATTTCTCGCAAATCGTAGTAGTCCAGTTGCAAACGCGATCGCAGTCCGCAGTTGGTCAATTGAGTTAGGCTGACACTCACTTCATCCACCGTTTCTCGGATGCTTTGGGCTTGAGAGCGTAGTTGTCCTAGGGGCAAACTGAGAGAAAGTAAGTCGGCATGAAGGGCAATCAGCGCCAGTGGACTACGAAGTTGATGCTCAGTTTTTTGGAGCGTCTGCTCTAAAAGTTGAATGCTTCTCGACTGGCGGGAACGCTCTTGATAAGTATCCAGGTGATGCCTGAATATCCGAGCTTGCTGCTCGATACAGTACTGCTGGAGTCGAGATAAAGGCTCAGACGACCAGATTAAGAGATATTCAGGATCTGCTGGCTGTTGAGTATAATTGCAGACATAGGTTTTCCAGTCCAAATCTAACGCCAGTTCAGAGAGCTTGAAAGCGGACAAGGAATCATCCCACCATTGCTCTGATTCCAAGTAAGCAATAATGGCGGGAACAAAGCAAGGGGTTCCTCGCTCGTAATAAGCGACCCGCTGATATTTCCCCGTTTCAGGACAACGAAAAACTCCCCAAGCCGCCACTACAGGTAACTGTGCTGCCAACTCATCAAGGTAGAACTGATAAGTTGTTTGAAGATGCATCAATGAAGACGGTAAAGATACATCAAGAGCTGCTGGAATCCTCCACTGTGACTCAACCCGCATAGAGTGCTACCAAATCTAATTAGACATATCAAAATCAACTGGTAAAGTCTGCTGACTCAACCAGACTATCGCTTTTAAAAAGCTCAGGAGTTGTCCGACATTGTTCTCCCGACAGATAAATTCAGGAGCATAATGCTACTGTTCTGCGGCGGTTTTACGGAAGCAGCTAGAAATTTAGAACTTAAGTATAGTGGCAGGAAGCAGCGATCGCACTTAATTGAAACATTCTTTTAAAAGTCTCTAATCGAGTCAGAGTATGTCTCTATAAAGTTTCGACTAAAGTCTAATAACCAAGAGGCTTTTACCTCTTTAATCTAGGCTTGAGTAGCTTATCCCCCAAGTCTATGATTCCTGCTGTTGTTCAGACGTTGGCAGAAATTTTGTCTAACGGCACTTCTTTAATCAGCAAGGAACTAATCGACTTCAGCCATCCTCAAATTCACCCAAACGTCAGACCAGCCCTCAACCTTTACTGTTACGATGTCCGGGAAAGCAGCCTAATCCAATCTTTAGGTTATCAATCACTGAGGATTGACTCGAAGCCATTACTCGACATTCCAGAACCTGATTCACCTCGCTGGTTCGATTTGTCGTTTTTAATTAGTGCCTGGGACTGTACGGCTTTAGGTGAACAGCGTCTACTTTCAGAAGCGCTACAAATGCTCTTGAATTACCGCGTTCTTCCAGAGGAAGCATTAGCACCAGGGTTGAGGGGGCATGGTGCGCTACCAATACAGGTTTCCACCAGAGCCTTGGTGGATATTACAGCGCTTTGGAGGGCTTTGGGGGTTCCCCTCCGTCCCGCCCTACACGTAACGGTCGCCGTTCCGTTTACCTGTCGAGCCTCGACATCCCCCCAGGCGGCTTTCCGGGCAGTTAGACCTGGCACAAACGGATCTAAAGCATTACAGTTACCTCCCTAAGGTGGAGGGACAGCAAATGTCACCCGATGTCAAGTTACAAACCGCCCAATTTAGTAGTTCTTAACCCAATTCCCAACGGAGGATAGTCAAGCATGGCACTAGATTACTTTGCTCCTGGGGTCTACGTCGAAGAGGTAGACCGTGGTAGTCGCCCAATCGAGGGCATCAGCATGAGTGTTGCTGGGTTTATCGGCTTCACGGAAGATGTCCGGGGTGATGCCGAGATGTTTAAGCCGATGATGGTCACCAACTGGAGCCAGTATCTGGAGTACTTTGCCAAACCAGGCTCCGATGGATACACCGATTTCAACGCCTATTTACCCTTCGCCGTCCAAGGCTGGTTTATGAATGGAGGCGGTCGCTGTTGGGTAACGAGTATCGGCACCAAGCTACCTGGAGCGAACCCTCCATCACTGGAAGAAACTGGCATTAAACTGATCAGTTCCGGCAATCGCCCCTCGTTGCACTTCGGCATTAGGCAGGTAGAGGGTAATGATGAGAATACAGCCCTCGCTCTCCCTTCTAGCGACCAAGGACGCCTCAAAGTATCGGTTGTTGAAAGTGAACCCAAACCTCTCCCAGACGATGCGCCCGACGATGTTACACCACCTTTAAACACGGGTGAATTTTTCAGCGTCATTGTCAGTCGAGGAGACGAAGTCCTTGAACGCTACAACCACTTGACAATGGGGGTAAAGCGGCACAACCCAGATGAACCTAACAATCCCCAGATTGATGTCGATACCCAGGTCGCCGATTATGTCGTGACGGCACTCCAGGATTCTGAATACATCACGGTAACCGACATCTCGCCACTCGGACACAGTCTATCCCGACGACCAGGTTTGGGTGCCTTTGAATTAGTCCCCCCACCCTACATTTCTAGCCCAGAGAACTTCTCACGAGACTTGCAAGGGCAACGGGACGATCGCACAGGTACTCAAGGGATTTTTGAGATTGATGAAGTCGCCATGATTGCCTGCCCAGACCTGATGCGAGTTTACCAGGCTGGTTTGATGAATTTAGAGCAGGTTCACGGCGTCATGGAAATGATGCTGAGCCTCTGTGAAAACTCCTTCCCTGGCCCAGCCTATCGGATGGCGGTTTTAGATACCCCTCCGGTCAAAATCGGCAAAGATGAGAATCGTGCAGTTCCTCCCGAACAGCAAAAGCCTCAACACGTCGCTCAATGGCTTAAGGACTTTAACCGCCGTTCCATGTTTGGCGCACTCTACTACCCGTGGATTAAAGTCGCCAATCCCCGCAACGCAGGACGTCCGATTATGGTGCCACCCTGCGGTCACATGATGGGTATTTGGTGCCGCACAGATGAATCCCGTGGGGTATTCAAAGCACCTGCCAATGAAACACCGCGTGGTGTAATTGGTCTAGCTTACGAAACCAATATGCGGGAGCAAGAACTCTTGAACCCCATAGGCATCAACTGTATCCGTAACTTCGCCAACTACAACCGAGGCTACAAAGTTTGGGGCGCTCGTACCCTAGTTGAGCCAGACAACATTCAGTGGCGCTACATCAGTGTCCGCCGCTTGCTGAGCTACATTGAGAAGTCCATTGAGATTGGTACGCAGTGGGTTGTGTTTGAACCGAATGATATGGATCTTTGGGAGCGAGTCAAGCGGACAGTCACTAGCTTTTTGGAGCGACTCTGGCGTGAAGGGGCTTTATTTGGCGGTTCACCTGCTGAAGCGTTCTACGTTAAATGCGATGGGCAACTCAATACCCCCGAAACCATGATGATGGGACGTTTGTACGTTGAAGTCGGTGTTTGCCCAGTGCGCCCAGCAGAATTTGTGATCTTCCGGGTTAGCCAGTGGGCACCGAATCAGTAACAGGGGAAGCAGGGGGAGAACCTATTTTTTCCCTTTTCCGAATGGCACTTTAGTTAAGGAAGATGGAGAAGGTAAGGTAGAAATTACTCCCCCATCTCCCTTAACTAAGTGTCATTCCCCCTTTTCCTTCTTTTATCTTGAGGATTTAAGTATTTACGAGGAGTAGCAATTATGCCTGAGTTAAGACCACTCCCTACTAGTCGTTTCTACGTGGAGTTTGATGGCATCACGGAGAAGATGATCAAAAGCGTGACGGAGGTAAAATTCACAGGACAAACAGCAGGACACGAAAAACCCCTAGCATCTACAAAAGCTGGAAAAACACTGTGGCAGTCCACGTCATCAGGATTTGAAGAAAATCCCAACGTTACCATTGAAGTGTATCTGATTGAAGGAGACATGGACTTCTACAACTGGATAAAATCGGTGATGCCCAAAAGTGAAGGGGGAGATGGACAGTGGACAGGCAGCCGTAAAAACGGTTCAATCGTTGGTTACGATAGCAGCGATACAGAAATTTTGCGTTGGAATCTAACGAATGCTTGGCCGAAGTCTTATAAGGTTTCAGAATGTTCATCTGAAAGCAAAGACCTTGCCATTGAAATTGTTGAAATTGTCTGCGAACAAATTAACCGAGCGAAATAGTAACTAGACAGATTGAATAAGGAGGTAACCTATGGCATCTGGAGAAATTCTCGCCTGTTCCAAGTTTTATTTTCAGTTGGATGGCTTGGATGATTTGGTTGTTAAAAAAGTTAGTGGAGTAGAAGTCGCGCTACAAACGGCTGGAGATACAAAATCGTTTGGGGTGGGTAAAGGAGGAAAAAGCCGAATTCAGGCTACTGTTACTGGGGTAGAGAATAAGAAAATAACAGTGGAGTTTGTCTCTACAGTTGAAGACGATAGACTGATGAAATGGTTCCACGACTCCCACTCAGAGCCAATCAGTGGAGGTGGTACGGCGACCAAAGGAGAACGGAAAACTGGCTCTCTCATTATGTACAACCAAGGGGGTGATGAGGCGATTCGTTATAATTTCACGGGAGTTATGCCTGCAAGCTATAAGTCAACGAAAATGGAAGCAGGTAGTACAAACCTAGCAACAGAAACCCTAGAGTTTGTCTACGAGAATCTTCATCGGGTGAAGTAGCTTAGTAATGTGAATTCACCACTAATCGTGTCCTAACTCAACAGGGAGTAAAGCTGTGGCAGAAAAAACTTATGAAGTTCTCTCTAACGCTCGCTTTTACCTGGAAATTCATGTCGATGGTAGTGACGATCGCATAGATGGCTATTTCATGGAGTGCCAAGGGTTCAAGCGTACTCAGGAAGTAGCAGAGATTTGTGAGGTAACTCCCCAAAAATGGGGAAAAAATGGCACCAGCAAGGGGCGCGTTGTCCGTACCAAACTTCCCGGTAATGTCAAAAGCGAGAATATCATCCTGCGTCGAGGGCTAACCATCTCGAAGGTAATTTGGGATTGGTTTGCGGAAGTCGAGGCAGGAAAATGGTCGGAACAACGCAGAGATGGAGATATCACTATCTACACTCAGGGCGCGGAAGAAGCTGCCAGGTTTCGCTTCCGAGGCGCTTGGCCGACGAGTTACAAACTCTCTGATTTTAAGGCGGGTAGCGGTGAGTTTGAAATTGAAGAGTTGGAGTTAGCTGTTGATGAATTTATACGGGTCAAGTAACACTAAATGATTCAGACAGAATTTGAGTTTACTTTGCCCAAAGGCTATCTCGATGACGAGGGAAATCTACACAGAAAGGGAGTGATGCGACTAGCACGGGCAATGGATGAAATCGTCCCACTACGCGATCCGCGTGTAAAATCCAATCCCGCCTATGCAACCGTGATTATCCTCTCACGGGTAATTACTCGCTTGGGCGCTTTGGACGAGGTTACGCCCCTGATTGTTGAACGGTTTTTCGCCTGTGATTTGAATTATCTGCAAAAGTTTTATCGCCAGATCAACGAACTGGAGTCTGACTCACCCCAAACCAATACAACGCCAGAATCAGCCCCCCAATTACCGAGTTAGATACCATGAGCTGCACTCACAACGAATGGATAAAAATCCTTATCCCTTCTGCCCTCTGCCTTATTTTCAGATTAGGTCAATGCTTCCATGTCTAGCCGGAGTGTCTTTGTCACGGAATTTGATTTTACCCTGCCTAGGGGTCTAGTCGATGAGGCAGGCGTTGTTCATCGTCAGGGGGTGATGCGGCTAGCGACGGCAAAAGATGAACTGATGACCCAAAAAGATCGGAGGGTGAAAAATGACCCCGCCTACAGCACGTTGGTAATCCTGTCACAGGTGATTACGAGTCTGGGGAGTCTGACGACTGTCACGCCTGAGATATTAGAGAATTTATTTACTCAAGACCTCGCTTACTTACGAGAACTTTACAATCGCCTCAACCAGCAGGAGTCATCGTCTCAGCCTGTTCAGTGTCCTGAATGCTCTCATCAGTTTGAGGTGGAGTTTGCCCTGTCGGGGGAGTCATCAGCTACCCCCTAGCTCAACTGTATGAGGAGGTAGCTTATATTGCTCTAAATGCTCACTGGTCTTTGGCAGACATTTTGGATCTGGAACATACGGAACGCCGTCGCTGGGTTGCTGAGATTCAGAAAGCTCGACAGCAGATGGTTTAGCCAGAAGTCAAAAGTCAATACGAGATTTTGGGCGATCGCAAAGCCTTTTTACGGGAACCTTTAGACTCAATACTGTACTGGAGCAATGTTCTATCTCCACGTCTTTGCGTCCTTCCCACCGCCGAGTCTTCATTAAAAAAATGGAAGTTGTATGGTGTCTCAACTTGCTCACAACCTTCGCTCTCTATTATCTGGTCATAGCCGTCTAGGCAAAGCGACCAAGGCGTTTGCTGGAACAGTACTCCTCACCAGCTTAGTCCTGACAGGTCTAATCGTTACTTTGCGGCAGTTCGGGGCACTGGAGGAGATGGAATTAGATGCATACGATCGCTTTGTTCGTTCACGTCCTGATGAAGGGTTGGATGATCGTCTGCTGGTTGTGGGTGTGAGTGAAGAGGACATCCAAACGCGAAAAGAGTTTCCGCTACATGATGGTACGCTGGCTGAGGTTTTAGAAAAACTTTTGAGGTATCAACCCAGCGCGGTTGGTATTGATATTGGTCGTGATGTGCCTCAAGGCCCAGCAGCAGGACGGGCGAGGTTAATTAATTTGTTGAAGGAAAGCGATCGCATTTCTGCCGTTTGCATCCTAAGTTCTGCAACTGAACCTGGTGTACCAGCCGCACCAGGTGTTCCACCCGAAAGGATTGGTTTTGCCGATATCCCTCAAGACCCAGACAGAGCGATTCGTCGTATCGCTCTCGTTTCAACACCAACCCCACCTTCTAAGCTCATTGGAACGCCCCATCTGTGCAATTATGCCGACCCCGACAACCAACTTCTATCCTTGAGTTTCCAGTTAGCCTCAACCTATTTAGAACCAAAAGGCATCGTACCGGAGCAAACCGAGAGTGGAGAAATTCAGTTAGGCTCCGTTGTGTTTCCTCCTCTCACTGAAAATGCTGGGGGTTACGCTAAGGCTGAGGCATCTGATTATCAGCTAATGCTGAATTACCGTTCGCCAAGTTCGGCTGTGCGCCAAGTCACGATTAGCCAAGTCTTGCAAGGACAAGTTGATCCGGCGTGGGTGAAAGATCGGATTATTTTAATCGGCTATACCTCTCAGGTGGCTAAGGACACGTTTGCTACACCCTACCTTTCTAGCGAAGAGGCCACCAGAAATATGCCAGGAGTTGTCATTCATGCTCAAGCAACGAGCCAGATTCTCAGCGCTGTTCTTGATGGGCGTCCACTCTTGTGGTACTTACCAGAGGTGGGTGAGATTCTGTGGATTTGGGGTTGGTCACTCGTTGGAGGAATCATCGCCTTTTACCTGCGGCGTCCGTTACCGTTTCTTCTCGTTTGTGGTGTTGCGTTAAGCCTGTGTTACGGACTGCCTTATCTCCTCTTTCTCCAAGGAGGCTGGATACCACTGGTACCATCTGCGATCGCTCTTTTAATGACCGCAGCAGGTGTTGGCTTCATTGATCGCGCAACAAAGGCAGGTTATACGCAAGCGATTTACGAGCAACTCAGAGAACAAATTGTCCTTGGAGGCAAGTTAGGGGCAGAGCAAGGACAGAAAGCTCGTCAGGCAGACTACCTGGAGGACTTAGTGCGAAGAGCTAGATCGATTCGCCAGCAAGACAGTCCAACAGAAGTATTGGACTCTCATCCCTTAGAGGATGCTCCCCAACCGCAGACAATCTCAACCTCAACTTCTGGAATGAAAGATGTGGATACTCTGTATCAACAAATTAAAGACCAGGTTGAAAGTGACCTCGAACGAGAAGAGAAGGAGCATGAAACGACAAAAGCTCAACGCCTAGCCCAAGCTAAGGAGAAGCGGCTGCAAAACTTACTTGCGCGATCGAGGTCTACTCGGACTCATCAGGAGGGGAACCTTAAGGAGCATGGAGTTTCTTTAACACCGCAGGACTCGACAAATGCTCAATCTGATACCGAAGTAGAGACGTGAGTCTAGCAAAAGGCAGAAGGAAGAGGGCAGAAGGCAGAAGTTTATTACTGATGTCTGAATCCCCCGAATTGAATTCGGGGGAGTGGCTCAACAAAGTGTGGAGAGAGTACGTCAACCCATGCCTTCCTCAAATTCATCAATCGCTTGAATCTGGTCTGAAATCATGGTGCATTGTTCTAGTAATGGTATGTTTAAATCTGGCAATAGCTCACTTAAATTAATCTGCTCGTATCCGTAAGTTTGCAAAAACTTTGATGGCGTTTCTTCTCGTAAATGGTAGAGCGTAAGTCGATTGAGTTTCCACATCCAGACTTCAGTGACTTCCAAACATCGGTAAGTTTCTAGCTTATCAATGGTACCGCTAGTGATGACTACTTCAATGGCTAGGTCTGGGATGCTTTTCTCTTCTCCTAGGGAGTAACATTCGTCAGGTTCAGCCCCAGCTCTTTTGAGTCGCTTTTTAACAGTATGACTCCCCATTGGAGTGTATTTAATTCGCTTTTTAAGGAGATAAAACTCTACCAGGGTAGCCAAACGTTTTTTGAGTTTTTCATGTCTCAGGGACGGCGACACAATTTCTAATACTCCATCCAAGTAGGTGACACGATAGTGAGAATTATTCTCCAGTTTGACTATCACGGCTTCGTATTGCAGCCAGTTTACCTCGCTTCTGGTGAATCTCTCCTCTGGATCGTCAAGGCTTGCAAGTTGTGGATCGTCAATGAGTTCAAAAAGACTACTAACCATTGTTTAAAACCAAATAACTGAAACAGCTTCTCGTCTTTATTGGACGATATTTATATTTCGTAGAATAGACCCCTTAAAGCCTTAATAGACCGTAGTTTCCCTCGAACTAACGCATCAATTCAGCGCAAGCATAAAAGCTGATCAACTAGGCACTGTAGATAGTGAAACAACAGACTGAGGAAACTGGTTTTTTAAAGCTGGCAACACAGGACACGGCTTTTTCTGCTGCAAGTTGTCCGATGCTTGACCTGTGAAGGTATTCCACCGGAATGGTCCCTTTTCGGCGGCGGATATCCACAAAAGGCGTTTGGCGCGTGTCATGGCAACGTAGAGGAGGCGGAATTCTTCAGCCGTTTTTAGATGTCCGGCTTGTTCCCACGCATCCATTGCCATTGGGATGGGTTGTTCGTGGAGACTGGCGCGAATTTGCGCTCTAGCAACTTCTGCGAGGGTAAAGTCTCCTAGAAACTGGGATGCTGTGGGTACCCAAGGACTACCAGGAAGCGTGTCTTCATGCAAAAACGGGAGAAAGACATAATCCCAGTCCAGTCCCTTGGCTTTGTGCATGGTAATGATGGTGAGTTGACCTGCACGGAGATAGCGGGAGTCGGCGTCTTCAGTTTCTACAGGTTCAAAGCGTTCGGATGTGACAATTTCAGTCAAAGCGTCGAGGGTTGCCCTCATGGAACTGTTGCCGTGGGTTTGTCTTGCAACCCGTTCGGCTAATTTATCAGCCGTCGCGAGTTCCGATTGGTCGTAGTTTAAGGTTAGTGCTAGGAAGGAAATAAGCTGATAGTGAGGCAGTTCCAGACGGGCGCGAAGTAAACTACTACAATAGCGCCGAGCTTGACGGACTGGTGATGTTTGTTGGGGGTCGAGGGGGCCAGGGTAGAGGAATTGCTCTGGGAAGGTGGCGAGGGCGTTAAGGTCTTGGGTGGGTATACGCTGGCGCTGAACCAAGACTTCTAGGGCTGTTTTGAGGTAATCGGGAGAATGGGGTCGGTCGAGGAATTGTAGAAGCGCTAGCATTTCAGCCGGAACGTGGGAATGGCGATCGCTTCCTTGCACATCATAGACTTCAATTCCGTGCTGACGCTTCAGATAATCTAGCTTTTGGGCAACAAAACTCCCTTGGCGATTCTCCCGCACCAATACGGCGGCTCGATGCTCTGGATTTGTCGCAAATAACTCAACAACGCGATCGCCTATGAGTTGGACAGTATCATAAATGTCTCTAGGAGTGTAGATTTCTAAACCACGACCGACTGGCTGAGGATTGGCATCTGTTTGAGGGTCATTGGCACCCACAGGGCGAATCATCTGGGAACGAAAGGCTTTTAGCTCGGCACCTGTAAGCTGGGAGCGATTCACCCAGTTCAAGACGAAGTTGGCGGCATCAATAATAATTGGGGTACTACGACCCGCTTGATCCATAGTTGCCAAACGCCCTTTAGTGTCACAGTCTTCGCAGAACCGATTGAAATAAATTGGGTCAGCTGGGGTGAAGGTGGAGTTAATCGCTTGATTGGGGTCACCAACCCGAATTAAATTTGCTGGTGCTTCTAGGTTGTTTGGGTCAGTAGCAAGAATTTCTAGCAGTTCAGCTTGTAAGGGGGTAGAGTCTTGCGCTTCATCTTCAAAGACGGCAAAGATTTTGTTTTGCTCAATCTGGCGAATGGTGTTGTTGGTTTTGAGTACCCGTAAAGCTGCCAGAATCATATCGTCGTAGTCGATGAAATCACGAGATCGCGATACAGTTTGGTATTGTTCATACAATCCCGCTGCGATCGCTAATGTTTCATAAGCATCGGGGGTTTGTTCGGATAGCCTCCACAAATCCTCTGGTAATAAACCAGAGCTTTTGGCTTCATGGATAACGATTTGGGCAATGCTTGGTAATACCTCCGTTCGCAGAACCGACTGCCGCCGCAACCGCTCTGTTTCTTCCCCATCAAACTGGCGTCCCTCTAATAAGGTTGAGTAGCGACGAGGGTTAGCCGCAATCCACTGCTCAACACAGGCACGAATCAAGCGATGGCTTTGGTTGGGTGTCACCAAGGTTGCATTCTCAAGATTGAGTCCTGATAACTCTGGATAACGGTTGGCAATGTTTAACGCTAAACCGTGCAATGTATAGACAACAAAGCTATTTTGTGGTAGATAGAGCTTTTTTAGATTTTCGCGAATTTTAACTTTGATACTCGCGGCAGCGGAGCGAGTGAAGGTAACTACTACGAGTTGACGCTTGCTGTGAAGTTGGTAACGTGCGATCGCAAAAGCCGCTGCTACTGCCATACCCGTAGACTTCCCAGCACCCGGTACAGCAGAAACCGCCAGTTGTCCTCCCTGCCAGTCTGCCATGCTTTGTTGTCCGCGCCGCAAACCCTCACGGAGTCGCTGCAATTCCCGCTCTCGTAATACTTGTGGAGGCAAAGTTTGGGTGATTTGGTTTTGGGGGGTATCGTTTGACATCTCTAGGCTTTAGGCATTGCGACCTGTAAGCTACAGTCTAGCGTGGTGTACTTATTGAAAAAGCGATCGCATTGAGTCAAGCTAGGCTAATAAGTACAGATACTTAGAAAATACATTGTGTGACGTAGGATTCGATCTAAATAAAGGCTTCAAGACTATCATTTAGAAGATTGTTGAAGAAACTATTCAGGTGTTTTTATGGTTTCTAATCTTGAGAGTGATCAGGTTCGCGTTCATCAAGCGCTTGGTCTAGCTGAAGAAATTGAACGATACAAGGGTCTTGTCCAGGCTTTATCAGATACAGTCGAGGCAAAAGTCTCTTATGTTGACTCCGAGCAGCGTTATAAATTTGTAAACAAGCAGTACGAGCGTTGGTACGAAACCAGTGCAGATAAGCTTGTGGGTAAAACAGTCCAAGAGCTTATGGGGGAGGAGTACCAACATGTGAAGTCCTATGTGGAGACAGCGTTGTCTGGCAAGGAAGTTAGGTATGATTGCCCCTTGAACTTTACCGATGGTCAACAACGTTATCTTCGGATAACCCATGTCCCACACTTTAATGAGTTGTCAGAAGTTATCGGCATCTTTGTTGTCTGCCAAGACATCACCGAGCAAAAGCATCTAGAGGAAAGTCTAGAACAGCTCAAAGCTGCCCAAGCTTAGCGAATAATAACGGAATAGAAATAGAACTTGTGAGTTCTCTAGCCAGAGAAATTAGTTCTTAGGTAGTGTTGTAGCTTAGTGCTGATAGCATTCAAACTTAGCAGAAGCAGGAAATACAAAAGCCAACTAATAGCTCTACAACACTACTGCTCATTTTGATAGCTTTTACTTGAATATCCATTCACGCGAATGAAGATGGACTCTACCTCCAATACAGGCAAGGCAAAGAGTGAACTAAAGTCTGTTCAATCAAATGGATCAGGGCAGCAACCCAGTATCCACATTAAGTGGTATGAAGGTTTGTACAATAAAATTCCCTGTACCTGCCTCACTGTAACGATTAATGGGGTAATTCTTGATGCCAATCGATTTGCTTGTGAATGTCTTGGTTACTCGCGTCAAGAGTTAGTTGAAACGTCAATTTTTAATATATTCAACTCTAGAGATAAAGAAAAGCTACACTTAGCTTTAACTGATTATAGGGAAAGCTTAACCAGAAATATCAATGAAGAGTTTCGGCTGGTTACCAAAAATGGTAGAAATTTGTGGGTGAAATTAACCCTCGATATCTTACAGCCAGTTGGTCAAAAGCCAATTTTATTACTTATTTGTGAAGAGGTAACTGAAGCCAAAAGGCTGGAAGTAACTTTTCAGGAAACTCAATCCCAGGTTCAACTGTTAATGGACGCTTTTCCTGGAAAAGTTTCTTACATAGATGCACAAAGGTGTTACCGATTGATCAGTAAACGATATGAGGAATGGTCGCTGATTTCTCCAGAAGAAATTATAGGTCAAACTGTTAAAGAGTTTATGACACCACTCCAGTATCAAAATATTGAGGAATATATAGAATTAGCAATATCTGGGCAAAGCGTTCAGTATGAGTTTGATTCAGTATTTAATGATGGGAAACGACGTTATCTCTTGGTTGACCACGTTCCACATATTAGCAAGTCAGGGGAAGTTCTAGGTTTTTTTGTGTTCTGTCAAGATCTGAGCGATCGAAAAAAAGTTGAAGAAAAGCTGCGGCAGTTTAATGAAGAACTAGAAAATCGAGTCAAAGAGCGCACCGCTGAGCTAGAACAGTCTCTAACTGAGCGCAAGCGAGTACTTGAAGCACTACGTGAAGCAGAGGAAGAAGTTCGCAGAGCGCTTTTAAAAGAACAGGAACTGAGTGAACTAAAATCTCGCTTTCTTTCTACGACTTCCCATGAATTTCGTACTCCTCTGACTACCATCCTTTCGTCGTCAGAAATGCTGGAACGTTACTGGCACAAATGGAGTGAGGAGACACAATTTACTCATTTGCATCGCATTCAACACGCTGTCAAGCAAATGACCCAGATGTTGCATGATGTGTTGACGCTCTCGCAAGCCGAAGCCGGTAAACTAGAGTTTAATCCCGAACCTCTGGATTTGGAGCAGTTTTGTAATGAGCTAGTAGAAGATCTACAACTGAATGATGGTGAGCGCCATATAATCGCTTTCGAGAGTGAATGCAAAGACGTTCTAGCTATTCTGGATGCCAAACTGCTACGGCATATTCTTACCAACTTACTAACGAATGCCCTTAAGTATTCTCCCAACGGCACTACAGTTAGGTTTTCTGTCATTTATCAGGAGCAAGAAGCAATTTTTCAGATTCAAGATCAAGGTATTGGCATTCCAAAAGAAGACACTAAATGTTTGTTTGACTCCTTCTATCGCGCTACTAATGTAGGCACAATCCAAGGAACAGGATTAGGGCTTGCAATTGTCAAACAGTGTGTGGATATATACAAGGGAAAGATTGCTGTCGATAGTGTTGTTGGGAAAGGCACAACATTTACTGTAACCCTACCCTTAAGGCTGTAAAACCAGTTGCCATTCGGCTTGCTGTTGATTCCAAACGGGTATTGGTGTCTCACCCACTACATAAGGCCCCCAATATCGGCGGGAGCCATCCTGAGCGAAAGCAACCAAAATATCTCCCTTAGATAACTGGAGATTGTCTTGGGGCAGCGAGAGAATCAGCCCTTGGCTACCGCCTTCCATTGGTGCAAAATCCCAGTGCGCTGGCTCTTTGTAAGCTTTGGACTGTGTTGCCCGTGCCAGTAGCGCCACACGCACAGGATGTTCTGTTGGATTACTCACTCGAAATGCCCCTCGACGTGCGGCTACCGCTTCTGGATCTGGACTTTTGGGGGGTGAGGCAACTGGGGTAGGTAACGTCGGCGAAATCGTTGGAAGGGCAGGCGGAAGCTTTTCAACCTTCTCGACTGCTGGCGTTCTGGGTGACTCAATCTCTGGTAGTGAAGAGATATCTAGTGGCTGTGGCTCTATCGAAATGGTGAACCGAAATAATCCCAGTCCTATTCCAGCGAGTCCTAAGAATAAAACAATAACCAATAAGGGATAAAGGGAAGATTTAAACTTTTTCATCCGTTTTAGGGTAATGACCCTGCACCACTGCTTAAAAGTTATCAGTTACTTAAACCAACGACGTTTTTGGTTACTGAGCTACTTAGTCAATGTGTCCAACCCTTAGCAAGGGAAGGTAAAGTGTGATCTTAAAGTGTTTTTCCCGTTATTGTCAGGTCGAATCATGCAAAATACTCGTCTCAATAACCTATTTAATGCTGCCTGGACGCGGTTAGGGGAATGGTTTACTAATCCCTGGCGACACATTTCACTTGTCTTGATTAGCTTGCTCTTGGGTGTCTTTTTGGGAACGGCGATTCCCACAACGGCTGGACAAGCGGCTAACTGGGACGTGATTGTTGCTGGGGTTTTGGTTCTTTTCACAGAAGCCGTGAGCCGGATTGTTTATGGTGGCAACCGACGGCGGAAAAAAACGACTGAGGGTGTTTCTACAGCTTCCCTGCTGTCTGAAGTGATTAATGCTCTAAAACTTGGTCTGACTTACAGCTTGTTTGTGGAAGCCTTTAAAATTGGTTCTTGATCGTATGTTGCAACCGGATACATCACTAGGTCAAATTCTTCATGACTGGGCAGTAGAAGAGAACTCAACTACCTTGCCGTGGCAACAACTGGCAGCAGAGGAACTAACCTCCTCACAGCGAGCAAAGGCATTTGGGATCACATCGACAAAGGTAGAGGAGGTTATTCAGGCGCGATCGCTTATTTTCAAAGCCATTTACCCTCATATCCTCTCCCTCCCCGCTTTCAGAAACCAAAGCCGGGAAACAACACAGATTTCCCAATATCCAGTCCCCAATCCCCAATCCCCAATCGCCTTATCCCTCTGGAACCTCTGGCTTCCCCTTGCGATGCAGCTAGCCTCATCGCGTCAACAACTGAAACGTCCTTTAATCCAAGGAATATTAGGGGGACAAGGAACTGGCAAAACTACTCTGGCGGCTGTCTTGAGTGTAATTCTCGCTCATTTAGGCTACCGTACCCTCAGCCTCTCTTTGGATGACCTCTACAAAACCTATGCAGAACGACAACATCTCCAACAACAAGACCCCCGCCTGATCTGGCGAGGTCCACCCGGAACCCATGATGTTGAGCTGGGTTTGCAGCTTCTAGACCAACTGCGTCAACCTAACCGACGAGAACCCATTCTCGTGCCTCGCTTTGATAAGTCTGCCTGGGAAGGCGCAGGTGATCGAACTACTCCTGAACAGGTAGAAGGTGCTGATATTGTGCTGTTTGAAGGCTGGTTTGTTGGGGTTCGACCAATCGACTCAGCCGTGTTTGACGCACCGACTCCACCACCGATTCAGACAGAGGCTGACCGCTTGTTTGCTCGTGATATGAACGAGCAGTTGAAAGGCTATCTACCTTTGTGGGAACAGCTAGACCGATTGATAGTGCTTTACCCAACAGACTATCGCCTCAGTCAAAAGTGGCGACTGCAAGCAGAACAGCAAATGATTGCTACAGGTAGATCGGGGATGACTGAACCACAAGTTAGAGAATTTGTCGAGTATTTTTGGCGATCGCTCCATCCAGAATTATTCATCACACCTCTAACCAAAAATCCTAGATTGGTAGATCTAGTTATTGAAATTAATCCTGACCATACTGTTGGTGCTGTTTATCAACCAGAGGATGCTTAGAGTAAGCTGATGGGCCTTTAAATTTTATTTTTAGAATTGCGTCCCTTACCGTGTTATGAGCATCTCGTTGCCGAAGCGAAAAACATTATATAAATATTATTTATTACTGCGATAACGTACACTGATTAATAATTTGTTCAGGCTCATAGTTTTCAGAAAAGACAGTCTGAACTAACAGTTTTTGTTAAGGAATGCCATTAAATTAATGAGGCAATTGGTTACTCTGCTGCAAGCAAACTTAAATTATGAAAAAAACATGATTTAAAAATGAAGTAAGAATGATAAAAAATTAAATACCTCTATCTTTAGTGTTACAAATAGAAAGGAATCTTCATTCGTTACATCTTTAGCAAATGGATTTAGTCACGACTGTATTGGTTTCTGTGGGATTGGCGGCTGATGCTTTTGCAGTTTCTCTTTCGAGCGGCACAGCAATCAAACACATGAAAATCAATAAAGCGCTGAAGATTTCCTTGTCTTTTGGCTGTTTTCAGGCGCTCATGCCTTTAATTGGCTGGTTGGTCGGGTTGAGCTTCCGAGGCTGGATAGAATCTGTCGATCATTGGGTGGCTTTCGGATTACTGAGTTTCATTGGAGCCAGAATGATTTATGAAGCGACTCAGGAAGAAAGTGACGATAAAAAATTCAATCCACTAGATATTTATACGTTATTAACTTTATCCCTCGCAACTAGTATAGATGCTCTAGCTGTAGGATTTGGTTTTTCTGTACTACAAGTTTCCATTGCTGCAATTATCACTGCTATTGGATTAATTACCTTCTCTTTATCTTTTGTTGGTGTCTTTGTTGGTCATAAGTTTGGTAATTTATTCGATAATAAAGTGGAAATGTTTGGCGGATTTGTTCTAATTATTATTGGCAGTAAGATTTTAGTTGAACATTTGATGGGGCTAGCGAGTTAGCTTCTGTTGCAGTAGGTTTATTCAAAAAAACAAAAGTCATTTTTCGGGACGTAAACCATTCATTAGTGTCAACTTAAGACAAGAGCAACTGGAAGTCGCGGCTACCCTACAGCAATACTATTGTTGTCATTGATAGTACATGGGTACTAAAAATAGGTTTAGTGATATTCTCAATTAATCACTTCCTCCATAGGGCAGACGAAGACATGGTTCTCTCTAAGTAGGGTGATTATCAAGCAGTCGTGAGTGATTTCCCACTACTCGAAAGAATCTCTATGTTGCTGAAGTGAAGGCTATAGAGCGTCGAGTATTAAAGAACACATCACGGCTGGAGAAATATCCATATCATTTGTGGGAAAACAGTAGCTGTAGAACAAGGGGCTAATGACAAAGCTCAAGAGCCGAAACTGAGTTCGTTATTGGCTGTAGTTTTGATTCTTCAAATTCAAAAATGGCAAAGCTTATTCTGGTTCGTCACGGTCAAAGCACTTGGAATGCCGCTAATCGATTTACGGGTTGGGTTGATGTTCCCCTAAATCAGGTTGGTCGTACAGAAGCGATCGCAGCGGCAAAAAAAATCAGCCCTTATCCGATTGATGTCGGTTTCACTAGTATGCTAGTGCGTGCGATCGAGACAACTGCTATCTGTCTAACTCAGTGTGAAGGAGCTTGCGGTACTAAAAGTCCGATATTTAAACACGACGCTGACGACCCTAACTGGCATGGCTGGGACAAGTATGATGGTGACAAGAGCCAGGAAGTCCCGATTTACCTGAGTTCATGCCTCGATGAGCGCTACTATGGCGACTTGCAGGGGAAGAACAAAGCCGAATTGGCAGAGAAGTATGGCAAAGAACAGGTGCATATGTGGCGGCGATCGTTTTCTATTCGGCCACCAGGAGGAGAGAGTCTAGAAGACACGGCGAAGAGGACACTACCGTATTTCCGGAACCGGATTCTCACTCACCTGAAACATGGGGATAATGTCATTGTTGCCGCGCATGGCAATTCCCTACGGTCAATCATTATGGAACTCGATCAGCTTAGCGAGGAGGAAGTTCCTAAACTTGAACTTGCAACTGGTATCCCCACCGTCTACGACATCAATGAGGAAGGTAAAGTCGTCGGTAAAGAGATTATGGATTAAGTTTTAGTGCTTCCCATGCGTAAAACAAAGATTATCTGCACGCTTGGTCCCGCCAGTTCTGACTTTGACACAATCAAAGCAATGGTCGAGGCAGGCATGGACGTAGCGCGGCTGAACTTCTCCCATGGCGATCGCGCTACCCACTTAGACTACATTCGCACCGTTCGCGAGGTTTCCCAAGAACTGAATCGCCCTCTTGCCATCATTCAAGACTTACAAGGCCCAAAAATCCGAGTTGGCGAAATGGAAGCAGGTGTCGTCCTCACCCCAGGTGAACAAACTGTAATCACCATGGATGATGTAGTCGGTACAGCAGGGCGATTTAGTTCCACCTACAAAGGTTTAGCTAGGGATGTAAAAGTTGATGACCCGATTCTCATCAACGATGGCTTACTCAAACTTCGGGTAGACCAAGTGAGTGGTAGTGATATCCATTGCTTTGTAATCTACGGGGGGCCGCTGAAAAGTCACAAGGGAATAAACCTCAGCCTCTCCTCAATCTCGACTCCAGCCCTTACCGATAAGGATAAAGAGGACTTGGAGTTTGGCTTAAGCCAAGACGTGGACTACATCGCCTTGTCCTTTGTTCGGGAAGCTGCCGATCTTGAGCAAGTCAGAGAGTTGGTGAAACGTTCTGGCAAGCGAACTCACGTCATTGCTAAGGTAGAACGTCACGAGGCAGTAGAGGCAATGGAGTCAGTTGTTGCCGCATCTGATGCAGTTATGGTTGCTCGTGGTGACTTGGGTGTTGAAATGCTCTTGGAGCAAGTTCCGGCAATCCAAAAGTCCTTGATTGATACCTGCCACAGCTATCTTAAGCCAGTAATCACCGCGACTCAGATGCTAGAGTCGATGATCCAAAACCCGCGTCCCACGAGAGCAGAGGTTTCCGACGTTGCCAATGCGATTCTGGAAGGGACGGATGCTGTGATGCTTTCGGGGGAAACTTCAGTTGGTCACTATCCTGTAGAAGCCGTGAGAACAATGGCACGGATTGCCCAGACAACAGAGGCACGGTTGAGAGTCTCCCCTCTTTACATTGATGGGTTTGAAGAACACAGTATCTCCAATTCTGTCGCTCATGCCGCTTGTCAACTGGCACAGAACATTAAGGCAAAAGCGATCGTCTGCTTCACAGAAAACGGTTTCTCCGCCCGAATTCTCTCCAAGTACCGTCAGCCAATTCCGGTAATTGCGGTAACGCCAACAGAAAGTGTTCAGCGTCGGTTGGTGCTGTATTGGGGAGTTCAGT
This sequence comes from Symplocastrum torsivum, assembly GCF_059505465.1. Taxonomy (NCBI): domain Bacteria; kingdom Bacillati; phylum Cyanobacteriota; class Cyanophyceae; order Oscillatoriales; family Microcoleaceae; genus Symplocastrum; species Symplocastrum torsivum. The sequence goes on along the minus strand of NZ_JCACKQ010000095.1, from coordinate 126,024 downwards.
CCTTACGACTTCAGGAAGTGTATAGCACTGACGCGATGATTGTTTTGGCAGAGCAAGCCGCTGTTGAGCATGGGTTTGTTGTCAAGGGAGATGTTGTGGTGATGATTGCAGGTTTGCCATTGGCGATTACTGGAGTGACGAACTTAATCAAGGCACACCGCATCGGGGAACAGGTGGCAGTTTGACTTGTTGCTGTTTCAATCCCTGATAGGGATTTATAGCAGTTCTCATTCGTGTGCAGTACAGTTTTGACCTCTCTCCAAACCTCTCTCCTATAAGGAGAGAGGCTTTGAAATTAGCTCCCTTCCCTAGTAGTCTGAGTGTACCTCGCTCAACTAAGAATCGCTATAAGTTAATTGAATGGTGGCGTTGTCCAGTTGGTTCAGATTGAAGAAGTGTTTCAATCCCTGATAGGGATTTAAGTTAATTGAAAGCCAACCACCAGCCGTCAAAGCTAGGGTTGTAAAATCTTTCAATGTTTCAATCCCTGATAGGGATTTAAGTTAATTGAAAGCTTGCCAACGCTAAAGAGGCATCTGAGTTTGCCGAGTTTCAATCCCTGATAGGGATTTAAGTTAATTGAAAGCACCACCAAGGAAGAACCAAAGGTGTCAGCAGAAGTTTCAATCCCTGATAGGGATTTAAGTTAATTGAAAGATGAAGCCCCGTCTGTCACTACCTATTTAAGTAACAGTTTCAATCCCTGATAGGGATTTAAGTTAATTGAAAGTTGAGGTATCTGAGATGGCTAATTCACACGGTTTTGTTTCAATCCCTGATAGGGATTTAAGTTAATTGAAAGCTGGTGGTGGTATCGAAGTTAGTCCCGATTTAACCGGTTTCAATCCCTGATAGGGATTTAAGTTAATTGAAAGAGCGGCTACCTGAAACGCTTACTGTATTTAATTTTCAAGGTGCATTTGCGCGAGTCATTTAGATAATAGCATCCTAGGCAACAGCCTTGGCAAGAGGCAAAGCTTCTAATTCGACTCAAAGCTAGTAGCCGTAGGGCTTTGAGAAAGTGCGCGAACCTCAAAACTGAGTAAGAACCTTCAAACCTTTGTCCATAAAGAGATACCTCCATAAATTGCCCTGTGTCCTGAAAAACACCTACCCACTCGCGCAATAAACCGCCAAGCTGCCACAAAAAAAATGCAATCTGCTTTGCAGCACAAGAGATCGCTTATCTCTCATACCACTTAGTTTAAGTTCTTAGAACTTACGCACAAGCGCCATATCTGGTAGGGGCGCACAGCTGTGCGCCCCTACAAATGGTGTTCCAAGGGTGGATTTGCGTAAGTCCTGTTCTAATATTAAAGACAAAACCTTCAGTTCCGAAAACGGCTAGCAATTGCTGAATACCAGATTTATGCTGACAGCATGAATTCGGATTTGATACGATGAGCAGTTTGCTTGACCCTGATGCCTGTTACCGAGCAATCCAAACGAAAGATGTCCGCTTTGACGGACGGATTTTCATCGCCGTTCGCACAACTGGCATCTTTTGCCGCCCTATCTGCCCAGCCCAGACACCAAAGCGAGAGAATTGCACGTTCTTTGCAAGTGCGGCAGCCGCTCATGAAGCAGGGTTTCGTCCCTGTTTGCGCTGTCGCCCGGAACTATCGCCAAATTTGTTTGCACTCGTTGGAACAGCATCCACAGTTTCGCGATCGCTTCGTCTGATTGCTGAGGGCGCACTTGATGATGGTACGGTGGGGGAACTAGCGGCACGAGTGGGAGTAGGCGATCGCCATTTGCGGCAGTTATTCGCTAAACACCTAGGAACTTCACCAAGGGCAGTAGCACAGACGCGACGGCTTTTGTTTGCAAAGCAATTACTCGATGAAACCTCGCTATCAATAACGGATGTGGCAATGGCAGCGGGTTTTTCCAGTATCCGCCGATTTAATGCCGTAATTCACAAGACCTACCAGCGATCGCCAAGTGAATTGCGATCGGCACAAACTAAACTGGGAGATGCTAGCAAAACCCCTGAAATTACGCTAAAGCTTCCTTTTAGTCCGCCCTATAATTGGTCAGCATTCGTCCGCTTTTTATCAGCTAGAGCCACTCCAGGGTTGGAGTCTGTGGGTTCTGATTTTTATCAACGGACTATTTCCCTTGATGGGATGCATGGTGTTGTTGAAGTACGCCCGGTTAAGGAACAACACTATCTGGTTGCTAATATCCGATTTCCCAAAGTAGCGCTTTTGGGTCAGATTGTTGAGCGATTGCGTCGGATGTTTGACTTGGATGCGAATGTTGCAGAGATTATTACCCACCTGCGGTGCGATCGCATTCTTCGTCCAGCAATTTCTACCTTACCAGGACTGCGGGTGCCTGGAGCATGGGATTCCTTTGAACTAGCGGTACGTGCAATTCTTGGACAGCAAGTCAGTGTTACTGCCGCTACAACCCTGGCAGGACGTATAGTTGAAACCTATGGTGAGCGGTTGGTAATTGAAGGAATGTCTTGGGGAGAATCTAATTTGCGATTTGTTTTTCCCCGACCAGAAGTTTTGGCAAATGCTGACTTAACTAGCATCGGAATTACGCGATCGCGTGCCTTTGCAATTACCTCACTGGCTGCTGCTGTTGTTCAAGACAATCAGATCTTGACGAACTTCCAAAACTTAGACGATGCGGTGCAAAAGTTGTCTAAACTTCCTGGAATTGGTGAATGGACAGCTCAATATATTGCAATGCGGGCATTACGCGAACCTGATGCCTTTCCCGTAACTGATTTAGGGCTGTTACGTGCGATGGAAAAACTAGGACATCCTGTAACAAAAACCCAGTTATTATATGTTTCTCAAGCTTGGCAGCCTTGGCGTGCTTATGCTGCGATGATCCTCTGGTTGTCGCTCGATTCATCCTTGTTACCTTTGCAGGAGGAGCTATCAGCATGACTCAACTTCTAATTGACAAAATTGCTTCTGAGATTGGAGAGATTCTGGTGGTTTCCGATGGGAAAAGTCTCACTAGCCTCGACTTTTCAGACTATGAGCAACGCATGATGAAGCTACTAGAGAAACGCTATGGCTCTGTCAATCTTATAGAGAAAAAGAATCCCCAAGGATTTAGCGATCGCATCCGTGCATATCTGAATGGTGACTATAACAGCCTGGATGATATCCCAGTCAAAACTGGAGGAACACCCTTTCAGCAGCAGGTTTGGTTAGCACTCCGAACAATTCCACTGGGAACTGTGATTTCCTACGGTGAGTTGGCGGCAAAACTGGGTAAGCCAACCGCATATCGAGCAGTAGGGATGACAAACTCACTTAATCCAGTTGCGATTGTACTCCCGTGTCATCGAGTAATCGGCGCAAAGGCTTCCCTTACTGGCTATGCTGGCGGTTTGGAGCGCAAGCGCTGGCTGCTTCAACACGAGGGTGTTGACTGTCGCTTTGCTCCAATTCAAAGTTCTTTATCAATGAAGTGAGTCAGATTTTGGGGATTTTAACAACGCAATTTAAATATTTTAATCAGAGTAAATCTTCTTCAGATAGCTGGGCTATTTTCATCAATGCTCTCAATGTTCCAACTTTTAAATCTTGATTACGGTGAATAGGAATTGACAGAATTTGTTCGACTTCAGGGTTTTCATAGATATGATGACTGCCAGTAATTCTTCGCAAAAACCAACCTTTTTGCTCCACAATCTTGCACAGTCGCTTGCCAGAAATAGATTTCATACAGCAATTTCGACGATTTGAGCTGTTGGCTCAATTGCATTACGACTGTTTGCAACATCCAGCCAACCTTCAATAGCGTCCTTTAAATTAGCTACCACCTCCTCCATCGTGTCTCCTTCAGTAATGCAACCAGGGAGCGCAGGAACCTCTGCCCAATAGCCACCTTCTTCTGCTGGATGAATGATTGCTTTGATTTTCATACACATATTGAGCTAGTTGTTGAGAATATGGTAACAGGACTCAATGTGATAGATGAAGAGGCACGGTAGATAAAATAAGCCTGCAAACCAAGCTACAAAGATGCAAGCGAGTTGTTATCCTGCGTTGAACATTTGACTCATAGACTTACCTTCAACTTATCAATACACTGCTGACGTATTGTAAGAATCACTTCAATAACATACATTTCGGCAGTGCAATAATCACTAAGAAGCATTGTGACATTTGCACGACCATGTGCGATGGCATTACGTTTTTCGTAAAGGTCGTGTCGATACTTGTTAACATCCGATTGCTTCAAGCCATTAAACTCCTGTGGCGTGGTGTCAATCCCGTAAACTCGCTTAAAGATTTTTTTCCGCTCTACATTACTCTCCGCCGATTGTTTAATCCATGCCCAAAGAGGCGGTTTAGAGTAAGCATTAGACTCGCCAGGTTCTTCTGTTACAACTTCAGAATTTACCGTAACTGACTCAAATCTCTCCGGCGACTCAGTTTTTCCACCAGGTCTGTAGTACAAGAGGCATTTAAGAACATCTATCTCAAATTGCTCAGATGCTCCTAGTAGTCGAACAAAAGCTGAAGTAATGACGAAATTCGGTAGCCTGTGGTATCCCACTCCACTACGATGAACCCCAAAATCAGGAGCATCATGATTGATATGACGCATTTCATTTTTAACGGCTCTCGCTAATGGATATCGATCCTCAAGGAATCCCTCCATTGACAAGAGAAGATTTACGAAGTCTTCCCCAATTTGTTCTTCTGTTTCAAAGTCTCTGGGAGTTACAATTACGGGTTTAACACCTTGCTCACTGATCCACGTAGCAAATTCCTCAAGGTTTAGCTTTCTACCTCTTTGAATAGCTCCCTCTTCCAACGTAAAAGCAACAGACTCACGAAGTGCTTCAACTTGACGAAGTGCAGCCCAAACAGCAAGACCCATGTCATTCCTCTAGCATCTTGGATAACTAATTCTAAATAACGCAGCCTGATATATACGTTAGTTTAGTTCTGGCTAACAGTCTCATCAACAACCTTACGATAATTTGATCTTGGACACTAATAGGTAAGTCATCCGTTGCGCCCCGAAAGTAACACAGCCCAAAAATGACCTATTTATATGGATTGTTAGCGCATAACTCAAACAAACCAAAACGCGATCGCTTCACTCACCTGCCAGGTTCAGAATTCGATTGAGCGATCACCTACCCTGAACAGACAAAAATGCGATCGCCTCAGCGTGGACTAGCGTGGGTTAGACTTGCTGTTCTAATGATGTCTTCGCGCTTCACCATGACCACACAACCACTGTCACAAGGAGCGACAGTAATAATTGAGCGATCGCTCCTTGTTGACTGCCGAAACTCAACAGGATGCGATCGCCATTCTCCCCTATTTAACTAAGAGGTGTTTTTAAAGGCAATTTAAACAAACCCTAAAAACTAAATTGGGCACGTAAATTACCCACATAGATATTAGGATTGTCGCTGAAATTGTTCGGATTGCCAATCAGGTAGAAGGCTGGAACAATAGCAATGTTATTCGTCAGGGGATAGAAGTAAGTTGCTTCAAATTCATACTGAACTCCACCATCACCACCACCAGAAACGAGAAAATCACGACCATCCAACACAGAGAAGGGTATTACATAGGATACTGTTGCCAAGGCTCCTTCCTTACCCAAGTCAGGAAATGCTACTCCTAACTGAATCGCTTGTGCATTGATTTCACCATCCGGTCGGGCTGGATTTACTGGATTGAGATTGGTACTCCCGTAGGTATAGCGTCCAAAAAGACCCAAAAAGTTAGCAACTCGCCAGTCGAAGTTAAAGCCGAACGTATCAGCGGTTGCATTATTGAGGGGACCACCAAAACCATCATCAGCTAAACCATAAATCGGCTCTCCAATCGCCCCACCAATTAGTCCATTAATTTGCTGAATGTTGGAACGGTTGTAGATGAAACGCAAGTTAATGTTTTCTGTTGGAGAGAATGCCAGCTCTGCTGTAATCGTATTAGTACCACCAAACAAACCTTGGTCTGGGTTGGATGCAGAATTAAACAATCCACTAGGGAGAAATTCATCACTCTCGCCTAGATAAGCAACACGCAACCTGAACTGGTCACTAATATTCCAAAGCACTGCTGCTCCAGAGCCACGATCAATTGTATTCAGAAGAGTGCTGCCATTTGAGTTGAAGGTGCTGCCACCTGTTAAGAAGAACGTGTAAGCATTGTTGTCGAAGTAGCGATACCAATTAATCCGAGGTCCAACCACAGCCTGAATGCTATCCGTGACGGGGAAAGTGTAAAACAATTCCCGCAAGATTACGTCATTATCTCCAGTAATCGTTCCAGCCGTTTGGTCAAGAAACGGTGTACCAAAGGTGTTGTAAAGACCCGCAGAGGCAAAAACGTTGGCTGCTGAGTTGCCGTTCCCTACAGCTAGTTGAGTCACTAAGCTATCTCTACCTGTAAAGGAGGTTTCAAAGTTTAGCCATACCAGATTGCTGAATGTGATTTCGGGGTCATCTTCTACCGTCTGAGTAATCGGTTGATTTGTAATTGGATCTCGCCCTGCTTGTCTGAGGGCAAGGTCACCAAATAAGCCGTTAAGGTCAGTAGTTTCTACTAAGACATCATCATCGGCAAAGGCTCCCGTCAGGTTAAACCATGCTAAACCACTGAGCTTAGTAGTTGTGGAGAACTGGTGGTCTTCTAAGAAGGCAACACGACCCTCTAAGGTATCCACCCGTGTACCTAAGGTTGCCAGTTCTGTCTGAAATTCAGTAACCAGCCGTTGCAGTGTTTCTAAGTCCTCACGGGTGACAAAACCTTCTGTGCTAGCAGCAATTAAACGCTCAACCTGTTGCAAACAGGCGTTTAAACCTGCGGCAAATTCATAACGAGTGGTTGCTCGATTGCCACGAAAGGTGCCATCTGGATACCCAGCAATACAACCATAACGTTCAACAAGCGATCGCAAGGCTTCATACGCCCAATCTCCCGGTGAGACATCACTGAGTTGTGAGACGTTGGTGACTTGCGACATCGGGTCATTGCGATCGCTAATCGCAGCCTCTGAGGAAAGTTCGGTAACAGAGATAACACTCTCAAGCATTTGCGCGTTGGCTGGCTCAATAGCTTCTGCCTCTACTGTTGCCGGAGGTGCCGCTACAGTGTCCTGAACTTGCTCTGAGGTTGGTTCAGCTATGGGTGCTGTTGGTGAATTGCTGGAGAATCTCTCCCTTGCAAAGCTAGAAGACTCTTGCTCCCCCTTCTCTTGCTCACGAAGGGGTTGAGGGGTGATGTCTTTTAATTCGCTAGTAACATCACCAAGTCTCAACGCTGCGGCTGATGATTCAATCCCTTCTACCTCTTGTGGCACAGTCGATAGCGCTACAGTGCCTTGAACTTCACTCGCCCTCACCTGCAACGACATTACAGACATTACAGCGCTTGAAACTAACAGAGACACCCACAAAGTTGTTGGCACACTAAACCAATCTTTCCAGGTAGTTGCATCCTTAACCATCAATCCTCACACCTATTCTTGACAAGAAGAACATGAGGATGTTAACAATTACCTCTTTAGGTAGATGTAGTTTTGGCGACAGTATTTAATATCCTCTTAACCTGTTATCGGCGCTTCCTGACATGACCAGGAAGCAATGCTTAGCTAGCTCTATTGTGTTTAAACTACAGTTGACTGACTGTTGATGGACTGCGTTTTGATTCATAGGAAGACAAATAAATGTAATCTCTTGCTTGAGAAGGTATAGGTTGTTGCACCTTTTCCCTGCATAATTTAAACGCGATCGCCTTAACATTTTTTAGTACAAGGCATTCCCCAAGCGGTTTGATTTTATTCCTTTATCAGGGTGCTAGATGACTCACCACATTCTTAAAGCAAGCTGTCAAACTGTTCATTTAGGCGGTTTTTCTCATCAGTTGGAACCTGCTTTAGTTATTAATTCAGGTGACAGCATCGACGTTGAAACCTACACTGGCTTTTATGTTTCTGACAAAGCACCACCGGAATTTCTCACGCCAGAATTTCTTGAGATTTGTCAGCATTTCCCCCCAGAGCGTAAAGTTGGAACAGGCCCACACTTACTGACAGGGCCAATTTATGTCAAGGATGCTGAGCCTGGAGATGTTCTGGAAGTCAAGCTAGAAGCCATTTCACCTCGTCTCCCTATAGGTTTCAATGCGATTCGCCCCGGTTGGGGAGCTTTACCACAACAGTTTACAGAACCAAGACTACGCTTCATCCCTTTAGATTTAGACAAGGGCGTCGCAGAATTTCCGACAGGTAGCGGGATTGAGATTCCCTTGCAACCCTTCTTTGGTATCGTTGGCGTTGCGACAGAGGAAACCAGCCGTTCCTCTGTTCCTCCCGGTAGCTATGGCGGCAATATTGACAATCGAGAACTGCAAGCTGGCTCAAGGATATTCTTACCTGTTTTTGTTCCTGGCGGCTTATTGTCCATAGGGGACGGACATTCGGCTCAAGGAGATGGTGAAATTGATGTAACTGCGATCGAGACTTCCATGAACGGCACGATCCAAATTAATCTGCGTAAAGATTTGCCGTTCATATATCCCATAGCTGAAACACCAACTGACATCATCACTATGGGATTCGGAGAAACCCTTGATGCAGCCTTTGAGTTTGCCCTCACGCAAATGATTACTTTCTTGGAACGCTTTGCGGGATTGAGTGCAGAAGAAGCCTATGTTTTGTGCAGCCTCGCTGTAAACTTTCACATTACCCAGGTTGTCAACACTCCTCAAAAGGGCGTTCACGGTATGCTACCTAAATCGATCTTGCCCAAGGCAATTCAGTTATGACGCCTACAAGTTTATTGATTTTTGCTGCTGGTGGTTTGTTCGCGGGAATCCTTGCAGGTTTCTTGGGTATAGGGGGCGGTACGGTTCTTGTCCCTTTATTGGTGGCGCTAGGATATGAGCCAGTTGAAGCTGTTGCGACGAGTAGTCTCTCAATTGTGATTACGGCGATTTCCGGCAGTATCCAGAATTGGCGGATGGGCTATTTTAGCTTGAAACGAGTAATGGGGATTGGCTTTCCTGCTGTCGTCACGGCTCAATTTGGAGCGTATCTCGCAGAATTATTTGCTCCCTACTGGTTACTAGCAGCCTTTGGGATACTGCTACTCATTAATATTTACCTTGTCGAACTACGTAAACGCCTGAGTATTAAAGAGAAACAGCAAAGTCAAGAGACAGCAGGCGAAAGACAACCTCAAGATTCAGGGCTTAAAGGCACGATTTCGAGAATTGCTACTGGCAGTGCCGCAGGTGTACTAGCAGGTTTGTTTGGTGTTGGTGGCGGGGTAATAATGGTGCCGCTGCAAATTTTGCTGTTAGGAGAAACGATTAAAACGGCGATTCAGACAAGTTTAGGTGTGATTGTTATTACAGCGATTTCCGCTTGTGCAGGGCACGCCTTACGAGGTAATGTCCTGTGGGTTGAGGGATTACTTTTGGGTGCTGGTGGCTTTTTGGGAGCGCAAATTAGTACACGCTTTTTACCCAAGTTACCTGATCATGTTGTGAGTTTGGCATTTCGTTCGTTGTTAGCCATCCTCTCAATTTATGTTTTCTACCAAGCTTGGCAAAACTATAACAGTTAGCAGTCAGCTATCAGCCATCAGCTTTTTGTTTTCCTGACAAGTAGCGCTTGTTCCGCAGCCTTGAACTGTGGCTACTATGGAGAAACAGACACCATTGTCAAGAAAACGATGAAACTTAGCCTCTTAACCACTGCTGCACTGTTAGTCACTGCTGGTTTCTTCGCACCTGTCAAAGCGCAAGACACCCAACCCCTACCAACTACGCCTTCTGTTCAAAGCCAAGCCAGTGGCGATCAAGTTCTGGAAGCGTGTTCCCAAGATCGAGCCGATACATTACCTAACCCGTTTTCAGACGTTTCGCCCGACCATTGGGCATTCAAAGCTGTGATGAGTGTACATTACTGCGGTGCTTACCACGGGAAAATTCCTCTAGAGCGGGTTAAGCCCTTTTTACAACAACAAACACCACAAACTAGCAGCAACCAAACGCGATGGGAGTTGAATGCCACTCAGTCTCCTGCTAATTCTCGCTGATCAGCTAATTGGTATTGAGGATTGTGGTCGTTTTGTCTACCAGTAAGTAGATAAACTGTCAAATTCCCCTTACCTTTGACTGAGATAACGCCCCGTTCCTCGAATAGGTATTGATCTCGTAGTAAATCATAGGTGGCAGCGGTTACCTGTATGGCGCCGTCGATACCTTGAGATTCCATGCGGCTAGCAACGTTAACGGTATCGCCCCACAAATCGTAGAAAAACTTTTTGATACCAATAACACCCGCGACAACTGGACCACTGTTGATGCCAATCCGGAGTTGGAACACTTCCCCTATCTGGTTGCCTAATTTTACCATTTCGGCTTGCATATCTAGAGCCATTTCGGCGATCGCGATCGCATGATCCGGACGAGGGGTCGGCAAACCCGCGACAACCATATAGGCATCACCAATTGTCTTGATTTTCTCCAAACCATGTCGCTCAGCTAGCTGGTCAAACTTTGAGAAAATTAGATTGAGAATCTTAACCAGTTCTGTTGGAGAGGTTCGAGCGGAGAACTCAGTAAAGCCAACAATGTCAGCAAACAGAACGCTGACGGCTTCAAAGGTATCGGCAATAGTGCTTGGATCCCGTTTTAACCGCTCTGCAATTGGCTCAGGTAAGATATTGAGCAGTAGTTGCTCTGCTTGTGCCTGTTGATAACGCAGTGCTTCCCGCGCCACCTTACGCGCCGTAACGTCAGAGATAGTACCTTCGTAGTAGAGCAGCGTACCCGTGGAGTCACGAACCGCACGAGTATTCTCTGACACCCACATAATGGTTCTGTCTTTACGATAGACCAGAGACTCAAACTCAAATACGGCATTGTTCGCTTGTATGGCAGCAATGAATTCGCCTCTGCGGTTGGGTTCAACATAAACTTGCTGCGAGATGTCTTTGATACCTGTGATTAGTTCTTCAGGTGAGGAGTAGCCAAAAATCCTTGCCAGTGCTGGGTTAGCGCTTATGAAGCGTCCGGCTGGATTCGTCTGGAAAATGCCCTCGATCGCGTTTTCAACAATACTGTGATATCTCTGTTCAGCAAGACGGAGCGCTTCTTCAGCAGCTTTGCGCTGAATTACTGAACCCAGTTGGTTAGCCACTGCTAAGACTAGCTCAACCAATCGCTGATCTTGTTCGCGAACTTCAAACGTGAAGAAAACGAAGATAGCCAGCACCCGATTATTAATAAGAATCGGAATGCCCAAACAGGAGCTGAGTCCGGTATCAAGTAGCGCCTGGGACCGAGCAAATACGCCTTCTGGCTCGATTCCAACATCCTGAATCCATTCGGGCTGTTTGGATGACCAAACCCGCCCAGGCAGCCCCATATCGGGAGCAAATCGGAGCATCTGGCTATGCTGTCTGAATTTCTCTAGGACGGATACGGTTGCACCGCCCGGATTGATACTTGCATACCAAGCGGGGCTGGATTCGAGAAAGGTGCCATCCGAGTTGGGAATCCAGGCTTCCCCAAAATGCCAGCCTATAGTTTCACACACCTTGCGGAGGGTAACTTCCAGGGCAGCGTGAAAGTCTGGGGACTCACTAATCGCTTGCGTTATTGTTTGTAAGAGGCGGATTTTTTCTTCCGCCCGTTGGCGCTCACGCGCTTCTAGAGTGAGGGAAACTAAATCAGCTAAGGAGCCAGCAAAGTTTTGTTCATCCAGTGTCCACTTGCGGGTCAAGTCAGTGTTTTCGTAACACACTACTCCCACGATCTGACCTCCCATCCGAATCGGCGCAGCCAACATCGCTGCCACACCGTAAGGACTCATAAGCTTTTGCCCGTCCAGTAGGTGGGATGCCTGCAATTTAAGAGCGATGGGGTTGCTCTCAGCCTCCTCAATGGCAATGGTAGGCTCTTGTTCCAAGGCTTTGAAGTAACCGGGATAGTCTGTCGCCGCCAACTCCATCCCGTCTATATGACGGTTGGCACTGCGCTCAAACAGGTCGAGGCAATGAATTTTGGAGCAGTCAGGGCTGTATAACCACACACTCACCCGCGAAATCTCTAGGGTTTGGGCAGCCGCTTGGGTGAATTGCCTCAGGGCAGAGTGCAAGTCGCCGTGGTTAACAGTTTTGCTCTTGGTTAGAGATACTAGTACTTGGTTCTGTCGGCGCAACCGTTGGTGAAGTTGCCCTTGCTGAATCGCGATCGCAATTGGCGTGGATAAAGCTTTTAGTAAATCAACCTCCATCTGCTGCCACTGCCGTGGCTTGCCACACTGATGGGCAATCAGCAACCCCCACAACTTTTCTCCTTGTAGGATGGGAACTACCAAGTTAGCCCTAACCTGAAAATTGAAGAGAAAATCGACGTGACACGGCGACAGATCGGCTGTATGGATATCTTCGATAACTAGGATGCGACCTTGTTGGTAGGGCTGAATATAGGTTTTTCCAAAGCAGGGGTCAGTGATTGTGGTGTTCAGGATCGATAGTTCTTCGGTGCTGACAGATTCTACAGCGATAACTCCGCTCCAATCGTCAAAAAATCGATAAATGAGTACCCGATCCGTTTGCAGAAATTGCCGCACTTCACGCACCGTTGTGCTGAGAATCTCTTCTAAATCCAGCGATTTACGAATCCGTTGGGTAATTTCGCTCAGCAATTGTTCCCGTTGAGCCTGCTGCCGTACTAACTCCTCCGTCTGCTGGCGCTCTTTTACTTCCTGTTGCAGTTGTAGATTTTGCTTTTGGAGTTGATTTTGCAGATTCTGGATAGTCAGGTGGTTTAGGATGCGGGCTAAAACCTCTTCGGGTTGAATCGGTTTGGTGACGTAATCTACTGCCCCGACCTGAAAACCTCTCACCTTATCCACGGTTTCACCCAGCGCCGTCATAAAAATCACCGAGATACCTTGCGTTGACGGATTGGCTTTCAATCGGCGGCAGGTTTCAAACCCGTCAATTCCCGGCATGAGTATATCCAAAAGGATAAGATTGGGCTGGGCATATATAGCTTGCTCGATCGCACTTTCACCATCGATTGCCACCAAGACTTCAAAACCAGAATCGGTCAAAAAATCACACAGCATCCCTAAATTAGTCGGGGTGTCATCTACGATTAAAATGACGCCTCTCCGATTTCCTAAATTAGTTGGGGTATACTCTGCGATTAAGGTTACGCCTCTTCTCGGATTTTCCACTTTCATGCATCATCTAAAGTGTAGGGTTTGAGAAACTCCCGGATTTGTTTGGTCTGAAAGCCTTTTGCTAGTTGATGAAGCTCCGACGCAAATGGCACAAATTGAGCATCCAACTGTTCAAGCCGACGCACTTTCTCCAGAATGCCCCTGACGTTGCCTCTCTTAGCTAAATCCAAGAGAACAGCGATTTCCTCCGGAGGTGGAGCAATCAATTTATGGATTTTGGTCAAATATTTGCACTCATAAATGAGCGGCTTGGAGTTCAGATTCTTGGTTTTTTGGTTAGATGCGACACCCTCTGAATCTTGGTCAGTCACCCCTAATTCAGTATCAGCCGCTTGCGAACATCCAAAATCCTCATAAACCCATTCCAGATCCAAATGCAACTTTAACCGTTCTAAAAGGTGCTTTGCACCCACAGGTTTAGGGATAAAATCATCACAACCTGCGTTCCTACTTTTATCTCGACTATAGTCGAAAACACTGGCTGATGTTGCAATTATTACAATCTTTTTAAGTTCTGTTAACTTCCGGAGCTGCCGCGTAGCCTCAAAGCCGTCCAGTACGGGCATCACCAAGTCCATCAAAATCGCATCAGGCTTAAACTCAAGCGCCTTATTTAGACAGTCACGACCGTCTGTTGCTTCAACTATTTCAAACCCCAAAGGTTCAAGGAGATTGACCAGAAACGAGCGATTTTCTCCTTTGTCGTCCACCACCAGAAGTTTGCGATTTTCCCCTTTGAAACCAATAATATGGCGCTCCTTAGCTGTGGCGACTTCAGTTGATTCGGAAGCTTCAGGCAAATCCAAATCGAGCCAGAAAACACTGCCAGCACCCAATTGGCTTTTTACCTCCAAGGTACTGCCCATCAACTTCGCTAATTTCTTGCTAATAGTCAGTCCCAATCCTGTGCCTTCAACCAGGTGACGGCTGTTCTCGATTTGATGGAACGGAAGAAAGATTTCTGTCAACTTCTCCGGTGCGATGCCGATGCCAGTGTCCTCCACCTGAAACCGGATTTTCCCCTCGTGATAACCCACCTTGAGAACTACCCTGCCACTGTCGGTAAACTTGACGGCATTTCCAAGTAAGTTAATTAAAACTTGCCGCAGCTTTTGCTCATCGCCTCGAACGCGCGTAGGCAGAAGGGACGGTGCGTAACTAAACGAAATCTTCTTTTGTTCTGCACGAATACGAAAGATTTCAGCAAGATTGTTAAGAAATAGAGGCAAATGAAAATCACTCAGGTGAATTTCCATTTTCTTCGCTTCAATTTTGGAGAGGTCTAAAATGTCATTGATGAGCGTCAATAGGTGCTCGCCACACTGTTGAATGATGTCTAGTCCATTCTGCTGCTTCGAGGTTAATTTTTTTTCTTGTTTGAGGATGTAAGCATACCCTAAAATCCCATTTAAGGGAGTCCGGAGTTCATGGCTCATATTCGCCAAAAATTCACTCTTGGCGCGGTTGGCAACTTCAGCCGCTTCTTTTGCCTTATGAAGTGCGTCCTCTGCCTGCTTGCGCTCGGTGATGTCGCGACCTTCGGGAATTAGCAGGACTACTTGCCCTGTTTCATCTCGTACAGGCTTGAGTGAGAAGTCAATCGTTGCCACCTGTTCGAGCGCTCCCAGTACATCAACTTCGTAACGGACAAATTCACCAGCTGCGGCTTGGGCGATCGCACTTTGCAGGCGAGTCTGAGTTTCCTGAGAAAGACTCCACCACCGAGCCTCCCAAAATGGACGCCCGACAATATCACATAGACTAAATCCACCGAAATCCAGGGCAGTCTGGTTCGCTTCCAGGAGAGTGCCATCCGGTTTCAAAAGACCAACGAATTGAAAAGTTTGGTCGAAGATGGCACGAAATCGCCTCTCGCTCTCACGTAATGCCGCTTCTACTCGCTTGCGCTCAGTAATGTCAATGTAAGCGATCGCTACGCCATAATCTTCTAGGGGAATGGGAGCCGCCGTCACACTAACCCAGGTAACCTCCGAGCCTGGTTTCACAATCCCCATTTCTGAATTCTCAATAATTCGATTTTCTGTTAAAGCCCTAACGCTGGGATACTCAACCGCTAGCATTAGCGTGCCATCCGACCGGATGATATGCCATTGTTCGCCATCGTATTTTCTGTGAACCTGCTCTTGGGTTGAGATTCCTAAAATCCTCTCTGAGGCGGAATTGGCTTCAATGATATTGCCGAATTTATCAGTGATCGAAATGCCAAGAGGGAGGATTTGAAATAAAACTTGGTATTTTTCACGGCTTTCTCTTAGTGCTTCTTCTGCCTGCTTACGCTCAGTAATTTCATGTTCCAATTCAAGGTTCGCTTTCTCCAGTTGTCTTGGGCTGGGCAGAGCTAGTGCCAGGGAAACCAACGGCACCAGCATCAGTGCCGTATACACTGAAACCAAAGCCGTGATTGCTTTGATGAATCCACTCAACCAGTAAGTAGGATGCCAAAGCGTCCAAATCTCCATGATATGGGTGGTGCCGCAAGCAACAATAAATGCTCCAAACAGCAGAAATATCCAGTTGAAGGGTAAATCGTCGCGCTTGCGGACAAAATAGACTAGCGTGATGGGGATGGAATAATAGGCGATCGCAATCAGAGCATCGGACATGACATGAAGCCACACTAAACTGGGCTTCCAGAGGTAGCAATGTCCATGAGGAATAAACGCTTCTGAACCAAAAAGGTTTAAGACCTCTAGCATAAAATCAGCCCTTTATTTTTTGCAATTATCTTTTGCAATTCATTTCCTGTTATAGCCGCTCTGCATCCTTGCCGCCTTACCATAAAGCAGAGCTATGTTTCATCAGCTATTTTTATTTGTAATAAAAAAAACAATTTGAACAGGAGTGATATCAAGCTAAGTTGATTACTTTTAACAACTAATAACTAACAACTAATAACCCTTTCATTTATTTGATGGCTGGCAATTTAGAGCTGCTTTTGGATAAGCAATCCGTTGGTGGTTACACTGTTGCCAAACGTTGACAAAAACTTCAGCAATTTTTGTCAAATCCTCCCGTGTTAGCCCAGAATCTATTAGTTGGTTGTCCTGCCAACGCGCTCTCAGGATTTTATTAATCATTGAAAGGGCAGTTTCTGGAGTCACATCCTTAAGCGATCGCAAAGCCGCTTCACAGGCATCAGCTAGCATGACCACAGCTGTCTCTTTTGACTGGGGAACCGGACCATCGTAGCGAAAATCGGACTCCTGCACAGGGCGACTACCTTCCTGTTGCTCTTGTTGTTGAGCTTGGAAATAGAAATAGGAAATCAACAGTGTTCCCTGGTGTTCTGGAATGAAATCCCGAATTGCTTCCGGTAACTGATGCTTACGAGCCATCACCAGCCCTTCAGTGACGTGTTTTTTGATAATTGCGGCACTCTTCCAGGGGTCATTAATCTCATCATGTTTGTTGGGTCCCCCCATTTGATTTTCAATAAATCCCAAAGGGTCGTGCATTTTCCCAATATCGTGGTAAAGTGTGCCTGCCCGTACTAGTTCGACATTGCAGTGGATTTCTCGTGCGGCTGCTTCTGCTAAAGAAGCTACAAACATGGTATGTTGAAATGTTCCAGGTGCCTCAGTTGCTAGCCGTTTTAGCAGAGAACGGTTGGGATTCGACAATTCTGCAAGACGAATCGGGGTTACCAAGTCAAACAGGCGTTCCAGGTAAGGCGATATTCCCAGAGCGACTACGCTCCAAGAAAAACCAGCTAGACCATATAAAGCAGCTTCTTGGAGTACGGTATACCAAACTGAACCGACAGCTGCACTGAGCATGAGATTGAGAACCAGGTAAACACCGCCCTGAGTTAAACCCATCGCACCGCCAAGGAGAGCCAATTCTTCACGCGATCGCATCCGTCCCGCCATCGATGCACCTAATAGCCCAGCCGCCGCACCAGGGATTAAATATTCCCAGCTAACTTCCATACTGAAGGTCACTAACCCACTCAGCAGACCCACAACCGTAATGCCCAAGGGGGGACTGTAAAAGCTACCCACCAATAACCCAATCGCGGGCAAATCGGTATAGGGGACACCAAATATACTTAGTAGTGGCGTACTCAGCGTCAGGAGCAACACTAAAATGTGGTCGCGCCGTCGCAATCGGGGACAGGATTTCCGTTGCACCAGCCAAAAAATACAAACTGACCCGGTAACTAAACCCCCAAATCCTACTAGACCGAGCCAGTTAATCTCTCGGCGGCTCAAGTGGAAGTAATCTAGCAAGACAAAATCCGTTTGGGTTATTTCTTCACCCGCATAAACAATCACGTCTCCTTGCTTAATAGAGACTATTTCTGGCTTGACAGCTTGCGCGGCTTGTTCTGCTCTTCGCTTGGTTTGCTCCTGATCTTCCATTAAGTTAGGCTGCAAGACAGTCATTAGCAGCCCAACGGCAAAATCCTCAGCATCTGGGGGCACAAGCGTATTCAGTTGGATTTTCACCCCTTCTTTTAGAATGTCGGGCGGTAGCCCTGGGGGAATCCCCTGAGTGAGAATCCGCTTTGATGCTTCAGTAACACCCTGGCGCGTCTGCCTCCAATCTTCATCTGATAACTCAAGCAAGGAGGCATCATAGTGACGGTCTGATTCAGCAGCAGATAGCTCCGTAATCTGACGCAATGCCTTGGCGTAACCCTCGCGAGCCAGTGAGATTGAATCAACTAACGAAGAATAGGCTTTAGGGGAAGAGAGCTTACGATAGCTTTGCAATTCGCTAACAGCTTGGGTAAAAGAGAGATGGAGCGGCTGCGCCGTCTGAGTAGACGGCGCAGCTTCATATTCTAATCGGTCAACATCTTTACCCGTGTCTGCAAAGGCTAAGACAGAATGCCATTCCCATTCTTTACTCTGGCGCAGATACCGTTGGGTAGCCTCGGATAACACAGTTGTTGCCACAAAGGGGAAAGAACCACTTAATTGGCGTAGTTCTTCTGCTTTGTCCAGGGATTGCTGAAGGTCTTGATAAAGATCTTTTGTGAGGGATTGGTCAAACATCAACACGGGAACAAAGCCTGCACGCGCAGCTTTCCGTTTTTCTTCCGTGGTTTTTGCGTCCTCAACATTGGCACTAAATAAGGCCCGGATTGTCTGGGGAGCGGCTTTCCCGACATCCAACTTTGGCTGATTGTAGAAACGGTGTCCCATCACACTGGTGAGAGAAATCACCGCTACCACCCACATCGCGGGTGAACGTCCTCGGCGATCGCGTCTGCGTTTAGATCGCTCGGTCATTGGTGGCGATGCTGGTTCCTCCAAGGTTTCTGACGGTTTGTGATCCTCACTTTGCTTAGAGCGTTTTGCATTTGACAATAGTAACGCCGCATCACCTCGTTTTGAGGAATGTCTTTGTGGTGAGTGCCGAGGCAGCAAATCAGCCAAGTGAGTTTTCCTCCCTGAGGCGTGGGTACTCGTAGAGGAATTAGATACCTTGAATGACAACCAAGCGCGAATATGCTTAGATGTTTTCCGCAGTTGCGCGATCGGCTGCGTCAACGAATGAAGCGTTTTCATAGCACAAGAATTGCCATTTCAGGTGACGGGAGCAGTGGAAGCGCAAGATGTACGTTGAGCTTGCTTTCGTTTCAGGCCGAGTGGTAGGGTCTATCTATTCTTAACTTACATACTGTAACTTTTGAGTTCATCTCCTCTTAACATTACAAAACCCTATGATGAGTACGTCTTTTTTAAGAAAATAAACTTCGCCTAGTTGAGTAAAATCGATTTTCTGGCTGTTTTTAGTCTAAAATTAGGACAATTTTGGACTTTTTCAGGGTTTTCATCCAGTTACTGGATAAGATAATGCCATGTGCAACTTTCCTCCTGTCTCTGTAGCAGGGAGGATATCTCGCTAGTTAATGGTAGCTTATCTGTCTGCCCAATCCCCAATTCCAATTGCTCTCTCTCATTGTTGCTTTAGAGCCGATAGCTAAAATAACAGGACGAGGAACTGGCTCTAAGAGTAGCACCTCTCACAATCAAAGCGACATCACCGTGGTTGAATCACTCGCGGTGCAGCGATCGCTACTGATGGAAATTGCTCTGCCACAGAGACATCATAAATACCTGACCAAACTGCAAACAAGCGCTCCGCTAATTGCATCCACTGGACACCCATTGGGATTTGCTGGCTAGCTAACTGCCAGCCTACTGGAATGCCAATGATGCTGTTATAAACTCCGGCTAGAGTACCTGTAAGGGTAGCTGTAAGCTGGGGTTGGTAGCCAGTACGAATAGCACGAGTCACGCAGAGGCGAAAATCTTCTGGAGTATGGAGGAAACAGTAAAGAGCAAGAGCAATAGATAGACAAGAACGCTTCAATTCTCCTTGACTTTTTGGGGCATGGCAACGCAGTTGTGTAAGCGTTGTATCTAACCCAGCACCCTTTTCCAACAAGGTTTGTACCTGTTCTAGTTGTTGTACTAGAGGTGTTTGAGATGGGTTCAAATAGTTAAGGATTCGGGGAATCAGCGTCGCAGGGTTGAGTTTTTCTGTCAGAGCAAGGGCGATCGCAAAAGCGACAACCAATACCTCCTCAGATGTCTGGGAATCATGCCGCCAAACCGTTGCCGCCTGTAGCAGTTGTTGTCGCAACTTGGCTTCATCCTCATGAAAAAATAGCGCAACTGGTAGCGTTGCCACTGCCGCCTCACTACTACTCGCCGTAGACTGCAATAACAGGAGAGAAGGTTGTGTCATCTCGCAGTAACGCACCCAATCGTCTAAATCGAGTTTGCCACAGTGAATCAAGCTCTTGGTGCCACACATCGCAATCTCGCTCCAGTCTGGAGGTGTTGGACTAGGCTGAGTCTCTCTGGAATGAGGCAAAGTAAACCTTGACTCATTTATGAATTGATCTTTGCCTCCACCACTAGCTAGAGTTTTTCCCACAAAGCTACCGAGCAGTGCCCCCCGGAATCGGTTTAAAAGTGAGTACCGCATCAAGTCCTTCTACCAGTCAACAACCATCACCTACTCCCGCCATAGTATTGCAAACGATATAAAGTAAAATTTACCGTCTTTACTGAAGAACCGTATCTTATTTCATGCTAAACGCTAGCCAAGTAATTGCTGATCAGACTGACACCATCATGGCGCAATGGATTGAGGTAGTCCGTCAAGAACGCCAGATAGAAAGCTCACTGAATATGTCTGATACAGCTTTGGGAGATTCTCTTCCTATACTTCTTAAGACTTTGGCGGCGGTGCTTCAGCATCCTCAGAAAAACCTATTTGAAAGGATTGCTGAGGTAAGTCTAGAGCATGGAACTTTGCGAGCTGGACAAGGATACGATGCCGCAGAAATTGCGAAAGAGTATGGTCTCCTGCGTCGGATGATTTTTTCTGTGTTAGAAGAGGAGTGCCTGAAGGGTTCTCCCCAGGAGATTATTCAACTTTTTTCCCAAATCAACACAGTGCTAGATGAAGCAATTTCTATATGCTTTAAAAGCTATATGGAAGCCCGGTTGCAGGAATTAGAGCAACTTCAAAGTCAGTTGACGCTTACAAACCAAGAACTCACTCGACTGATTGAAGCTAGTAAAGACAATCTTTCTTACCTCGCTCATGAGTTAAAGACACCGTTAACGGCTGTAATTGGCTACTCTGAACTTCTTTTGCGCTTACAAAAACAAAATGCCAATGCGGATATGGCATCTCCCAGCCTTCAGAGTATTGAGCGAGTGCTGCAAGGAGGACAACATTTACTACGCATCGTCAATGATTCTTTAGAACTGTCACGCTACGAATCAGCACAAATTCAGCTGAACTTGGAATGGATTGATGTGTGTTCATTAATTACTAGAGTAAGCGAGATGCTTGAACCACTAGCGCAAGCCGAGAATTTGCAGCTAAAGCTCGATTGCGATCGCGCTCCTTCTAAGATACTGACAGACTCCTTCCGCTTACAGCAAGTCTTGACTAATTTGGTAGGCAATGCAATTCGCTACACTGATGTAGGCTTCATTCAAATTCGTTGTGAAAGTCTACCGGATGACAAGTGCTTCTTTGCCGTGACGGATACTGGCATTGGTATTGACCCAAGCGATTGCGATCGCATCTTTGAGCCGTTTTCCCAAGCTTTTTTAAACCAAGGACAACGCAAACAGGAAGGGACAGGATTAGGACTCGCGATTGTTTCGCGCTTGGTCAAACTACTTCACGGTGAAATTGACCTAGTTTCTGAAGTTGGCGTGGGTTCTACCTTTACCGTTACCTTACCAATCAAGATACAAGTTGAGCAGACAGACCAATAGCAGAGCTTGTGCCAACTCCTTGAACTGGACTATTCTGCTTTAGCCAGTAGACGATTTTCTTAGATAATGAACTAAAGCTTGTAACCCTAAGCGATAGCTCTGTTCACCAAAGCCACTAATTTGCCCGATCGCTACTGGTGCAATAAACGAGTGATGCCGAAAGGCTTCTCGCTGATAAATGTTGCTGAGATGAACCTCTACTGTCGGCAGAGCTACAGCGGCTATTGCATCGCGTAAGGCAACACTAGTATGGGTGTACGCTCCAGCATTGATCAAAATGCCGTGGTGTTGACCGAGAGCATCATGGATTGCATCTACCAAAAGACCCTCGTGATTTGACTGCACCACAAGGATTTTGGTTTGTAGCTTTTCACCCTCCTGCACTAGCAGGTGGTTGATCTCATCTAAGGTCACTGAACCATAAATCCCTGGCTCTCGCCGTCCCAGCAAATTGAGGTTGGGACCATGCAGAACCAAAATACTTAAAGTATTTGCAACGTCATTAGACACGAGAATTACTTACCGACGGCGATGCCTTGGGTCATTCACGGGAATAGGAATTAGCTCAGGTTCCGGTTGTCCTTCTGGACTTAGGAGAGTTTCAATGAGCTTACGTGCCCATTCTTTGAGTTTTTCCAAGACTTTATCTATATAATCCATTAAACAGAAAGCTCCTGTGAGACAAGCTGTAGTTCTTTTAACAACAAGACAAACCTAAAAATTCAAATGGCTTCCCTTGCAGGAAGGTAGGATGTTTAAGCTTGCCGGATTCGCTTTTTTGTTCCAGACACTGGATGAGGAAAAAATTCCTCAGTGTTGCATTTCTTATTAATCTAAGAGTAACACACTGACGAAAATCATTTCCATACCACTAGAGGAGGGTTGCTTAGAGAATTGGATACAACAAAAGGTAATTGATCTCCTTCTACTTTCTAAGGTAGCTGATCGCTCTTTGGTCGTCACCTTAAAGAACATTTAACAAAGGAGAGCGTCCCGCGAGTAGTCTCCGTCGCAAATGATCCAGGGCATTGCAAGCGCTAGCATGACGAATCGAGGCTCGACTGCGATTTTGACCCAACTGATATTTGAAGCATTCAACAGTTCCATCGGGTTTGGCAAGACCAATGTAAACTAACCCTACAGGTTTGGTAGCTGTACCGCCACCTGGTCCAGCAATACCTGTGATACTAAGTCCCCAGTGGGTTGAAAGGAGCGATCGCACTCCTCGTGCCATTTGCTGTGCTACAGGTTTACTAACAGCTCCGACTGAATCCAAATCTGATGGCTTGACACCCAATAATGCAGTTTTCACGGAGTTGTCATAGGAAATGACTCCTCCTAGAAAGTAACTAGAACTCCCAGCAATATTAGTTAGCATACTACCAAGACCGCCACCTGTACAAGATTCCGCAACACTGACGGTTTGGGATGCCTCAGTCAACAACTGACCGACTACCGAGGCAAGAGTATCATCGTCATCCCCATAATAATTTAGCCCTCCAATCTGTCGGAGTTGTTGCGCTACAGGCCCAATTAATTGCTCAGCTTCAGCGGCAGAAGGCGCACGGGCAGAGACTCGTAATCGCACTTCCCCTTGACCTGCATAAGGCGCAACTGTGGGATTGGCGAGATGGAAAAAGTCAGTGACTTTTTCAGCCAGTGCTGACTCTCCAATTCCCCAAAACCTTAACGTGCGGCTATAGATAATTTCTTTACCCCAGCCTTGGCTTTTGAGATAGGGAATCGCTGTTTCTCTCCACATCTGGTGCATTTCACTAGGGACACCAGGGAAGGAGAGAATGGTTAAACCGGAGCGAGGTTGCCAAATCATGCCGGGGGCAGTTCCGCCTGGGTTGGGTAACACTTGTGCGCCTTGTGGGATTAGGGCTTGTTTGCGATTAGTCGGTGTCATCTCTCGCCCCCGTTGAGCAAACTTCAGGGCGATATCTGCCAGTACGTCTTCTCGTTCAACCAGGGGAACGCCAAAGAAGTCTGCGATTGTCTCTGTTGTTAGGTCATCTGGCGTTGGTCCAAGACCACCCGTGAAGAGTAGTAGACTAGAGCGATCGCTAGCAATTGCCAACACCTGCTTCAAACGCTCTGGATTATCGCCTACCACTGTTTGATAGTAATGAGGAATCCCTAGCGACGCGAGTTCAATCGCCAAAAACTGAGCATTGCTGTTCAGGATATCGCCTAGAAGTAACTCAGTTCCAACACAAATGATTTCAGCACTCATTGGTTATTTGTTATTGGTTGTTAGTTGCTGGTTGTTTGGCATGAGCAACTAATGAATGACAACAAAAACTATAGCGCTTCTTGTTTTAGCGAAATCTAGAGCTAATCTCCAACCCCTTCCCAGAATCGAGAAGGGGAGTCAGCGCTCAAACGGTAGGATTACCCACTCAGGAATAACTCGTTAGATGTTGTCTTGAGAGATCTAAACAAGAGTTGGGACAGGAATTCTAAGATGAGGATAAAGAGGGAAGCGATCGCATAACTTCGCCACTCGTTGCCGACACTCAGTCGCTACCGTTTCGTCCTCTGGATTGAGTAGGCGATCGGCAATGATATCAGCAATTTCTGTGAATTCTGCTATACCCATACCGCGAGTCGTCATTGCAGGCGAACCCAGGCGCAAGCCACTTGTGACAAAGGGTGACTCCGGGTCAAACGGCACAGTATTTTTATTCGCCGTAATGTTGACACCACTCACCAGTTGGTCAGCACGCTTGCCAGTCATTCCAATAGAGCGCAAATCAACCAGAATTAAGTGGTTATCAGTTCCATCAGAGACAATTTTGAAACCTCGGTGTTGCAGTTGGCTAGCAAGCGCTGAGGCATTTTCAATCACGCTAGCGGAATAGTCTTTAAACGTGGGTTGAAGTGCCTCACCAAAGGCAACTGCCTTACCCGCAATTACATGCTCCAATGGTCCACCCTGAGTGCCAGGAAACACGGCTTTATCAAACTTCTTACCCAACTCCGCATCACGAGTAAGAATCAATCCACCTCTGGGACCCCGTAGTGTTTTGTGGGTTGTCGTTGTGACCACATCACAGTGAGGAATTGGACTAGGGTGGTGACCTGTAGCCACTAACCCGGCAATGTGGGCAATATCAGCTAGCAAGTAGGCTCCCACTTCGTCGGCAATGCTTCTAAATTTTTCAAAATCAATGATGCGGGGATAAGCCGAGTAGCCGCAGATTAGTAGCTTGGGACGTTCTTTGAGGGCAAGTTCCCGAATCAAATCAAAGTCTAGCTGCTCAGTTTGGGGGCTGACACCGTAGTGACAAACTTTGAACCACTTACCGGATACGTTGACTGGCGAACCATGAGTTAGGTGTCCCCCGTGAGACAAATCCATCCCCATAATCGTGTCACCTGGCTCTAGTAGAGCTAAGAATACCGCAAAGTTAGCCTGAGCGCCGGAATGCGGCTGTACATTCGCATGGGCGGCATTGAATAGCTGCTTTGCCCGGTCAATTGCTAGTCGCTCAACATTATCAATAAATTCACAGCCACCGTAGTAGCGCTTTCCGGGTAACCCTTCGGCATACTTATTCGTTAGCACTGAGCCTTGAGCTGCTAGCACTGCTGGTGAGGTGAAGTTCTCACTGGCAATGAGTTCTAAGTGATCGCGCTGGCGCTGAAGTTCTTGGGCTAGACACTCAGCTACCGCTGGATCAGTTTGAGCGAGAAAATCTAAGTTCGTTTGAGTCACTTAAGTTGGTTCCTTACAGATGCGCTTCAGTTTTGTTGCTTAGGTCAGTTGCTAGACAAGCATCTTCGCTTGTACAGTGTGATCTACACTAACGGTGCGACGACAAAGAGCGGTACCTCTGCCTATTCGCTTTGCGACTTGCGATCTAGTGCAAGCAGCAACGCTTCGCGATCGCAAGCTGTATCTTACGTTGCGATTAGCGCGGCTTGCGTCAGATGCACCTGAGCCTATCCTTGCTTTGAACCAACGATCTTAGCGCTGTTTGCCACCCGACTGGGAGTGGGAACCAGATAACCTTCTTTATCTCAATACACCTGGGACTTAACTAATACATCATTAGAACCCATGACTGTAGATAGTCGCTGAAAATTGTTGAGTATCAACAACAAAGGTAGAGGTTCATGTACAGCCTCTCTCCAAAGACCTAAATCTAAGTAAAATACTGAGTATCAGCCTTAGGGATCGACTGGAGGAAGCCATGTTAGTCATTCTTATGGATGAGCAAATACTTTCCCCTAATCAAGTTTGTCAAAACTGCTTACTGGCTGACCAAAGTGGTCAACCACGCTGGCGCCGTGGCAAGCTTGGCTGTGGTCATGCAATTCGCAAGCTCACTCCTCACCAACCTGATCAGTATGAATGTGAGATGGGTTTCCGGATTGCTAATGTCGAATAGTCTCGACTTGAGTAGAGGACGTTAGAGTTTTGCGCTTTGTCAGTGATGCCAAAGGCGGTTTGTTGCTTTTTCAGTTTGACTTTACTTACGCAGCTTCTTGCTTTAGTGAGGCTGGGAGGAGATACAGAGGTTCACTAAGCCGATGTAGAGCATTCAGCTGCGCTATCCTGAATTTAGTTGGGAAAAATCAGTATTAACATCCACAAGGAGAACGCACCATGGCTTGGCGTGGGTCAACAACCGTTAAAGACAGGATTTTTGCTTGCCTTCCTTATCTGCTCCCCTTAGTTTCTGTACTACCATTTGGTAGCTTTTTGTTTCGACAGTTTCCGGCGTTGGGAGTACTTTTGATTCCTCTACAACCAGTATTATTCATCTATCAGAGTATACCTTTCGCTGGAATAATCGTTTTTTTTCTGTTGTTTTTATTAGTAGTTAGAAACGAAAGAATTGTTCATTTTATTCGTTTTAATACGATGCAAGCGATTCTTTTGGACATTCTTTTAGTTTTATGCAGTCTACTGTTTAATATTTTACTGCGGGGGCTAGGTACCAACTTAATAACAGAAACGTTGTTTAATATCGTTTTTCTCGGAACAGTTGTTGCTTGCGGTTATTCAATCGTGCAGTCGCTGATTGGACGTTACGCAGAAATCCCGGCGCTCTCGGAAGCTGTTTACGCACAAGTTCCTTAAAAGCCAGAAGCTTGCTTTTAGGATGAATTGATACAGCTTCGAGATAAAGTGGCTCAGAAAGCACTGGTACTACTCAGAGCCAAAGCTCTTTATTTTAAGGTGACTCAGGTAAAGAGCGTGCGACAACAGTGTTTTCTAAATGACCGATACCTTCGATTTCAACACGAACGCGATCGCCTATTTGCACAGGCCCAACGCCTTCGGGTGTCCCGGTAAGGATGACATCGCCCGGTAGGAGTGTCATCACCTGAGAAATGTAAGACACCAAAAATTCGGGTGAAAATACCATCTGATTAGTTAATGCTGATTGTACTGGCTGTGGGGCATCATTCAAAAAGGTTTGAATTCTTGCCCCTGCACTGAGTTCCCGAACAATCCATGGTCCAAGTGGACAAAAGCTGTTAAATCCTTTCGCTCGCGTCCATTGTCCATCCTGCTTTTGTAAATCGCGGGCAGTGACATCATTCGCAATTGTGTAGCCCCAAATTTTGCCTTGAGCTTCTGCTGGTGTACAGTCTACGCAAGGTGCGCCAATGACCAATGCCAACTCCCCTTCATAATCCACTCGTTGTGACTGCGGTGGGTAGTGTATTTCTCGATTAGCAGCAGTGATAGCTGTTGGGGGTTTCATAAAAAGGAGCGGTTCTTTGGGTACAGGTGTTCCCATCTCTGCCGCATGATCTACATAGTTTTTGCCCACCGCAACAATTTTTGAAGGAGAACAGGGAGCTAGTAACTGGTAACTACCTGCTTCTAACTCAATATCGGTAGGTTGCCCCTGTAACCAAGGGGGAGCATCGAGGACTTGGATGCGGCTTGTGAGTTGTAACAAACCGTAGTAGGTTTGCCCTTGATTGGTTTTGACTCGGACGTAGCGCTGCGCCATAACTGAGATTTTCCTTACTGACGAGAGCAAAGCTGTCTAGTAGTTAGAATGAATACCGGAAAGTAGTAAGATTTTAAGTCCTTGCTTCTTTTCTAATTGGGTTCGTTGAGAAATCTTTTTTGAGTTCTGTCCACCCAACTAGAGAAAAAGCCAAACTGTCCAAAAGGAGATTAGCACCAGTGAGTAACAATTACGAAATGATGTACATCCTGCGCCCTGATTTGGGGGATGAGCAGGTGGATCAAGCGATCGCAAAATACCAAAATCTTCTGACTGAACAAGGCGCAGAGGATATCGACATTCAACATCGTGGCAGACGTCGTTTGGCTTATGAAATCGATCGACAACGCGAAGGTATATATATCCAGATGAACTACAAAGCGCCTGGTAGTCATGTTGCCCCAGTTGAACGTGCCATGCGTCTTAGTGAAGAAGTGATTCGCTATCTAACCCTAACGGTTGAAGTTCCCACAGAAGAAGCTACAGAAGCCACACCAGAACCCGTACAGGTAGAAGCGTAAAGGCTATTAAGGGAAAAGGTTTCTCAGGAAGCCTTTTCCTCTTGCGTGAGTTATCCTGCCTTCTGGATGTTCAATGGCAGGGTAACAACAAAAGTTGTTCCGACACCGACTTCACTTTCTACAGTAATCTGACCATTGTGTAAGCCCACGCACTTCTTAACAATCGCTAATCCCAATCCTGTACCAGGAATTGTGCCAACATTGCTAGCCCGTTGGAATGACTCAAAAAGTCGTTGCTGGTCGTCTTTGGGAATCCCAATGCCTTCGTCTTGAATACGGAAGAGTACTTTATCAGGTTCACACAAGAGCGCAAAATCGACAGTACCGCTTTCGGGAGAATACTTAATTGCGTTGGAAAGTAAATTGGTGAGGATTTGTCGCAGGAGTTTTTCGTCTAAATAAGCTAGACGGCATTCACCCTGGCTGACAAAGACAAGCTTATGCTTGTTACCAACCGTTAGTTGTATTTCTTCTACTAATTCGCCACAGAACGTCACTACTTCTAACAAAGTTGGGTTGAATTCCAGTTTTCCAGCTTCTGTTTTATCAAGAAACAGCACATCACTCACTAGCTGGGTTAGATGATGCACCGTGCTTTGAATGCGGCGAAGATGTAAGAGTTGTTTCTCCTCCGTCCATTTATTACCGTAGTGTTCTAGTAACTCAGCCGAAGAAAGAATTGTTGTCAGTGGTGTGCGATATTCATGAGAGACAACAGTGACGATGCTGGATTTCAGTTCATTGAGTTCTCTTTCTTTTTCCAGCGCTTTAAGTAATTCCGCTTGTGTTTGCTTGCGCTGCGTAATATCTGTGAAATAGATGGCTAAACCATCTTTGGAGGGGTAGGCGTGTATTTCATACCAACAATTCCAGGGTGAATAGAACCCTTCAAACTCTATTGATACCTGTTTAGCTACAGCTTCGTGATACTTTTCAAAGAAAATTGTGCCAACCGCTTCTGGAAACACATCCCAAATTCTACGACCTAGGAGTTCTTCTCGCGTCTTCTGCAAAAGCTTCTCGGCTTGCTGATTGAGGTAGGTGTACCGCCACTGATGATCTACGGTAAGAAAAGCATCTGTGATGCTTTCAAGGATATTGACGATTTGTTGGTTTGATTCCTTTAAAGACGCTTCCGCTTGTTTTCGCTCTGTGATGTCCTGTGCTACGGCATAGATTGATTGTTGATTGAGGATGGTCGTACAATTCCACGAGAGCCACTTGTAAGAGCCGTCTTTGCAGCGATAGCGATTCTCAAAAGAGACGATGTCACTACCCGTGTTAAGCTGCTGAACTACGCTAACAGTTGCGGTGTGGTCTTCTGGATGAATTAATTCCAGGTAGGGAAGAGCGAGGAGTTCTTCCTGCGTGAAGCCAAGTTTTTTTTCCCAAGTGGGGTTTAGCTGCTTGAAATAGCCGTCAAAACCAGCGATGCAAGACATATCCAGGGATAGCATAAAAAATTGATCGCGCTCTTTCTCAGCGCGTTGGCGTTCGCTAATCTCGACTCCCAATTGCTCAGTTGCCTGCTGTAATTCAGTGGTTTGCTTTTGAACTCTGTTGTCTAGTTCTTCGTTGAGCTTTCGTAGTCCGGCTTCTAAGTGCTTGCGATTGGTGATGTCCTCGGCGACACCTGCTATGCGATTAACTTGTCCGGCTTGTTCGCAAACGGGGAAGGCGCGATCGCGAATCCAACGAATTGACCCATCCGGCTGTACAATCCGATACTCTTGGTCACTGTCTCCTTGCGATCGGTAGCGTCTCTCAACCGCAGCGAGTACCTGTTCTCGGTCATCCGGATGAACGGCTTCAAGCCAAGACATTGGCTGTTTGTACAAGCTTTCACAAGTGCGACCCCAGACTGACTCGTAAGTCGGGCTGACATAGATTACCTCAGTTGGATTAAGCGATAGTAGCCAGAAGACTTCGCGAATATTTTCTGTCAACTGGCGGAACTTGCCCTCACTTGCAGGTGATGCCGATTCGGAAAGCTGGAAGGCAAGTAGGCGATTGCTCAATGCATAAAGTAGCCCTGCTGTCAAGATGAGGTAGAAGCCGTTTTTATAGGGTTGAAGTTGTCCAAGAATCTCCGAATTTTTGACCAAACAAGCCAGTAATTTGTCAGAAAAGAAAATCCAGAGTCCTCCTAAAAGCAGATAGATTGCCGCGATATAGAAAGGGGTTAGTCGCCGCGAGAATATCATCCGTACAACTGAAGTGCTAGCCATGGCGACTCTTTATCACTACGTTTACTAGTGCGACTAGTTCAAGAAGCCAATCGCTATTTTGACTAATTAAGGATGCCCAGTTATCTACTATATTTGCTCACAACAAACTACTCACAAAAGAGAGAGTTGTAAAGAGAAATGGGGATTAACAATTCTGTAATTGGAGCGATCGCTTCTTTGTCAGTCGCCGACATACTGTACAGAGTAAGCCGTGTAAAAAATCTAACAGGTAAAATCAGTGTCTGAGCAATTCAAAAAAGGCGACAAAGTTGAATGGAATTCAGCCCAAGGCAAAATTACTGGTGAAGTGAACAAGAAGCTAACCTCACCTACTGATATCAAAGGACACCATGTAGCCGCATCGAAAGATAACCCAGAATATCTGGTTGAGAGTGAGAAGACAGGTAAAGAAGCAGCTCACAAACCAGATTCCCTGAAAAAGGTGGAGGATTGATAAGCTGATATTGCAATTTAAATGCTCGTCAGCTTATAGAGGAAGACGCGATCGCACCACAGAAGCGGTAGTGTAGAAGCCTGTCCCGCTAGTTTAGCGAATTGCGTATGTCGCAAAAATATCCTTCTTCACCTCTACCGTTGCTGGCACAGATGGATCATAAGGTTGTTGAAGACCATTAAAAGGGAAAGGAAGGGAACTACCCTGAGCATTGCATGACGAGGACGGTGCGGAAGGCAAAAAACCTGCAAAGGGAGCTTCAGCTACCGATGGTATCTCTGCAATTCTGACCCCTAGAGCTTCTGAAAGCGCTCTTGCCCGATTTCGGGCATCATTAACGGCGGCTACATAGGCTGCCTTTTCTAAAGGTTGGCAGTCACTGACTGTGTAGCTGACATTCACGGTTTGGATAGTAACGTTTTCACCTAATGTTTTTGGATCACCTCCAACAGTGACAACCTCCTGCACTCGTTCACGGGTTGGAGTGTCTAGGGTGACTAGGATTTGAGCCGTGCCACTACTGGTTGGAAAGGGGAAGGGGAAAGGAAAAGCTGATGAATTAGTAGGGCTAATGTTGACCTCAATTGCACTGGCTGGAATACCCCTCGCTACTAGCGCATCGACTACAGGCTTCAACGTTGCCTGTGTAATTGGTTCTAGTTCCGCAGGAGTAGCGCTTTCTGGTGTCTCAGAAGAGGAAGACTCTCCCTCGACTACTTCCCCAAAGGCACTGAAGTTGTTTGTGAATTGGAATTCAAGCCGCGCTCTATCGGCTGGCGCACTTGCCCTGCCCTGACCTTGCACCATCAAGCCTTGGCGATCGCTAACACTGGGGTAAAATAGCTGAGCGATTAGGCGATCGCGATCGGGTGAATCAACGGCTTCCTCCGTTGCGGTGGTGGTTAATACCTTGTCGCTGTGGCTGTCCTGACTAGTTGCTAGGCTTGCTGCTGAGGCATTATTGCTTGCTGCCCCTAGCCCAGCAACCATTGTTGCTAATACCAGTAACCGTACACTTATCTTGTTCATGTTTGGGAATCTCCTTGTGGGTAATCTTGCTTGTAAACGGAAATTATCCACGCTTGACCCCAAAATCAGCAGTATTTAAACATAAACTGTCACGGAGCAAAAAAGCATCAGCTCAATTCTATCCAGGCAAGTCCCATCCCATATCTGCCGCAAATTTTGGGAGATGTTCTTGACGCCAACGAGCATCAGCTTTGCGATCGGTTTGTAACTCCAAAATCCGAATTCCTTGGGTAGGTAGTGGGTTTAGTCGCTGCTTTAACTGCTCCCAAGACTGAATTAACTGATGTTCTACCCCATA
Source organism: Symplocastrum torsivum (assembly GCF_059505465.1). Lineage (NCBI taxonomy): Bacteria > Bacillati > Cyanobacteriota > Cyanophyceae > Oscillatoriales > Microcoleaceae > Symplocastrum > Symplocastrum torsivum. The sequence goes on along the minus strand of NZ_JCACKQ010000095.1, from coordinate 94,022 downwards.
AGTGACACACAACTGAGCAAAGTTGATGTTTTGTGGAGTGGCAAAGAATTCTTCAAAAGGTGGATCAAACTTGGAAATCGGCAACATCTCAAAAATTCCACCACCATTATTGTTGATTAAAACAATGGTTAGATGACCTACAAACTTGTTTTTCAGTAAGAAGCCATTCGTGTCGTGCAACAATGCGAGGTCACCTGTCAGCATCACACTACTTTGGTTACGGTGAGCAACGCCCAAAGCAGTTGATAAGGTGCCATCAATGCCATTAGCCCCCCGATTAAAGAACGGTCGAACACCCGTATTACCTGGAGACCAAAAGAACTCAACATCCCGCACAGGCATACTGTTGGCAATAAATAGCGGTGTCATCGGCGGCAAGATTTGGGACAGTAACCAAGCCACTTTGCCTTCAAATAGCTGAGTCATCGTAGTCATGGTTTGGTCAACCGCTGTCCTCACCTGAGCCTCAGCCTCACACCATCGTTGAAGATAGGAGTAGTTTTGGCTTGGAGAACCTGGAATGTTCTCTCTCTTCCCCTGCTTCCCCATCTCCTCATCTGTCCACAGCCCTAACTGTTCTACACTCCTCCGTAAATGAATCGTTTTCCCATGAAGAGGGTCGAGGTTGTGGTCACTGGAGTCAATGATCCAACGTAGTGGTTGGGAATTATCCAGCCAAGTCCGCAGTTCTTTGCTAGTTGGAAGTTCACCCAACTGAATGACCATTTTGGGTGTCAGTTGCTGCGCTAGTTGTCGGTTACGCAGAATAAGGTCATAGCTGGAAATCAGATAAGGGTTGAGGTCAGCGTAGTTTCTCAGCGGTGAAAGACCTTCAGCCAGTACAGCCCATCCTAAGGCTTTAGATAATTGTGCGATCGCTTCACAATATTCCCGTGGGTGTTGCGGTTGAGCAGAACCCGCGATGATAATCCCTTGTTCGCACTGCTGCCACTCTTGGTAGGGAATGGGGTGACGCTGGCATCCGGAGGTTTCCTCCGGATGAGGAAGCGCACCCGAAGGGAATTGGGAATGGGGAATTGGGAATTGGGAATTGGGAATGTGAGCGAAAAAATCCTCTAGTTGAAGTTGGGGCTTGAGGATATCGGTATCGAGTTGTGGTAAAGGGGCGAGGGGGTCACGGAAGGGAATGTTGAGATGAACAGCACCAGGAACCGGAAAAAGCGATCGCTCCCAAGCATGGATAACTGTTTGCCGTAGATAATTCAGCATCCCAATTTCCAGAGAAGGCACTGCTAACTCTGCTTGCCAGTTTGGGTAATTGCCATATAACTTCAGTTGATCTATCGTTTGCCCTGAATGACAATCCCGCAATTCCGAGGGACGGTCAGCCGTTAATACTAACAGTGGTACTCGGCTTTCCTTGGCTTCAATCACTGCCGGATAAAAATTGGCACCAGCTGTTCCAGATGTGCAAACAAGGACAACAGGGTGTCCTGTTGCCCTGGCAATTCCCAAAGCAAAGAAGGCGGCTGAGCGTTCATCCAACACAGGAATCGCCTCTATCTGATTATGTTGGGCAAAGGCAATGGTAAGAGGCGTTGAGCGTGACCCTGGACAGATAACTGCTGTAGTCAATCCCAACCGCTGCAACGTTTCTACTAGGATGGAAGCCCAGACGGTATTAGTGTTGCGAAAATCAATGGGCATTAAGCTGCTCGGTGGCAATAAATCAACTTATAGCGCTTCTCATTTCAGTGAAATACATCTGTAGAGGTGCATGGCTGTGCGCCCTACTGTATGGTCAGTTGAACACAAGTGAAAAACGATAAATCTCTATCTCTTATAAATTAGAAGCAACTGCCTCACCTTGCCCCTGACTCTTCGTGCTTCGTCTGCCCCAAGGTTTGAGAACCGAGATGCAGATGATGGCTAAAAGGCAGATACTCTGAACAATAGCACCAACTAACAGCGTCTTCTGGTCGATTACATACAGCGGATTTTGGAGCGCTTGTAACCGCTCTACATCAGAAATGCTAGTCATTGTATTTACCCACGGGCCTAACCAAATTGTGCCAACAACAATGAGTGTTACTGTCGCCACCCACTTGACGATAACCCAGTAGAATTTCACAAACCCCCAAATTGTTAGCCAGGAGAGTAATCCCCCTGTTAATAGCGATAGCGCGGCAGAGGGAATAATTACAAAATCATCCAGTAGCTTGAGAATCGAGTTGATCGCGTATAGTTCATCGCCGTTGGAGGTGTTTCGGTTAGCTAAGGTAATAGCAATCATGCATAGAGAGGTTCCAAACCAAATTCCTCCACAGGCGACGTGAGAGGACAACAACCAGTTTTTTGGCTTGACACTTAGCTTTTTCATACAGAATCCCTTTGGATGATGTAGGTTTACAGCCTGATAGAAGCTAGGACTAATATTAATTAAGTCCCTTATAGTTAGGCTCCTAATTAAAAACCATATCACCCTCTTTGGGTTTTTTTGCCTCTTTCGCTTACCGAGTTAAGGTTCACGCATGGCAGGTGTTCCAGTCCGTACCTTTGCTAGCAATTGAATCAGTGTCTTCTTCTCTGTAGCTGTGAGATTAGCCATTAGACCCGTAGTGCGGCAGAAGTGGTCGGGAAGCATCTGAGAAAGCAACTGCTGCCCTTTGTCTGTCAATTGAACACTGACCATTCGCCTATCAGAGGGGTAAGGTTGGCGTCTCACCCATCCTTCACGTTCCAATCCATCCAGAAGTCCAGTGATGGTAGCGCGGGTAACGCCAGCACGCTCAGCGAAGTCTGATGGTGTTAGACCCTGTTCCGGCGCTTGCAGCAATTGCATCAGCAGAGTAAATTTCCCCATCGAAAGACCATAACGGGCAAAATGAGCATCCAACGCTTCGTAGACATCGGCAGTAGTGTCCAGAAAAGCGAGGCAAGTTTCTACAGAAGCCAGATCGAACTCAGGGTAGCGGTTAGCAAGCTCTAGTAATGCCTGCTGGTCAGGAAAAGCACGCGATGTAACCATAGTCTTTGAAAAAAGTTATTAGCTGGCTTATTATAAGGTTACCTAACTTAAGAGCGACAACTTCAAAGCGTTAACCCACACTAACAAGGAGAAATCAGGATGCCTACAGTTGCTAAGGACAACTCTGTATGTGCACAAATTGATATCTTTCCTGTCGAACCAGAGCAACAGCAGTCACTCGTGGATAGTTTAGTGGATTACGTCGAAACAGTGCTGAAGCAACAGCCAGGAGCGGATTGACACGATTTCAGTCAAAAATTCCTTTCCCTTTTGCCTATCCGGGTTTTAGGCTTCTCACCAAGCTTGAGAAAAATTCTACAAGGTACAGCAATAACAGATAATGAACCCTGTCCACTAATAACGAATGACGCATGACTAAAACCGCATGGGTATTTCCAGGACAGGGTTCACAAGCGATCGGGATGGGAGTAGATTTACTAGACCTCCCGTTTGCTAAGGTGAAGTTTGAGCAAGCCAGACAAGTTCTTGGCTGGGATGTCCTGGAAATTTGCCAAAGCCAAGATGACAAGGTATCCCGCACCCTCTACACCCAACCTTGTCTGTATGTTGTTGAGAGCATCCTGGCTGATGTGCTGATTGAACGGGGCAATATACCGAATTTACTCGCAGGGCATAGCTTGGGAGAATTTGTCGCTCTCTACGTCTCTAGGGTATTTGACTTTGATGCAGGATTGCGCCTCGTCAAGCGCCGTGCTGAACTGATGGATAATGCTTTCGGCGGAACGATGGTTGCGCTGATTGGGTTCAACCGTGAACAGTTGGAACAACAAATCGAAACTACACCTGACGTTGTTCTCGCCAATGACAATAGTCCCAATCAAGTCGTCATCTCTGGGACACCAGAAGCTGTTGAGAGTGTTCTCGCTCAGATCAAGGTGAAACGCGCTATTCCCCTAAAAGTCTCCGGTGCCTTCCACTCTCCTTTATTGGCAGAAGCCGCCGCTGAGTTTCAGGAAGTCTTGCAAGCTGTCCCGTTTGCTAATGCTCTATTCCCCGTGCTGTCGAATGTAGAACCCGTACCAACTGTTGAAGCCGAGGTTTTAAAGAATCGCCTCCAACGTCAAATGACAGGTTCCGTGCGCTGGCGAGAAATTTCCATGCAGTTACCAGTAGAAGGGATTGAGCGCGTTGTAGAAATTGGGCCAGGCAATGTCCTTACGGGTCTAATTAAACGGATGTGTCCTAACCTGGAATTACAAAACATTGGTAAACTTGCAGACTTGCCTAGCTAAAATTCCATCGAGTTTGACTTACTGTTTGAAATACCAGGGAGGAAAAGTTATTAGTTTTTGGTTGTTAGGCACAAATAAGAACAAGTTGGCTACAACCCAGTCTTGAAAATCTTTAAGCCATCTTTTCCAACTAACAACTAACAACTAACAACTAACAACTATGAGTAGAAGCCGCGAACCCTTTGCCAGCTTGATGCTCTACCGCGCTTTTAAGTGGTCAATCGTCAGTCCAGTTCTTCATGGTTACCTGCGGGGTCGGGTTTATGGTACCGAAAATGTACCTCAGGAGGGGCCACTAGTGGTAGTGAGTAACCATGCTAGTGACTTTGACCCACCGATTTTGTCTTGTTCTATGCGGCGTCCAGTTGCCTTCATGGCAAAGGAAGAATTGTTTCGTATCCCCTTGTTGAAGCAGGGAATCGAGTTGTATGGTGCTTACCCAGTAAAACGGGGTGCAGCAGATCGAAGTGCGATTCGTGCAGCCCTCAAGTGTCTAGAAGAGGGATGGGCGGTTGGTCTGTATTTGGGAGGAACACGAACTCCTGATGCCCGAATTACAGAACCGAAGCAAGGTGCTGCTTGGATTGCGGCAAAAGCGAAAGTTCCAATCCTGCCAGTCAGTCTATGGGGTACTGAGGCAATTTTCAAAAAAGGCTCAGCAATACCGCGACCTGTACCTGTCACTGTGCGGATTGGTCAGGTGATTGACCCTCCTGCTTCGACAAAGCGGGAAGAATTGGAAGCCCTAACACAACACTGTGCAGAGGCAATTCATGCCTTACATGATTTTGGGCGGTAAATTTAGTTCAGGATGAAATAGAACTATCCTGGATAAACGATGAATGAGCCGTCTACAAAAACGATTTTGGAGCGACTGAACAACTCTGTGTTAGTCCGCTTCTTGCTACTGTGTGCCTCTGGCTGGGCTTTTGTACAGGTTTTAGATTATTTTCAAACCGTTATTGTTATTTTCACTACCGCCGCCCTAGTTGCATTTTTGCTCAGCTATCCGGTGCGATCGCTTCATCGCTTTCTTCCTCACGGTGTAGCCGCTACCTTGGTTTTTTTTGTTGGAATGTCAATTATTGGGGGTCTTACAGTTACGGTCGGTCTAACGGTTCTGTCACAAGGGCAACAGTTAATTACAAGTTTGACTGAGTTTTTTAATTCTATGGTTCCAGTAGTGGAGCGATTAGAAACGATTCTGAGAGAACGGAATATTCAGGTAGATTTAAGGGCAATTGAAGAGGGTGTTCGAGGTGAACTTTTAAATGGGCTTGGGTTAGGTATTGGTTATAGTTTGGCAACTATACAGATATTCCTTTCTAATTTATTAAACTTCATTTTAATTGCAGTTATTACATTTTTCATGCTTTTAGATGGAGAAAGGCTATGGGTCTTTATCCTTAAAATTGTTCCTAAGCATTTACGCGGTAGATTTACCACTATAACTAAGCGTATTTTTTTAGGGTTTTTCCAAGGTCAGATTATCCTAACGTTGTTTCTGACAACTACTACCTTTATTGTCTTTTTAGTATTACAGGTGCCTTTTCCTTTGCTTTTGGCAGTAATTGCTGGATTGTTTGACATTATCCCCGGTATTGGAGCAACCTTGGGAGTGGGTATAATATTTATTATTTTGTTATCTCAACAAGTTTGGTTGGCTTTAAAAGTATTAGGGGCTTGTATTATTCTTCAGCAGATACAAGATAATTTAATTGCTCCCAGGGTTCTTCAAAATTCGCTGAATCTTAATCCCGTAGTGATATTTTTTGCCTTACTAGTTGGTGCAAGGGTTGCTGGATTATTGGGAATTTTTATCGCAATACCAGTTGCGGGAGTGCTTGTCAGCTTATTAGAAATTGATGAAATGAAAGGAGAAGTGTAGGGGTTTTGCTAAATCAGTTTCATTGCTGCCCTCAAATCTCAGTAAAATAAGCCGTAATTGAAGCAAAATTTTTACCGATGCAGGATTTTAGAGCAGAATTAGCAGAAAGCTTGGATGAAGCCGAATGGGACTGGCTGATGCCCCATGCCAAGCGTGATGTAGTTTTAGTGGTTCATCAGGAATTAGATTTGCTTGATGTTGGGGTTGCGATCGCATCTGATGATGTCCTTTCGGTACAACATTGGATTAACACCCAGCAGCTTCACAAGCCTTTCCCTGACCAACTCGCGGATTGGAACAATGACCAAACCAAACGCTTCCAAGCCCTGATTGTACAACCCTATGTCTTAGTACAAGAATCAGCCGCCTAGGGACGCTATGAATCTCGCGTATCGTAAAAGCATTGTGACAATGGAGGCAGACAGTGAATGAGCTTGAACGCTACCTGTTTGATCTGCAAGGGTTCATTGTCATAGAAAATGCCCTAACCACTGAACAGATCAAAGCCCTGAACAAGCTTCTCGATCAACAAATTGCGAAGGTAGATGAGCCAGGGAAGCTGAACTTTCGCTTCGATGGCTTGCTACCGCTTGGTGACGCTTTTCACACCTTAATTGACAATCCCTGCATTACTCCCTATCTCATTGCTCTACTGGGTGCAGAATTTCGTCTAGATCACGACTACGTTCACATTATTCGCCAAGGCAAAGGTCCCATTGGCACTCACCTGCATGGGGGTGCGACTCCCTATGACCCCTGTCAGTACTACACCTATAAAAATGGACGGATGTACAACGGCTTGTGTGCAGTTGCCTATAACCTGACGGACGTAAATCTTGGGGAAGGCGGGTTTGGCTGCATTCCTGGTAGCCACAAAAGCAATTTGCCTTTCCCCGATCAATGGCGAGATTTAGAGCAACCTCATCCTTGTGTGCAAACATTAACAGGGAAAGCCGGAACCGCTATCCTCTTTACAGAAGCGCTCACCCACGGCACCTTACCCTGGAAAGGACAACAAGAACGCCGTACTTTGTTCTACAAATATTCGCCTCATCCCTCTGCTTGGTCACGGTACTACTACAATCCCGATGATTATCCAGAACTGACGGAGGCTCAACGGCGCATCTTAAAAACCCCTGGTGTTTATCCCCCATAATCCCTTGTTACGTTCTAACGGTTACGAACTGGATTGCCATCCTGAGGCGTTTGGTTATCTCAAAGATTCATCGGATTTACTTTCCTACCCAGATGAACTGCGCTTCCGGATGCAGGAGGATGGTTATCTATATTTAAGAGGCTTACTCAACTCCCAAGACGTTTGGCAAGTGCGTCAAGAAATTGCTGTCTGTTTAGCGGCTGAGGGCTGTTTAAATCCAGATTTTCCTATTCTGGATTGCATCGCTAAGCCGGGTTTGAGAATGAACTTTCGACCCGATTTGGCAGTACAAAGTCCAACACTAAAAAAGCTGCTTTATACAGGGCGGTTGATGGAATTATTTAAAGTTTTTCTAGAAGGAAACGTTCGCCATTTGGATTACACCTGGTTAAGGGCAGTTGCACCAGGGCGTGGCACTCATGTCCATTGCGATAGTGTCTACATGGGGCGAGGAACTGACAAACTTTATACTGTTTGGACACCTCTAGGCGATATTTCTTGGGACTTGGGAGGATTGATGATTTTAGAAAACTCCCATCGTCTAGAAACTATTAAAAACCGCTACGGGCAGATGGATGTAGATAGCTATTGTGCTACCAAAAGAACAGCTACTCTGTATGCCTCTGGTAAAAAATCGTGGAATGGCGCACTCTCTAGAAACCCAGTTTCCTTACGATCTAGATACGGAGGGCGTTGGCTAAGTACTGAGTTCAAGGTTGGGGATGTTCTCATCTTCAGTATGTTTACTATCCATGCCAGCCTGGATAATCGCTCCTCGGCTATCCGACTCTCTACAGACAGTCGTTATCAATTGGCATCAGAACCAGTAGATGAACGTTGGGTTGGAAGTAACCCGATTGGTCATTCTCTGGCTGGGAGGCGAAGTCGAATTTGCTAAGTCATCCCTTTCACAAGGCAGTACTGGCAAATGTAGTAAGATAAATTATTGGCTATATTTTCATAAACAATAAATAAACAGATTATCTACCAATTGGCAGCAAAATCCGATATTTATTGTCGTGCCAACCACTGACTTAACGTCGCCGCCTACGAGGCATCCCTTGCTTGGCTCTCGCCTCTTCAGTGACAGACTCAGCATGATCATCTGGGACAATTTGTGAGCCATATCTTCTGGCGTAAACCTGGGTAAATTCAGCACCAAAAAAGAGGATTTGAGCTGAATAGAATACCCACGCGAGGATAATCACTAAAGAACCTGCTGCACCATAAGCTGAACCAAAACTTCCTCCTCCCAAATACCGCCCCAACACAGTTTTGCCAATGGTGAATAGTAAAGCGGTGATGACGGCTCCAATCAAAACATCATTCCAGGTAATTTTGACATCCGGCAGGTACTTGTAAATTAGGGCAAATAACAGTGTGATTACACCAAAGGAAACGACAAAGTTGACAATTCCCCAGATGAAGTCTACGCCAGGAATTAAATGGCTCATGTAAGCGCTTAATCCAGATAAAACAGCACTCACAATCAGGGATACCATCAGTAAAAAGCCAATGCCCAGCACCATCGAGAAGGACAAAAAGCGCTTTCTCACAAAGCCCATGACACCACCAATGCCCTTTTCTTTTTTTGGCTGCACTTCCCAAACGGTGTTAAGGGCATCTTGGAGTTCAGCAAATACCCCAGAAGCACCGAAGAGAAGAACAACAATACTAATCAAAGAGGCAATGCCACCCCCGGATTCAGGCTTGCTGGCATTCTCAATCGCGTCCTCAATTACTTTTGCACCCTCTCTACCGACTAGTCCTTGAATTTGCCCAACAATCTCGCCCTTAGCAGCGTCTTCCCCAAAAACTGCACCTGCAACTGCGATCGCAATAATGAGTAAAGGTGCTAGTGAAAAAACCGTGTAATACGCCAAGGCAGCAGCTAAGCGTGGTGTCTTATCTTCCTGCCATTCCTGAAATGTTTCTTTAAGCAGTCCTACAATAGCTTTGGCATTCATAAACTCGCAACTCCGCACGAAAGCACTGCACTGGGTAGCTCTAGTTTTAAGTTTTCTTGTTTTGAATTACAACAACCTAAAGTTAGAAACCAATGTACGCATGAGTGTTGATTTTGACGCTCCTCTTACCTAGAAGAGTAGGAGCTTGCCAAAGCCATGTTTAAGGTCAAGAAAAACTACCTTCAAGTAGACATAGTAATGTGACGGCTTCCCCAAACTCAGTGCGATCGCACAGCAAGAAGACGATGAGTGTCTATTCCAAAATTTTTGTCACTCATCCAGATATCGACCGATTTTGTCCTGATCATCATCCCGACTATACAATTGAATGTGTCTGTACCATTGTTGGAGCCAATCAGATAGTTGTTCGCTACCAGATTGATGTCTCTCAATCGCCGCTTGACACTCTTTATAAAATTGCACAAGTCTGACGTGATTATCGATATCTGCTGTCGTGAAGCTATAACCTTGTGCTTGGGCAACATTGACAAAGCTTTGACGATTGGGAGTTTCTAAGGCTTTAAGCTGATCTTGTAAAGCTTTATCTTGGCAAACGGCTTGCAAAAAATGGGCGACATCTTCTTGCTGGGACATCACACAACTCGTCTATCTTTAACTATCGATCAATCAAGTGTAGTCGCAATCTACTGTGCCGGATTACGATAAGAGCCTACTGTGACAACTATCGTTGCATTTCTAGAGGAACTGAAACAAACACATCGGCTGTGTCAAATCTAGAAATATTACTTGCAATGTTTTGGGCGTAGACACGTATTGTAGATATTGACACGCTTAAAACTGGATTAGCGAAGATTAAAACGATGCCTGTGGCTATTAGTTCCTCTACTATCACTGCCTTCCCCCTCACAGCGGTTGTGGGGCAAGAAGCGATTAAACTTGCTCTGCTATTGGCAGCAATTGACCCTGGATTGGGAGGAGTTGCGATCGCAGGTCGTCGTGGTACTGCTAAATCCGTGATGGCACGCGCCCTCCACGCCTTACTACCACCGATTGAAGTCGTCAAAGATTCCATCAGTAACTGCGACCCCAACAGCCCCAATGAGTGGGATGACCAATTACTAGCACAGCAAGTTGACCCTTCAACACTCCCCACACAAGTCATTCCTGCCCCCTTCCTTCAAATTCCGCTTGGAGTCACAGAAGACCGACTTCTCGGTTCAGTGGATGTTGAGCAATCCGTCAAACGAGGAGAACCTGTATTTCAGCCAGGACTACTGGCACAGGCACATCGAGGTGTCCTATATATTGATGAAATTAATCTGCTCGATGACCAAATTGCCAATCAACTGCTCTCCGTTTTAACTGAGGGACGTAACCTGATTGAACGGGAAGGCATTAGCTTTCAACATCCCTGCAAACCGCTGTTGATTGCGACCTACAATCCTGAAGAAGGACCACTACGGGAACATTTGCTCGATCGCATTGCAATTACCCTGTCCGCTGACGGTGTATTAGCCTTAGACCAACGAGTACAAGCAGTAGACCAAGCCATTGACTACGCGAAATCTCCCCAAGATTTTCTAGCGCAGTACAACGAAGATACAGACTCGCTAAAAACAGAGATTGTCTTAGCGCGGGAGTGGCTTAAGGATGTTCAAATTACCCATGAGCAGATTGCCTATCTCGTGGATGAAGCGATTCGAGGTGGTGTCCAAGGACATCGCGCTGAATTATTTGCTTTAAGAGTGGCGAAAGCCGCCGCCGCATTGGAGGGTCGTCAGAATGTCATCGCTGAAGATTTGCGTCGTGCTGTGGAATTGGTGATTGTGCCGCGTTCAACAATTGTCCAGACACCGCCGGAAGAACCACCCCCACCTCCTCCCCCACCCCCTCAAGATGAATCTCAACAGGAGCAAGAGGAACAGGAGGAAAAAGACGAAGAGGACAACCCCGAAGAACCAGAACAGGAACCGCCTAGCATCCCTGAAGAATTTGTTTTCGATCCAGAAGGTGTGATCCTCGACCCTACTGTTCTTTACTTTGCCCAGATGGCGCAGCGGCAAGGTAAATCAGGGAGTCGTAGCATTATCTTCTCGGAAGATCGAGGGCGCTATGTGAAGCCTATCCTGCCCAAGGGACAAGTACGCCGGATTGCTGTTGATGCCACACTTCGAGCCGCAGCCCCTTACCAAAAGGCACGGCGCCAACGTCAGCCGGATCGGAAAGTAATTGTAGAAGCAGGTGATATTCGGGCGAAGCGATTAGCCCGAAGAGCGGGGGCTTTGGTGGTGTTTGTAGTAGATGCATCCGGTTCAATGGCGCTGAATCGGATGCAATCTGCCAAGGGGGCAGTCATGCGTCTCTTAACGGAAGCGTATCAAAACCGCGACCAAGTATCGCTGATTCCCTTCCGAGGAGAACAAGCAGAAGTCCTCTTACCCCCAACCCGTTCAATCGCTTCCGCACGTAGACGATTGGAACGAATGGCTTGCGGTGGCGGTTCCCCCTTAGCTCATGGATTAACTCAGGCTGTCCGGGTTGGGGTGAATGCCCAGATGTCTGGGGATATTGGTCAGGTGGTGATTGTGGCAATTACTGATGGACGCGGGAATATTCCCTTAGCACGTTCTTTGGGTGAGCCGTTAGTGGAAGGGGAAAAGCCAGATATTAAAGCAGAATTGTTGGAGATTGCTAGTCGGATTCGAGCGTTAGGGATTCAACTATTAGTCATTGATACGGAAAATAAGTTCATCTCTACAGGTTTTGCTAAGGAACTTGCCAAGCACGCGGGTGGGAAGTATTATCACTTACCAAAAGCTAATGATCAAGCGATCGCAGCCATGACGAAAAATGCGATCGCTGATTTAAAATCTCGGTAGTTTTCAGTCCAGACAAGGTAGGTAAGGAAAAGGTCAAAGTAAAAATTCCCTTCACCTTGCCTTTTCCTCTTGAACCGTCAGTGAAATGCAACTTGAATGCACATTAGCCTAAGACTTTAAGGAGCGTTAGTGACTGATGGAACGATTCAAAAAAATCACACACGTTATCTATGACCTTGACGGCTTACTCCTAGACACGGAACCCCTATACGCCCAGATTGTCCAAACGATTATCAGCCGCTATGGAAAGGTTTGCGATCGCGCTATCCAAGCTAAGCTGGCTGGTAGAAATGCTTGGGATTCAGCACAGATTCTCGTTGAGAGGCTTGCCTTACCAATCACTGTCCAAGAGTATTTACAAGAAAGAGAAGAATTTTTGGATCAACTGCTTCCCCAAGCTAAACCGCTTCCGGGTGCTGTGCGTCTAACTAAACATTTCTACCATCATCAGATTCCTCAAGCTGTAGCAACCAGTTCTGCCCGTCGCACATTTAACCTCAAAACTAATCATCATCAAGAATGGTTTGCCTTGTTTGATTGCCTAGTAGTGGGAGATGATCCTGCCCTGAAACGAGGAAAACCTGCACCCGATATCTTCTTACTCGCCGCGCACCGTCTGGGAGCAATTCCTGAGCAATGTCTCGTTTTTGAAGATGCACCTGCTGGAATGGCAGCAGCACTGGCAGCGGGAATGTCGGTGGTTGTTGTTCCTCACCCTAATGTAGATAGACAACTGTACCAAGGCGCTCACCAGATTATCAACTCACTAACAGATTTTGACCCTGAGTTGTGGCAATTGCCATCATTTGTCGTGTTAGAGGACTACGTTTAAGTTTCCGATCAAAGCGAAAATTAGAGGTAGGAGCCGCTTCGGTTTTTTAACGTTCACCTGCTTAGCAAGAACTATCTTCTACAAGTCATGCAGATTACCAAAAGTCTTCATTCCGCTGTTCTTGTTTCTGACTTGGAACAGGCAGAGCATTTTTATAGCAACATTTTGGGATTATCTAAGGTAGATCGAATTCTTAAATATCCTGGTGTTTGGTATCAAATAGGTGACTTTCAGCTTCACCTCATTGTTGATCCAATAGTTGCAACAAAGCTTGCTAATCCTGAAAAATTGGGTCGTAATCCCCATGTTGCCTTAGCTGTAGAAAATCTGGATGATGCTAAAAGCCATTTAACAGCTCATGGTTGTATGGTGCAAGCCAGTGCCTCTGGTCGAGCCGCACTATTCACTCAAGACCCAGATGGTAACATCATTGAACTTACTCAGGTGTAGGTGTGTAAAGACTTGCACTTTGATAACGGCTGAAAGCGAGTAATGAAAATTATTGCCTACTCCTACAGTGATCCACTGTTAGAATCGGTACCTGATCCAGCGGTTTGGGGCTGGGAAGTAGATCGAATCTATCAAGATTTAGGAGGGCGTCAGCAACTGTTACAACTATTAGATGAATGTCTTGCCGAACCCGCTGATTACTTGCTAATTCAGCGTTTGGAAGAATTGGGCGACTCGCTGGCAGAAATAAGCGATCGCCTTTTACAAATCGAAGCAATGGGTGTTCAGCTCATTGCGACAGAACAATCTTACAGTTCCTCTCAATTAACCAATTCAACAACAGGTGCCAACATCCAGACAAGTCTATTGCAACTCTTGGGTGAAATTCAACGTGAGGCAAACAGTCGTCGCTTGCGGCAAGGGCACGCCCGTAATCGTCTCAAAGCTTTACCCCCTCCAGGAAAAGCACCCTATGGCTACCGACGAGGGAAAGACCGCTACATTCTTGACCGTAGTACTGCACCCGTTGTCAAGGAATTTTTTGAACAGTTTCTACTTTATGGTTCATTGCGTGGAGCTGTGCGCTATTTAGAGAAAAAGTACGGTAAGAAAATTTCGGTTTCAACAGGACGACGTTGGCTTACCAACCCAATTTATCGAGGCGACCTTAGCTATCAAAACGGTGAGGTAATTTCTGATACCCATAGCCCGATTCTGAACCGGGAAGAAGCCGCCCAGATTGATCGACTGCTACGGCGAAATCAACGATTACCACCCCGTACTGCTAGTGCGCCTCGCTCTTTAGCGGGCTTAGTAGTCTGTGGCGAGTGCGACTCGCACATGAATGTCGCCAGTGTTACTCGATATCGCAGAGACAAAGAATATCTCTACCTTCGCCCGATTAGCTGCCCTAAGCGTCCAAAATGCCGTGCGATCGCCTATGAAAAAGTATTAGAACAAACCATTCAAACAATTTGCCAGGAATTACCTCGTGCTGTTGCTGGCATGAATGTACCCAATTTGGATGGGGTGAAGCAATCGCTTACCAGTCAAATTGCGAAGAATCAGGATATCTTAACTCAGTTACCGACCTTAACGGTTAGTGGTGTCCTTGATTCAGAAACCGCTGATTTACGCGCTTACAAACTCCGTACAGAAATTTCCCAATTGCGATCGCGTATGGCGGCACTACCACCTGTTAATTTAAAAGCGATCGCTCAAGCTGTATCGATTCCCCAATTCTGGAGTGATTTATCAGAATCAGAGCGCCGATTCTACTTTCGAGAATTTATTCAGCAGATTAAAATAAATCGCCAAGACAAGACATGGCAATTACAACTAATTTTTATTTTTTAGCCTAATTGTTGCTGGAAATTGTCTCAAGTCAAGGATAATTCAACAGAACCAGGTGTAAAACTGCCTCAGATAATCTAAATCGGTGATGCGTCAAGTCAAGTTGCCATAAGCACGCTATAGGCACAGCCTGTGCGCGTAACGCCTGTCGCCACTGTGAATCGAAGTGAGGAGCAAAAACCTGGGAGATATTATGAATGCGAGTGAACTGCTAAAGCGTTATGCCGCAGGAGAGCGAGATTTTGTAGGAGTACAGCTACAGGGAGCTTATCTCACTGAAGCGATTTTAATTGGAGCTGACTTGAGGCAAACTGATCTGAGTGGAGCGAACCTGAGTGGAGCTAATCTCAAAGGAGCAAACCTAAGTGATGCTGATCTGCGTAACGCTAACCTGAGTGTTGCCGCTCTAGGTGGCGCAGACTTTAGCGATGCCAACTTACAGCAAACAAACTTGAGACAGGCAAATTTACCCGAAGCTAGCTTGAAAAGAGCCAACCTGGTAGCCGTAAACTTCAGAGAAGCGAACTTAATGTTTGCCAATCTCTCAATGGCAAACCTCTATCAAGCCGACTTACACGGAGCCACACTTTATCAAGCTATCCTACATCGGGCAATCTTACAGGATGCAGATTTAATTGGGGCAATTCTTCAGGGTGCTGATTTAAGAGGAGCCGACTTGAGCCGAGCCTGCTTGATTCGTGCCGACATATCCAGGGCCATTTTAATTGCCGCAGACTTGAAGGGGGCAACCCTACTCGGAGCAAACCTTAAAGGAACCGTTCTTACTGGAGCGATTCTCCCGGATGGGAAAATGCAAAAGTAAACTTGATAAGAATGCGGGAGAGTTGTAGGAGTTCAGAAGTAGAGTTTTGTTCTGAATTCCTGAATTCTGAATTCTCTACCTTGAGTTCTGAAATCACCCCTCAATCCTCTCCAGCGAGAATAATCAATTATTAGAACCACTACTGCCATCTAGTCGTTAGCTGTGTTCCCCAACGGTAGTACTCTTACGAAAACACTACCGATTGAGAAGCCGTAGAGAAACGATTCTTACTGCCTTGGATCACTCTTAGCAAGATTATTTAAAACAGCGTGGAATTTTGTAAAGACTCAATAAAGGCTACTTGACTTTCTTGCTAATGGTTCGCCAATTGTCTTATCATACGAACGTAATACATGTTATACGCTTGTCTTACAGTTTCGACCGTCTTAGAGGATGAAAGTAGTGGTTTGCATTGCTAGCCCTATGCTTCAAAACTCTTACAGGTTGGACACCACCAGGGTTGTCTATCTTTTCCGCGTCAATCTCATTGTGCCTGAATGTGGTGTTTTTTAGGTAATAGCATTATGAGTCCCTTCAACTCAGAACAAAAGTCCAGTAATCTAAAATCGGTCAAGTCTGATTCTGTATCTCGTGAGGAAATACGAGAATTTGACCTCCATAATCAACTAGCTAAGCTAGCGCTTCCCTTAGCTCACGCTTGGAAAGACAATCATCCCAATGCTCAACCGGGTTCGGAAGCTGATTTAGATGAGTGCGTATTGGCAGTAGCAATCGAAATGGCAGTAGCTGGCGAGGCAGTCGGAGGTCCGATGGGCGCTTTAATCGCTGCTGGAGGTGGCATCGCTGCTGCTGGTGTGGCTTGTAGACGAGTGCTTTAAGCATTATTCTAGTTAAAGTGTATTACAAGATTAATGTATTACCAAAGTCATTAAAACTCTCAGGTTTCTGTAGTACGGTAATGGCTTGGTGTCAATTAGGTTTTTGCATTGTTGGGGAAGCATTAAGGTGTGACTTAAGTCAATTCACCTTTTGTGAAATTTTCTATACTCCATAGGTTTTGGCAGGTCTAACTTTCTCGTTACATTGGTGCATTTTGTTTTGTAACAGAAATCTAGCCGGGACAGTCTGAGTCAGCGATCGCGCAATGAGTTCGGTTGGTGCTGAAACTCATGTGAAGACATGGTGCATGAAGGTCGCACATCAGACGACAGTCGCAAAGCTTGTTGCTCACTTGAGCATCTTAAGATCTTGCATTCCCTTAAAGTCCCTTCTTGATTAGGGAGGAAGTAGGCTTTCTCCCCAAAGTTAGAGAGCGAAGAGGTGTGGGGAGAAGTTTGTCGTTAGCAAGAGCAGGGTTTTTTGCATAACTATATTGCCGTACAGAGCAATTAAGCTTTTGTTCTGAAATTTTCAAGATTTTGCCAATTTATTATCACGTTCAGGAGATTGTTTCATGACAACTAAGTTTGAGCCAGAGTCAAAATTTTACAACCAGGAATTAAATGGACAAGAGAAGAATTCTCTTGTAGATCTGAACCCCAATGGTTTAAATAATTACAGGAATCAGCAACGTTCTCTGGAGCCTTTTGTACCTCAGTCAGCCATCAATCCAGTTGACTTTCAGCAGATGAGTACATCGGTCACACGCCAGAACTCTCAGAAAAAGCGCCTTCCAGGGTGGTCAAGGTTGGGTTTAACCCAAAAAGCTACGGCTTTGGCGATCGCACTCGGTACTATTCCAGTATTGCTGACTGGAATAACCGCTTACCAATATGCCAACCAAGCGTTCAGCAAGCAAATTTCCGAAACCAAAATTGCTAGCGCCGTTAGTGTAGAAGATAAAGTCAAGCGCTTCATGCGTGAGCGTTATGGAGATATTCAGGTACTAGCAGCTCTCCCCGTGCTGAGCAACCCAAATCTTAGTGAAACTACTCCTGTGGCTGAAAAGGAGGTAGCCCTAAACCGCTTTGTAGAAGCTTACAAAATCTACGACAGCATTGCTGCGTTCGACCTCAAAGGCAACGTGATTGCCCAATCGCAAGGGGATCGCCTACAAAACCACAGCGATCGAGACTATTTTCAGACCGTCATCAAAACCGGGCAACCTGTTATTAGCAAGCCACAACTATCCCAATCTTCTGGAAAGCTTGTCATTCACATTGCTGCACCTGTTAAAGATCAATCTACTGGCAAGACAATCGCTGTTGTCCGTTCTCGGATGCCAGTTACAACCCTTGACGAGTTGCTCAAAAACTTCGGTACTGACGGAGACGAATATTATTTGATTGACTCGACTACCGGAACAATATTCGTAGTGAACGAAAAGAATAAGGAGAATAAAGATTCTCAGGTAGTTTTTCCGGAACTCGCCAAACTGCAAGCCCTCAACAAGCCAAATACTTCAGTCATTCGTGATGTAGCTGACGACAGGGAAATTCTGTTTGCCTATGCACCGTTTGGCGAACTAGAAGGCTTGCCCGATCTTCCATGGGAAGCGGCTATTGCCACACATACAGAAACAGCCTTCGCACCACAGAGACAATTACTCCTAGTTCTGACCTTGGGAACTGGCTTAGCCGCATTGTTAGTTAGTGCGATCGCCGCTTATCTCGCTAAACGGGCAACGAATCCAGTTCTCGCTGTCACCGATGCTGTGGAGAGACTAGGACAAGGTGAACTTTTCACTCGTGTTGCCGTGCAAGGAGAAGACGAACTCGCTGCCTTGGGGGCTAATATCAACCTGATGGCAAGCCGATTGGAAACTTTATTGTGGACACAAGCAGCAGAAACCGAGCAAGCAGGATTATTCGGTGACATTGCAAGCTCCCCCGCTCGTACACTGCAAGACCTAGATGAGATCTTTGACAAGGCAGTTCTAGGCGCTCTACGCATCCTGGAAGCTGATCGAGTCGTCATCTATCGCTTTGACTCCAACTGGCGTGGATATATCTCCGCCGAAGCCGTCGTTCCTGGCTTGCCTCAAGCGTTGGGAGACAAAATTGAAGACCCATGTATTAGTGAACATCTCCTAGAAGCTTACAGAAAAGGACGAGTCGTTCCAACCAATAATGTCTTTGAGGCAGGGTTTCACCCTGAACACTTGGGCTTGATGGAACGACTGGAAGTGAAGGCAAATTTAGTGACACCAATCCTCAAGGATGGTGAACTCTATGGTTTATTAATTGCACATCACTGTCGCGCTCCACATGTTTGGCAACAGTCTGAAACCAATTTCCTCAAGGAGTTAGCGATTCGAGTTGGACTGTCCTTAGATCGTGTAAATTTCTTAGCCCAAAAAGAAGCTGAAACGGCACGCGCCCAGCAACTGAATGAAATCATCACGGGTATCCGGGAATCACTCAACGTCGAAGACATTTACGAAGCGGCGATTACTGGCGTTCGAGAAACCATAAAAACTGACCGAGCTGTTGTCTATCTCTTTGACGAGAACTGGCAAGGAAGCATCGTTGCCGAAGCTGTGGGCGCGGCATGGCCCAAATCCCTGGGTGCAACTATCCATGACCCCTGTTTTGCTGAGCAATATATTGATAAGTACTTGGAGGGTCGAGTCAAGGCAACTGAAAACATCTACGAAGCTGGTTTGACAAAGTGTTACCTCGGTCAACTAGAACCCTTCAAAGTGAAGGCAAATTTAGTTGCTCCAATTCTTGCCTACAACAAATTACACGGCTTACTGGTAACCCATCAGTGTTCAGCGCCACGCGCTTGGCAAGAGGCAGAAATCACCTTCTTCAAGCAGGTAGCCACTCAAGTTGGTCTAGCGTTGGATCGTAAGGATTTCCTAGAACAGATTGAGCAAGGACGGCAAAAAGCAGAAAATCTGGCGGCTGAGCAACGTCAACAAAAAGAAATACTCCAGTCCCAGCTTTTAGGACTCCTGAGTGATGTGGAAGAGGCAGCTCAAGGCGACCTCACCGTTCGTGCGGATGTGACGACTGGGGAAATTGGCACAGTAGCCGACTTCTTTAACGCCGTTATTGAAAGCTTGCGTGTAATCGTCAAGAACGTGAAAAAAGCCGCAATCCAGGTAAACGCTTCACTCGGAGAAAACGAAGGGGCAATTCGTCAACTTTCCGCTGAAGCGCTCAAACAAGCGGAGGATACAACTCGTACTCTCGAATCGGTTGAGCAAATGACTCGCTCGATTCAAGACGTAGCTGAGAACGCCCGACAGGCTGCTGTCGTTGCCAGGGTAGCCTCTTCTACCGCTGAAGCCGGTGGAGTCGCGATGGATCGCTCCGTACAAAATATCTTCACCTTGCGAGAAACAGTTGCCGAAACCGCGAAAAAGGTTAAGCGGTTGGGTGAATCGTCCCAGAAAATTTCTAAAGTCGCTTCACTGATTGAGCAAATCGCGCTGCAAACAAATTTGTTGGCGATTAACGCCGGGATTGAGGCGGCGCGTGCTGGTGAACAAGGTCAGGGTTTTGCGGTGGTTGCGGAAGAAGTTGGACAACTAGCCGCACGTTCGTCAGCAGCGACCAAAGAAATTGAACAGATTGTGGAAAATATCCAACAAGAAACCGCTGAAGTGGTCGAGGCGATGGAACTCGGTACAACACAGGTCGTGGAAGGAACCCATCTAGTGGAGGATGCCAAGCAGAGTCTAAGCCAGATTTTGGATGTGTCCCGCCAAATCGACGCTTTGGTGCAGTCAATTTCGAGTGCAACAGTGTCTCAGGCTCAAACCTCGCAAGCTGTAACGGAGTTGATGAAGGAGATTGCGCTCGTCTCTGAACGCACGAGCAATTCTACCCGACAAGTTTCTGGCTCTCTGCAAGAGACGGTCGGGATTGCGGCTCAATTACAAGCCTCTGTGGGTACGTTCAAAGTTGGTGAGGACTAAAACAGCAGGGGCGCACAGCCGTGCGCCCCTACAAGAAATTTGTACTGTATTGATTTGAAAAACGCTATCAGGCTTAGATGTAAAGTAGCTTACTCATTTGCCTTAACGCGGACAGCGTTATGATCGCGAGTGATGATGGGTGCTTGTTCCACGTTGACTTACTTCACGCTGTTTCCGTTTTGTAATGTCTTTGAAGACAACGGAAAGCCCTTCATTAGAGGGACAAGCATGGACTTCAAACCATTTCTCCAAAGGCGCATAAAATTCTTCAAAGCTCACGGTAATTTGTTGAGCAACTGCCTTGTGATACTCATGATCAAAGGTTGAGCCTACCATTTCAGGAAACACATCCCACAACATCTGACCGAGGAGTTCATTTCGCGATCGCTGTAAGATCTGCTCTGCTTTATGATTGCATTCTGTGAACTGCCACTGATGGTCGATCGTAAAAAATCCATCAGAGATACTTTCAAGAATCTTACTAATTTGCTGGTTGGACGCGACTAAAGCTGCCTCGGCTTGTTTGCGCTCTGTAATATCGCGTTGGAGTGCAACCCAATGAGTCAGTTGACCGTTTTTGTTGGCGATCGGCACAATATTGAGTTCAACCCAAAATTCCGAGCTATCTTTACGGTAATTCAGCAACTCAACCTGAACAGGTCTCTGCTGGGACAGTGCTGTCCGAATTTTGTCTAACTGAGAGCGGTCTGTTTTGGGGCCTTGTAGTAGGCGTGGAGTTCGACCGAGAACTTCCGTCAGGTCATAGCCAGTAATACGGGTAAAGGCTTGGTTGACATACAGCAGCTTCGGACTTGGCTCATCGAGTTGTCCAGCTTCAGTAATTAGAATGCCGTCTTGGGTATTTTCAACCGCTGACTCTAATAGACGCATCCGCTCTTCTGCCTGTTTACGTGCGGTGATATCACGAACAAAGCTCAAAGAAACCAGTTGGTCGCGATACTCAATGATTCGGCTGCTGATTTCAACCTGTATCTCTGTACCATCCTTACGTCGCAGGGCGTGATCAAAGATGATACTGCCCATTGCCTGCATTTGCTGATTAATTGTCTTTTGACGGACTTCAGGAACTGGGACATCAATATCCCTGGTTTTCAGCTTGAGGAGTTCTTTGCGGGTATAACCTAGTCGTCTAGCAGCATTTTGGTTAGCATCCAGAATACGGCTGGTTGATAAGTCGATGATAAAGATTGAGTCGTTAGCGTACTCAAATAAGTGACGGTAGTTGGCTTCTGATTCCCGCAGGGATTCTTCTACGTGGTTGCGCTCAGTGATATCACGCGCTGTGCAAATTACGGCTTCAACGCAACCGCTGATACCAAGGATTGGGCTAAGAATGCACTCGTAATCTCGAATTCCGTCGAGAGTTGGGTAGCTGATTTCCTTGGTTAGGGGTCGCTTGGTTGCAAATACGACTTCCCGTTGGGAATCTATTGGCTCAATCTCCATGACTTCTGGAGGCAAGTCTAGCTGTCCCCAGGTTTTACCCAAGATGTGACGCTGCTGCAAGCCAAATAATTGTGCGATCGCGAGATTCGCATAAGTAAATCTCCCCACCCGGTCAATGACGCAGATCGGGTCAGGAGAGGCGGAGAGTACTTGGTCAAATATCCTGGCTTGCTGCGAAATCCTTGCTGCCAGTTCTTGCAGTTCTGTTTCGTCCGGCTTGCTTTTGTCGCTATTTGACTCTACTTCTTCTGTTGTTGCTCCATTCTTTCCCGCCCACCCTTTTGGAATACCATTTATTTCGCTAGAGAGAGTGCCCCCAACCATAGAAGAGTTGGAAAGAAGCAGTGAGTGTTCCATTACAGGGCTAATCTCACTAACTCGACTTTCTACATCTGGTTTTTGAGAAAGTTCTGTTAGCTGTTCATTCAGTGTCGTGACATTCTTTTCTAACTTGTTCAGGTGTTGTTGAAGCTCTTCAACCGTAGCCAGACGTGAATCATTGAGGGGAAGTCCAAAGGCTTGCTTCAATGCCTCAACAACTATTGCTGTGCGATCACGACCTGTCGCCTCAGCCCGAAACCGAATCTCCTGAATCAGGTTTTCTGGAAGTCTAAAAGTCGCTATTTTGCTGACCATTGTTAGAGAAGATGTTTATAAAGTTATCTGACAAAGAGATTTGCCCCTGTAGTCTAATGCTAATCACCAATCAGTAATCAGTGCAGCATTCATGAATCCACTCCGGAAAATACCCAAAGTTCTTGTTCGAGAGAGATGAGCAAGGGTGAATGGTTGAGCTTGATTCTTCATACTCCACCCATAAGTATGTTCCAACTCTCGGCTACACCCTTTTGTCAACGGAACTAACTTTGCTCTCTAATTGGGAACTTTGTCGTGAGTCAGTCGTAATTGGTCTTAAGTCAAACGTTCAGAGTATTAAATCTGTACTTGATTACCTCTAAGGCTGACCGTATTATTACCAGTGTTGCAAATATAACTGCCTGGATCATCCGTGATTTCACGGGTATCGTTTTACTTATATATCCATAGGCATTACCACGACTCAACTCCTTATACTAGTAAAAGTGAGGAGGAATAGGTTTGCTACAAGCTTTACGGGATAAGCCCTTGCTGTGACTCTCCACTCTGCCTCTACTGGGACATTTTGTTATCGGAAAATCCGTAATATGCCTTGTACTGCTTACAATCTGGTTGGTCAGAAGCGATCGCTTCTTCCTTAACCTAGCTTTCTTGAGGAGAGTGTGTTGACCCGTGTGCTTTATAGGCAAGGCTTAAGGTGCTTTACAGCTCGGAGGACACGATAGCGTTCAAAGCTCTATTTCACCAATACCTATTGACCCCTAATAAAATTCTACAGGAGGCAAGCCTTTCTGGATACTTTTTATACAATGAACCTAATGATTGTTCAAGTGTTGAGAGAAACAGGGCTTACACTTTTCAGTTACCAACTAACTACCCGTAGAGTTTGAACGCCCTTGTAAACACTACGTGTAGAGTTTGTGTGTAAGCCCTGATATTTGTTTTCGGTGCTCATCTCATATTTTCTGCCTTCGCTCAATGCTTCTGCTTCAGCAAGATGTCTTAAATCGTTTACGCTGATTGGCTGAGAATCAAAAAAAAACGCCCGCAAGGGCGCTTAATCAGGGTGCATCTACTAGACTTAAGTTTAACCTGATGAGGGGTTTCACCCCCCACCCCACTTAATAAAACTCTACATTGTACAGTTTTGTCTGAGTCAAGTTGGCGGCAGTTCCAGACAAATTGCCCCCAACACCCCCTTACGAAATTCATTCAACAGTTGCCGTGCTGTACGCTCTACGTCCCCTTGATGGCGATAATCTGCTAAAGCGTGCAGGTAGTCCTCAGCCGTGAAGGATGCGGGGTCAAGCTCGTAGCGCGTCTTTAGGGGAGACGGTGGTAATAAACCGTACTCAGCAGTATCCTCTAAATCTTTGAGTAATTCAACTAAAGCAACCGCTACCCGTTGATTGTCGTAAGAAGCCTCACCGATGTCGTCACAGATCGCGAGTTTAAGCGCCTTTTGTTGATTATTTAACTTCGCTGGGATAACCCCAGGCGCATCAAGTAGCTCAATTTCGTCAGAGATGCGTACCCAGCGTAATTGTCGTGTCACACCAGCACGACGAGCACTCTCTACTACCCGACGCCCTAAAAGGCGATTAATTAGGGCGGACTTACCAACATTGGGGAATCCCATAGCTACAGCACGAACAGGCCGAGGTTGCATTCCGCGATCGCTCCGACGCTGATTCAATGCCAATCCTGCTGCCTGTGCTGCCTGGGTTACTTCACGAATCCCTTTACCCTGTTGGGCATTAGTAAAATAAGGTGTCTCTCCCTGATCCCGAAACCACGATACCCATAGCTGTCGGGCAGCGGGCGTAATCATATCCACCCGGTTAAGCACCAACACCCTGGCTTTACTGCCTACCCACTGGGAAGTTTGAGGATGATGCGTTGAGAGAGGAATCCGAGCATCCCGCACCTCCAGCACAACATCCACTCGCTTGAGCTGTTCTTTTAAATCCCGCTCAGCTTTGGCAATGTGACCGGGATACCACTGGATTGAGGGAGTAGTCATTTGTCAGTTGTCAATTGTCCTAGGCTCACAACCATTATGGTTGCTTTTAGGGCACAAAGTTTTTTTATCCTCAGTCCAGTGTCATTGGGACTGAGTGATTAACAACTAACAACTGACAACTAACCCCTTACGGAACCACCAGAACTGGGCAAGGAGACAAATTAATCACCCGATTGGTGACACTTTCTGATGCCCCTTCTTCTGTTAATCCCAGCCCTCGACAGCCCATGACAATCAGATCAGCGCCGATTTCATCAGCAACATCACAAATTGTAAAAGCAGGCATACCTTCACGAGACATTGATTCAGCGGTAATGCCTTGCTGGGCAAACAGGGCTTGAGCATTTTTCAGCAGTTCCGCCACTGCCTCTGGTGAGATCATCGCCTCCGAACTGGGAGGTTCTTCTTCAGGATTAACTTCTTCTAGCACCGACAGCAGGAACAAGCGACTGCCATATTGTTGGACAACATTGGCAACAACTTCAGCTGCTTCGCGGGCTTCTCGGCTTTGGTCAACGGGAAATAAAACAGTCTTAAACATCACACGCATCTCCGAGACGCGGACTCCGGTAAAATGTGGACGGGCTTGAGAACGAAGATTCTTCGCTTTGGAGATTCAGTTGGTGTACAACGAGTGAATCTACAGGGCAATTATCAAGTAAACAAGTCTGGAATCTTGATAAGAGCACATTGCATCAGGTAGAGCAATTTAGGAGATTACTACTGTGTCCAAAAAAACTGTAGCAGATTTAAATGAGTCAGATTTGGCTGGGAAACGGGTACTGGTGCGAGCGGACTTGAATGTGCCGCTGGATGACAATGGCTCAATCACCGATGATACCCGTATCCGTGCCGCTTTACCCACTATTCAAGATTTAATTAAAAAGAATGCCAAGGTTGTTTTGTGCAGCCACTTGGGGCGTCCTAAAGCCCAAGTGAAGGAAAGCTTGCGCCTGACACCGATCGCGAATCGTCTTTCGGAACTGCTCGGTCAGACTGTTACGATGTGTGACGACTGTGTTGGGGATGCGGTTACTGCCCAAGTTAATGCCTTGGAAAATGGTCAGGTAGCTTTGCTCGAAAATCTCCGCTTCCACGCTGGAGAGGAAAAGAATGACCCAGAATTTACCAAACAATTGGCAGCATTAGCAGATGTCTATGTCAATGATGCCTTTGGGACAGCCCACCGCGCTCATGCTTCGACAGAAGGCGTTACCCATTATCTGAAGCCTTCGGTAGCGGGTTACTTGATTGAGAAAGAACTCCAATACCTCCAAAGTGCGATCGAGAATCCTCAAAAGCCCTTAGCGGCAATTATTGGAGGGTCTAAGGTTTCCAGTAAGATTGGCGTGATTGAAACATTGCTGGATAAGGTCGATAAGCTGCTGATTGGCGGTGGGATGATTTTTACCTTCTACAAAGCCCGTGGCTTGAGTGTGGGGAAATCACTGGTTGAAGAAGATAAGCTGGAACTCGCTAAGTCTTTGGAAGCCAAGGCGAAAGAGCGAGGCGTTGACTTATTATTGCCAACTGATGTTGTTGTTGCAGATAATTTTGCGGCTGACGCTGATTCGCGCACAGTCAGTATTGAAGCGATTCCTGATGGCTGGATGGGTTTGGATATTGGGCCTGACTCAGTGAAGGTGTTCCAGGATGCACTGTCGGATTGCAAGACAGTGATTTGGAATGGCCCGATGGGTGTGTTTGAGTTTGATAAGTTTGCCGTGGGAACAGAAGCGATCGCACACTCGATGGCTGAACTCACCAAGCAAGGCGCAACCACAATTATTGGTGGTGGCGACTCAGTAGCAGCAGTGGAAAAAGTTGGTGTAGCTGAGCAAATGAGTCACATCTCAACTGGCGGCGGTGCAAGTCTAGAGTTGCTTGAAGGCAAGGAACTCCCTGGCATCACTGCACTAGACGATGCTTAAGCTGATCTGCCTCTAAATTAAATATTGACAAAAGAGGGGTTCGATGCCCCTCTTTTTAATAAAAAACACTTAGCCGTGAGTTGAATGAATGCAGCTAGTTCAAAACAAAATCAGACTGCAAAGTTAAGTCCAAATCGGCATCTGGATTTATAACAACCACTTCTGCTTCATTTCTACCTCCAAGAAGCAATCCTGCAACCGCACCAAGTCCACCACCCGCCAAGACTTGTAAAAAATCAATATCGCCTAACACTTCAGAAAGTACCGCTGCTGCGGCTGCACCGATCGCAGCCCCTTTGAGGATACTACTTGAATCGCTTCCTTTTTCAATTGTTTCAGTCTCAGTAATGATTTCAGAGGTAGCATCAATGGGTCGTTGGCGCTCAGTATTTCTAAACGTTAGTTCCTCAGCAACAAACTGAGTCCCGCCACCCACAGGTTGCAAATTTCCTGCAATTTGGCTTCCCGCCGGAATCAACAGTGTTCCCGCCGCAGAGCGAATGTCTTCTGCAACTGTCAGAGTTATTGGTGCTGTTTCATCCGGCGTAACAACAATTTTTTCAGCCTCCTCAAAGCGAACCGGAATCACTGTCCCTGCTGAAACTCGAACTTCTCTAGAGCGTGGAAAGAGTTGTCCAACAACGTAGGGATTGGACATTGCTGTAGCTGTAGTAGCACTTAGGATTGGGAAAGCAGCGGTTGCAGTTATTCCCAATGCAACAAGCACGGCAGTTCTGGACTGCCAGCGACGGGAAATCAACATTAAAATTACACCCCCAAAGTATAGGCACGTTTGGGGGAAGTAGACTCAAGATTTTTCGGAATGTTCCCAACTAATTTTTTGGAATCTACAACGGCTATCTTGGGAAGCTGTTAGTTTTTAGGTGCCACTTGCTAAGCACAATATATTATTTGTTCCGGTGTAGAGACGTACAATTGTACGCCTCTAGCTGGTTCATCGGATGGCTAAGACAAACAAATAAGTCTCGAAAAAACAGGGTTAGGCTGTAACTAACTCAGTGTGTCTGCTAGTTTCAGCTACTGAGTCACTAGCTGCTTCGAGACTCGTTGTTTGCGTTGCAGATGCAAGTTCAGCGAGATTGATTTTGACTACGCGATCGCGTTCTTTCTCCAACTTCGGCAAGATTAACGTCAAGACACCATTACTAAACTCTGCCTTTACCTGGTCATGTCGTACTGGTAAAGGTAGTTCTACAACTCGATGGAACTTGCCATAGTAGAACTCAGAACGGAAGTAACCTCTGTCTTCCTGACCTTTTTCATAAGGACGCTCACCAGCGATTAACACAGCCTCGCGTGTCACCTGAATATCAAGATCTTTGCGATTGATACCAGGAAGTTGAACACGCAAAATCAGGTTTTCTGGGGAGTCTTGTAACTCAATTGCTGGACTCCAGGTTTCAGAGCGATTGTTAGTGACGCTTTTAAGCTCATCGAATACCTGGTCAATTTTACTGCGAAGGGTTTCTACTTCATGAAAAGGTTGCCAACGCATGATCATCATAGGTTTCTTACCTCTACAACAATCTTGAGATGTAATCTGTTTCACTTTGGTTAGAGAGGTCTTTTGTTCTCTCTATTTCTGAAAGCTAATTTAGCGAAGGAGATTGGTCTATGACAACTCCTCCTATTGTGGAGTTTCCCGAACAGAATGCATATCGGTTTTCCGTATTGCTAAAAAGTTTACGAAATTATAGATTCTTCACTAAATTTCATCCTTAGTGATGATTCTTAATCTATCAGCGGCAGTGTTTAATACCTTTTGATAGAAGTTTTCTCTATCTGAAATAGGAGTTTGTCATGCGAATTGCTCAAATTGCCCCCTTATGGGAGCGAGTTCCACCCCCAGCTTATGGAGGGATTGAACTGGTTGTTGGTTTGCTTACAGATGAGCTTGTTAAGCGTGGACACGAAGTTACGTTGTTTGCCTCTGGCGATTCAATTACTCTGGCGAAATTAGAATCAGTTCACCCGCAAGCTTTGCGTCTAGATCCCACAGTTAAGGAATGCGGCATCTATGAGATGCTGCAACTGAGTCGGGTTTATGAACAAGCTTCGGAGTTTGACATCATTCACTCCCACATGGGCTGTTCAGCTTTGCCCTACGCTAATTTGGTAAAAACTCCCACGGTTCATACGCTTCATGGGATTTTTACTCCCGATAATGAGAAAATGTTTACTCATGCCCGTCGTCAACCCTATGTCAGTATTTCCGACGCGCAACGAGAGCCAAGGTTAAATCTCAACTGTGTCGCAACGGTTTATAACGGGATTGACCTAAACACTTATAAGTTTTATGAAAAGCCACAAGAGCAACCATACCTAGCATTTCTCGGACGAATTTCTCCTGAAAAAGGAACCCATTTGGCAATCGAAATCGCCAAGCGTTCGGGCTGGTGCTTGAAAATGGCGGGTAAGGTGGATGTGGTTGATGTGGAATACTTCGAGCAAGAAATCAAGCCTCATATTGATGGTAAACAAATCGAGTATTTGGGAGAAGCCGACCACGACAAGAAGAATGAGTTGATGGGTGGGGCAGTTGCAACCCTATTTCCTATTACTTGGCGAGAACCCTTTGGATTGGTGATGATTGAGTCAATGGCATCGGGTACGCCAGTGATTGCGATTGAACTCGGTTCAACATCAGAAGTGATTGCCCACGGCAAGACAGGCTTTTTGGCGAATAGCGTTGAGGATTGCATCGCTTCAATTGATAAAGTGGGTGAGTTGAACCGTTATGCTTGCCGGGAACATGTAGAAAACAACTTCAGTGTTCGACGGATGACTGATGGTTATGAAGCGGTTTATCGGCAAATTGTCGCAGAGCGTTTTGCGGAAAATGGTCACGTTCGGAGATTAAGCCGAGTGTAATGTTAGTTGGAGTAAGATAACTTCACCTTTTTATGTCCATCGTAAGTGTTGTAGGTGGACATAAAAAAGGCGATCGCAACACCCGAATTGAAGCAATCCATCGCATTGTACGTCAAGTGAGGCTTCTAGTGAAAAAGCGATCGCCTTTACCATTGGCAGGAACTTCTACTTATGCCCCAGAAGATAAAGGCACACCATGAATAGTCAAAACCAGTTTCTCTGGACATCTGGCACATAACACCTAGTACCTATAAAAGTTGCAGCTACATTAGAAAGAGCCTGACGCTACAAAACTGCTATTTCAATGCTGCAAGCACAACAAGTCTTACAAGGGCGTTATCAACTCAAGCAACAGCTAGGACAGAATCCAGGACGGCAAACCTGGCTAGCTTACAACCTTGAGGTATCGCCACCTGAATTGGTAATTGTCAAACTGTTGGCGTTTAACCCTCAGATGCAGTGGGATGAATTCAAGTTGTTTGAACGGGAAGCGCAAGTCCTGAAACAACTGAACCATCCTCGGATTCCTCGCTACCGTGATTATTTTTCCTTGGATAAAGAGGCAGGTGCTGGCTTGTTCTGGTTTGGATTGGTACAGCAGTACATTCCAGGGACTTGTGTGCGGCAGTTGTTGAATCAGGGCAAACGGTTCACAGAAACCGAGGTGCAAAAAATTGCGACTGATGTTTTAGAGATTCTGATTTATCTGCATGGCTTAAATCCACCTGTCCTGCATCGGGATATTAAACCGAGTAATTTAATTTTGGGTAATGATGAGCAGGTATATTTGGTGGATTTTGGGGCAGTGCAAGATACGGGAGCTACGGAAGGTATTACCTTTACGGTAGTGGGAACAACAGGTTATGCACCATTAGAACAATTTTGGGGAAAAACTGTACCTGCCTCTGATCTTTATGCCTTGGGAGCAACACTAATTCATTTATTAACAGGAACAGCACCGGCTGATTTGCCTTCTAAGGATTTGCGGATTCAATTTCGCGATCGCATTTCGGTTAATCCGCGTCTGGTTCGCTGGGTTGAAGCCCTGACTGAACCGGACTTGGAACAACGCTTTACCCAGGCAACGGAAGCACTTACAGCCTTGCGTACCGATCGTTATCCCAAAACGACTTCCCGTTCTACCCTTTCTCAGCCCATAGGCAGCCGGATTCGACTGAAGAAATCTCCTGAACGGTTGTCAATCACCATTCCCAAACCCAAGCGATCGCTGACGAAATTTATTGCTTTTGTTGCCAAAATTATCCTAACAGCAGGCTTCCTCCCCTTTATGGTGATTAGCATCCTCATAATTCTGGTCTTGGTTCCACTGTTGTTTTACAGTCTGACCTACGGTTTTGGAGTAGCAATTCTTACATTCATCCTCATTGTTGTAATGAGTTCCATAGTGGCTGCAACTAACAAAGAACTCGCAAGAGTCCAAAATGAAATCAGTGAAGCATTGGGGACTTTATTTGGGCAGCAACATATTGAATTTTGCCCAGATACTTTTGTGATAGAGTGCCGAATGCTTAGCTTAAGCTATCTTCGACAAGTGGCTAACATTGCAGATATCAAGAATGTACAAGAGATTCCCTTTGAAAAGATAGCGATCCAAGTCAAAGGTAGAAAGTATTTCTTTGGTAAAGAATTAACTGAATCAGAGCGCTGTTGGTTAACTCAAGAAATTAAAGATTGGCTAAGCTCTACAAATTAAAAAAACAACCAACAACCAACAACCCAGATCCAATAACCAACAATCAATAACGATGCTACAAGCAGAACAGGTACTTCAAGGGCGTTATCGACTGCAACACAAGCTAGGGCAAAATCCCTCTCGTCAAACTTGGTTGGCGCAAGACATCCAAACATCACCCGCACAAAATGTGGTTGTCAAGTTGCTAGCTTTCAACCCGCAGATGCACTGGGACGAGATCAAGTTATTTGAGCGCGAAGCGCAAGTTCTCAAACATCTCAACGATCCTCAAATTCCCAAGTATCACGATTACTTCTCAATAGATCAGCATACAGGTGGTGATTTGCCGTGGTTCGGCTTGGTGCAGGAGTATATTCCAGGGAACTCTCTGCAACAACTGTTGGACAAGGGAAAACGCTTTACCCAAGTCCAAGCGCAAAGGATTGCCCGACAGGTTCTGAAAATCTTGATTGGTTTGCATGAACTGAGTCCACCTGTATTTCACCGTGACATCAAGCCCAGCAACTTGATTTTGGGAGAAGATGAACAAGTTTATCTTGTAGATTTTGGGGCAGTTCAAGATAGAGCTACGGCTGAGGGCGCTACTTTTACAGTAGTGGGAACCAGTGGCTATGCACCGCCTGAACAGTTGTGGGGAAGGGCAGTACCCGCATCTGACTTGTATTCCTTGGGTGCGACACTCATTCATTTATTAACTGGCATTGCACCCGCTAACTTACCTCAACGTCAGATGCGGATTCAGTTTGCCGACAAAGTGACTCTGGATGCTAATTTCATTAACTGGTTGGAAAAACTAACTGAACCTGCCGCAGAACGACGATTTGAATCAGCGCGTCAAGCGCTTGTAGCGCTACAAGCTGTTTGTTTTCCCAAACAGGAACCCGCCCATCATCCTCTGGGTGGTGCAGCTGACTATGGCCGTCTGGCAAGCTTAACGGTTCTCCAAGTGCTAGGTGTTGGGCTTTTCGCCACGCTTTTGCCCAGATTTCTTTTTGCCCCTCATCACCCTCCGCAACCGGAAGCAAAAGTCAATGTTACGGCAATGAACCGCGCTCAGCAAGCCTACCAATTGGAACACGAGAGTTTTACTGATTCTGTAGTGAATTTGGGAGTTAGTGTTCCGACTCAGAGTGATACCTATGACTACTCGATTCAGATGAGCGATCGCGCCGTATTCAATTATGGGATATCCCGGCAGGACAAGCTCAAGAGTTATGTGGGTGGCGTATTTTCCATTCCTGCCACTGACTTTGATGTGAAAGCCAATCCCAAGGAAATCATCACGATGACGATTTTGTGTGAAGAAGCAGAATCAGATGGAGATCTATCAATATCCAATCCAACCTACCAAAATGGTGAAATTGCTTGTGGTGTAGGTACGGCTGAGTCGCGTGAGTGATGAGGTAGCTTACGCATCTGGTTCAATACCTGCTGCTCGCAACTGTGCAGCCAATCGCTCTGCTCTTTGACGTTCCTGTTCTAACTGTGATTCAGCTTGCTCTGCTCTTTGACGTTCGAGTTCTGCTTGTTCATGACCTGTTAACAATAAATTCCCCTGCTCATCCCACCAGCGCAACCAAGGAAGCTCGGGATTCTGATATCGACCTTGCCAAATTCCCAACTCAACTCCCAAGGGTGAAATAGGATAGTGACCCCTCTCATTTGCTGTTACTAACTGATACTGACCTGCAACTAAGCAATACACCTCAACGCTGGCGCGATTAACTTCGTAAATCCCGTAATAAGCTGGGCGAATCACTTGTTCGTAAATCCAATATTTTCCAGGTTTCTGAGTTCCTTGTTGCTCGGCGCGGGACAGAGGAGTACTATTGCGTTCCTCTGACCCGTCTCCTGAAGCAAACTCTATAACAATGAAGGGTGGAATTAACTCTTGCCACAACACATAAGAACGGCGGATTTGACCATTGAAAGTTGGCGGTACATTGGGTACATAAAACCAATCTGGTGCTTCTGCACCTCGCTCTGGCGGGTCAGTTAAACGCCAATAAATTCCACAATCTTGGCTAATACAATATTGCCCATCGGGATGGCGCTGTTCCAAAATTGGTTCGATTGAGTCAGTTAAGAGGATGCTTTGGGGATGCTCCTGAAAATTTTTCACAACAGTACCATCTGACTCTGGTAGTTGCGTATGGTCAGGTAGGGCTGTAGTTAGGCTTGGTGGGTTGACAGCAGAAGTCATAGAAGTATTCATACAGCGACTCTAGCTTCATCGTACTGTGATTAATATTGGCTGAATTATCGGATGAAGGCGAGCGCACGTTGTAGAAGATGGACGCGATCGCATACACCAGCACTTCCTCTTCCTATTAGCTTCGTAACTGCTGCCGCACCCCTTCCCTAAACTCTCGCAGTCGAGCATTTTCACCTTTTTGAGCGTCTGGTTGCATAAATCGTGCTAACTCTTTTACTGGAAACGAGCCAAAAGCCAGACTAGTTCCGCATTCGACATAACCCGTATCGCTCAGAATGTTGACTGTAAGTTTGCCCTTTTGCCAACGCCAAACCTCTGGCACCTTTAGTTCAGCGTAGACTGCCATCTTATCGATTGATGAGTGAGTTGCATCGATCTCAATTGCTAAGTCGGGTGGTGGGTCAACTGTAAGGTCAATTTTTAACTTGCCGCGAACTAAAGCTTCGTTTTGGATATAAAAACATTCATCGGCTTCAATGCCCGCCGTTTTGGATTGCGATCGCCAAGTTGTCGATTTCAACCCTACAATTTCCATCCCAAGTTCTTCAGAGAGTGCTGCTACCAGCCGACCAAGAGTCCAACTATACCTTTCATGTTCTGGTAAGGGTGTCATCAGTTCTAGAGTTCCCTTGTAGTAAGTCATGCGAAGACTTGGATGCTCTGCAAAGACCTCTAGAAGTTTCTCATACATTTCCCAACTAATGTCGGTCAGGACAAGGTGGGAACCTGCTGTTGGTGGTGTGGCTGGGGTTAGGGTCTGAGCCATGATTTGAATTTAAGCATTCATCTGACTACAAATTTAAGCCAATTACTCAAACTTCTATTCAAGTTTTGAGTGTTGGGCGATCGCACTTTGGGAAGGAGAGACGCGATCGCATCCACCGAAACAAAGGCGATCGCACGTTGGACTAAAGATAGACGCGATCGCATCCACAATACTGCAAACGCGATCGCACATCAGTCTTCATCAACTAGGCAAACATCAAGCGACCTTTAGGTTCGGGAATCGGACGCCCTAACTCCTCGGCCGTTCTCGTCAGAGACGTTTTAAACGAACTCCCATTCGGATGATTCAATTAACTGAAGAAGCTGATGAAGAAGCACGTAGGGATTTATTTGAACGAATTAATACAGGTAGTGTCGAACTCAATGATATGGAAAAACGAAGAGGCATTAACCCTGGAGCATTTTTAAATCTCATAGAGGAATTATCACAAGACGTACGGTTTCGTAAGTTATGTTCCTTTTCTGATGCAGCTATCCGAAGACGAGAGCCTCAAGAATATGTTTTGCGCTTTTTTGCATTCTTAAATAATTATCAAAGTTTTTCTGGTAAAAAGGTTCATGAATTTCTTGATAAGTATTTAAAAACTCTTAACGAAGAAGCCGAAGAAACGTTACAAGCAATGAAGAAATAATTTTATTCAATGCTTGATTTTGTAGAAACAAATTGCCCAAATGTTTTTCATATTTTTGTAAGAACCAAAAATGAATATAAGCCAACAACTCGTATCAAATTTGAATCTGTTGCTGATGGGATAGCACTTGCTTTGAGAGAAAATAAAGAACTTGTACCAAAATCGATGAAATTCTTAGATTCAGAAAAGTTTAAAGAATATACTGGAGCTGACGCAAGTAGTTCTAATAATAAGGTTGTTCGTCGTATTGAGTATGTGCGAGATAAACTTTTAAACCAGCCATGAAACCTATATTATTTCAAGACTTCAATGAGCGTGCTAAGGAAGTTAGCAAATACTTAATTTTTATAAAAAACTTAGAGCAAGAAACCACTCAATTAAGTATTGGGATTAATGCTAAAAATAAGATTAGAAAAATCGACTCTGATTTAGAAAAAACTTTAAAGGCTGCTGGCTTCTTGCTATTGTATAACTTAATAGAATCTACAATGCGAATTGCTATTGAAACAATTTTTGATGAGCTGAGCAAGGAAAATGTTTCTTTTGATGATATCAGAAAAGAACTCAAGTTAGTGATAATAAAAAACATCAAAGATAACCATTCCCCCGATAATTTATTAACTAATACAAAAGAAATTGCTGTTGATATAATATCTGCTAGTCTCGATAAAGGAAAGCTATTTTCTGGTAATCTCGATGCCAAAAAGATTAAAAATACAGCTAAGATTTATGGATTTTCATGCAAAACTAATTTCCGTAAAACTGGAGATGGTAGTGATTTATTTACTATTAAAACTAATAAAAAAAATTTAGCCCATGGTTTGACATCTTTTAAAGATGCTGGGAAAGATGTAAGTGCAGATGAGCTGTTAGTAATAAAGAAAAAAGTAGTTTGTTACTTGAGAGAAATATTACAAAATGTAGAAACTTATTTAGCCGACAAAGAATATTTAGATTCTTCAAAAAAAACTTCTTAGTTTTTTTAATTTCACGACTATAACACTCTAACTCTAAAAAAGAGACGTTCAAAAGAACGCCTCTCTATAAGTTTTATGCTAGGTGATGAGCTTACTCAATCCCTTCAATCCGGTCTTCAACCTCCTGATACAAATCACGCAGTAGCTGCAAATTACTCTCACTCGTCTCCCAATACCCGCGACCATTCACTTCCAGTAAGGCTGATACAACCTTGCGGGAAGAATAACGTTGAGAGTTATCAACCGCTTGCGTATCGCTGTTACCAGATTGATGCAAGATATAGTGCAAAACCAGGCAAAACATCTTCACCCGATAAAGTCACTGGATTTTCTACTACTTCAACATCCTGCCCTTGCCGATAAATTTCCACTTGCCTAGATTTCCGATTAATTAACCAACCCAAACGAGCGCCATTATCTCGGTATTCCTTCATTTTCTCCTGAGTGTCTTTCAAGCTATCGCTTGGAGAAAGTAACTCAACCACAAAATCAGGGCAAAGGGGAGCAAATTTCGTTTTTTGTTCGGGAGTTAAAGCATTCCAGCGTTCCAATTTTACCCAAGAGGCATCAGGAGAACGATCTGCACCATTAGGTAGCTTGAAACCGCCAGAGGAATCAAAAACTTTACCCAGTTGAGTTTGCTCATTCCAAACCCAGATTTGAGCAGTTAATCCAGCATTGCGGTTGCTGGTTTCTCCCCCGGTAGGTGGCATGATAATTAATTCTCCCTTTGAATTCCGTTCAAATCTGAGAGTTTCATTGTCCTGACATAGTTGATAAAATTGCTCGTCTGTCAGTTTAATAACGGAGTTAAAGTTGACGGTTAGAGCAGTCATAGCGATTTTTATTTTAGATTTTCAATGATTCGTGAAGGTGAGATTCCCGACTTCTCCAAGAAGTCGGGAATCTGAATCTTGGATAGGCTACGACTATTCTATTCCTTCAATCCGGTCTTCAACCTCCTGATACAAATCGCGCAACATCTGCAAATTACTCTCACTCGTCTCCCAATAACCGCGACCATTCACTTCCAGCAACGTTGATACAACCTTGCGGAAAGAATGAGGATTTAGGTTCATCAACCGCTTCCGCATCTCTTCATCCTGGATAAACGTAGTATTCGTATCTTCGTAAATCCAGTTATCGACAGCACCAGCCGTTGCAGACCAACCCATCGTATTCACCAACCGCTTCGAGAGTTCCCGTACTCCCTCATAGCCGTGACTCAGCATTCCCTCGTACCACTTAGGATTGAGTAGCTTAGTCCGCGCATCCAAACGCACGGTTTCAGAAAGACTGCGGATTTGGGCATTTGCCGTTGTGGTATCGGCAATATAGGATGCTGGCGTCTTACCATCACCGCGCAGACTCGCGACAACCTTGGTGGGGTCAGAGTCAAAGTAGTGGCTGACATCAGTGAGGCTAATCTCGGCAGAGTCAAGATTTTGGAACGTGGCATCGGCGGTTTTGAGGGCTGTCTCAAAAATCTGCCGATTTTGTTCCATCGTGCCTGGGTTATCTGAGGTGAAGGCAAACGACTTCCGTGCCAGGTACATATCCTGCAACTCAGCTTCGCTTTCCCAAGTGCTGTTTTCTACTGCCAGGTTGATATTCGAGGAGTAGGAACCGGAGGCATTGGAGAAGACGCGAGTGGCAGCTTGCCGCAAGTTGATGCCCATATCAGCCGCCTGTTGCATGGCGTGTTTGCGGACAAAGTTCATCTCCAAAGGTTCGTCTGCCTCTGCTGCCATCTTCACAGCTTGGTCAAGCAAGTTCATCTGGTTGATGAACAAGTCGCGGAAGACGCCGGAACAGTTGATAACGACATCAATCCGAGGACGACCTAACTCCTCCAAGGAAAGCAGTTCCAGCTTGTTGACTCGACCCAGGGCATCCGGTACAGGCTTGACACCCACCATCCACATAATTTGTGCCAGAGATTCGCCATAGGTCTTGATGTTATCAGTACCCCAGAGGACGCAGGCAATGGTTTCAGGCCAAGCACCGTCATTTTCAGCCCGTTGACGAGCAAGAAGCCGATCTACGACGATTTTGGCTGATTTAACAGCAGCGGTTGTGGGGATGGATTGAGGGTCGAGGGCGTGGATGTTCTTACCAGTAGGTAGAACATCGGGGTTGCGGATGGGGTCGCCGCCGGGGCCAGGAATGACGTATTCACCTTCGAGGGCTTTCAGCATTGCCCCTAGTTCGTTATCTGCAACGATTTGCTGGAGGCAGAATTCCAAGTACTCAAACAGGGGTTTGAGTGCTTGGGGGTCTACCTTGGTGTAACCTAGTTTGTGCATGGCTTCAATCCAAGGCTCTTTTTTACCCATATTGAGGAAGTTGAGCTTGGAGACTTTGGAGACGCGACCATCGGCATCGGCTTGCGCTTGCACGAGGGCGGCAACAGCGTCACGAGTTGCTAGAGTGATGTCTTGCAACAACTGGACATCTTCTAAGAAGCCTTTGTCATTACTTTGGTAAATCTCGTCAATGTCCCGCCCAATACTGTTGGCAATAATCCGGGGTAGAGATAGGATTTCGTCTTCAGGACGGTCGAGACTAGCGATATTGACCAAAGTGGCGATCGCTTCTTCCGCAGTTGGCGGCTTGCCAATCACATGCAGCCCACAAGGCAACAACCGAGACTCAATCTCCATCAGCTTCTTGTACACCAAGCCGACCAAAGTATCCCGTTCCTCAGGGGTCATTGCACTGGCATCGTTCTCCGGCAAGGCGATATCCTTATCCAGATTCACCAAGCGGCACTTGTCCATAATCGTGTTAACGATTGGAGTGCCACGCCCAGTATCTTTCAGGGTTTGGTAAGAAGCAATTAACTCACTTAGTTCCTTCAACCCCTTATATAAGCCTGCATTTTCTGCAGGTGGAGTGAGGTAGGAAATCGTCGCTGCATAACTGCGGCGCTTAGCAATTGTCGCCTCACTGGGATTATTCGCGGCGTAGTAGTAGAGGTTAGGAGTTGAGCCAATCAAGTTATCTGGGTAACACTCCCCAGACATACCCATCTGCTTACCGGGCATAAACTCCAGCGAACCGTGGGTGCCGAAGTGCAGTACTGCATCGGCTTTCCAGATTTGTTCTAGATAAGTGTAATAAGCGGCAAATCCGTGGTGAGGGCTTGCGGAACGGGAGAACAACAGCCGCATCGGGTCGCCTTCGTAACCAAACGTCGGTTGAACGCCGATGAAGACATTGCCGAATTGCTTGCCGTAGACGAGCAGATTTTGCCCATCACTGTTGAGATTTCCCGGTGGTGGACCCCAATTTTCTTCCAACCGCGTAGAGTAGGGTGTTAATTCCTCATACTCCGGCACTGACATCTTGTAAGCAATATTCAGTTCAGGGCTGGTGTACTGGGCTTGGGCATCGTGGATAACTTCTAGCATCAGCTTTTCTGCTGATTCTGGCAAGCCTTGAACATCGTAGCCGTTGTTGTTTAGGGCTTCCAGCAGTTTATAGATGGAACCAAACACGTCTAAATAGGCGGCTGTTCCTACATTGCCCTTATCCGGTGGGAAGCTGAAGACAGTAATTGCGACTTTCTTCTGAAGTTTCGGCTTGCGGCGCAGATTTGCCCACTTCATGGCACGTTGCGCGATCGCTTCTATCCGATCTTGGAGTGCGATCGCTTTTCCGGTTGTCCCATCTCTACCCGACAGGATAATTGGCTCAATCGCCCCATCCAACTCCGGAATCGCAATCTGCAACGCCACTTGAATCGGGTGCAGACCCAAGTCGCTATCTTCCCACTCCTGAGTGGTTTGGAACACCAATGGTAGTGCCACCATGTAGGGTCGATTCAACCGCTTTAATGATTCAATTGCCTTGGGATGGTCTTGCCGTGCTGGGCCACCGACAAGCGCAAAGCCAGTCAGGGAAACCACAGTATCCACCAGGGTTACTCCCCCTTTCCCCTCTTTCGCAAGCTGGGGATTGTCATAAAAATAGGCATCCACTGGCTTCGAGAAATCCAAACCTCCAGCAAACACAGGGATAACACGAGCGCCCATTGCTTCGAGTTCCTGCACCATTGCCACATAATGGGCATCATCACCTGTGACAAGGTGAGTGCGTTGCAGTACTAAACCGACGCAAGGTGCCAAGGGGTCTTTTAAGTCAGCCGGGATATCTTTACGGCTGTTGTACCAGTTCAGGTACTCCTTGACATCCTCAAACATGGCTGGTGCTAGGGGGTGCCAAATGCCCATATCTGGGTAAACAACTGGGTCTTTGAAGCTCAGTTGACGCCCCTTCATGGCATACTTATCGGCGAGCATCAGCAGGAAGTTCTCCAGGTTATCTGAGGAACCACCGAGCCAATACTGGAAGCTGAGCATGAAGTTGCGAGCATCCTGCGCTTTGTCCATTGGTAGGTACTTTAGGACTTTGGGCAAGGTTTGCAAGAGCTTCAGCATCCCGTCTTGGAAGGAGGAACCGGATTTCTCCTTTCGCTTCCGCATGAATTGCGCGATCGCACTCTTGGATTGACCCAGTTGCGCCATTGAGAAGCTACCTAGCTTATTTAGGCGCATCACTTG
Source organism: Symplocastrum torsivum (assembly GCF_059505465.1). Taxonomy (NCBI): domain Bacteria; kingdom Bacillati; phylum Cyanobacteriota; class Cyanophyceae; order Oscillatoriales; family Microcoleaceae; genus Symplocastrum; species Symplocastrum torsivum. Next base: position 53,844 of record NZ_JCACKQ010000095.1, on the reverse strand, counting down.
AGGCATAGAGGGGAAGACGACGGCGGCGTCAAGGCGATCTCGGTGCGGTTCGACTGCTGCCACAACCTTGTCAGCTAGGTCTTCAATAAAAATTAGTGAAGCAATAAAGATATTAGCTTGGGCAATATCTCGCTTAAAGTCCTCGTAGTTTCCCTGGTCGCGGAGTTCCTCAATTAGGTAGCCGCTGATTTCAATCGCTAAATCTGGCTGGTTTTTGTTAATTGAGTCAACAGCGGCTGATAGGGCACTCTGATACTGTGGCTCCAGCACGACATAGACCACCTTAAGCAAATGACGCCCATTCAAAGCATCCGGGGTAATGTGTCGAATGGTGGACTTGACGTGAGTGAACATGCGGTAAGGCTCCTTATGATGCGCGTTCTCTTCTCATCATCTGAGGTCACAGGAGTAAGCCACTCTTTGAGTAAGGACTCACTCTTCAAGAACTCAGTTTGTATTTGGCAACATAAGTGTTTTTACCAAAAAATGCTTACCAGATGGAGGTTTGAGCCTGTATCTGACACAATTCGATAGGATTTTTGAGAATTATCTTTACATTACTTTACAAGTATTGAAGCAATCACTTACAATTTCTAGTCAAAAAAATTAATATCGATATATTTGACAAAAAATGCAATAAGTGTTTTTGGTCTGCTATGAAGAAAAACTGAGTTACGGAGCGAGAATCCTTTCCAGACTCTTACAGAAATCGGAGTCCTCGCTCGGAGGTTGACATGCTTGTTGAACGGCTTGATCGGCTAATCATTGCGATGGAGAAGCAACAGGAAAACCACAATCGCTTAATGAGTATGCTAGAACGTCAGATGACGGTGATTGAGAGGCTACTACTGCGGTAGTCTCAGGGGAAGGTTAGTATCTTGTAATGCAAGCGACTGATATTCTAATTCTCTCGAACGGGCCAGGAGAAGTAACAACCTGGGTGCGTCCTGTTGTTAAAGCCTTGCGGCAACAGCTAGGGGATAACCGTGCTGTAGTACGTATCTCAGTTGTCCTATCACCTTGTCCAAATGCAACAGGGAAAGAAGCCGCGATCGCAAAATCTTACCCTGAAGTAGACCGAGTTCAGGGGGCAGAACATTTCTTTCGGTTCTTATTGTGGGGAAAGACTGCGGAAAATTGGGATTGGCACGAAAAGGGTGTAGTTGTCTTCTTAGGCGGCGACCAATTTTTTCCCGTAGTTATTGGCAAGCGGTTGGGCTATCGCACTGTTGTTTATGCTGAGTGGGATGCCCGTTGGCATGGTTGGATTGACCGCTTCGGCATCATGCAACCCAAGATTATTGCCCAAGCCCCGACCAAGTATGCTCACAAATTGACTGTGGTTGGAGATTTGATGGTAGATGTGGGAATTGGGAATGGGAAAGTGGAAATCAGGAATTGGGAAGATTTAGGCTCAACTCTTTCTTCCTCAGTTACTAATTCTCAATCTCCAATTGAACTAATTGGTTTGCTGCCAGGGTCGAAACCTGCAAAACTCACTCAGGGCGTACCGTTGACTTTAACGCTTGCTCAATACATCCATTCGTGCAGACCCCAAACTCGCTTTGTGATTCCTGTTGCTCCAACGTTGGATTTATCGACTCTGGCTCGTTTTGCCGACCCTCAGCAAAATCCTCTGATTCGACAGTTGGGATGGGGTGAGGCTGAACTAGTTATCCCCTCTGATGACACCAGTAACCGACCATTTCTAAAAACTCCCAGTGGCTTGTGTGTAGAACTCCGGCAAGAATATCCTGCCCACGACTTGTTATCTCAATGTTGCCTTTGTCTAACCACTGTTGGCGCTAATACGGCGGAGTTGGGTTCTCTAGGGGTACCAATGATTGTCCTACTGCCTATGCAACAACTAGATGCCATGCGTTCTTGGGATGGATTACCAGGAATTTTGGCTCGGATGCCAGGAGTTGGCTCTAGCTTTGCAAAGATAATTAACTCTATAGTTATACGGCAGGGGCGTCTATTCGCATGGCCGAATAAATGGGCACAAGCAGAGATTGTACCGGAACTGGTAGGTAAACTTGAGCCGTACTTAGTTGCACAGCTTGCCCTTGACTACTTAGCGCATCCCCAGAAGCTTGAGGAAATGCGATCGCAACTTCGTGCTGTTCGGGGTCAACCAGGGGCAGCACAAAAACTCGCTCAGCTTGTGCAGGAAGAACTTGGCTGTGTTCAGTAGTTGAACTGTCTTGGTGCTTGGGGATTGGGGTAAGAGACTTTCATCACGATCTTAAAAGCATTCTACTAAGAGAAAGTACTGATAACCGCTATCAGTGCTCGATTGCACCGCTCTCGACCAATTTCTACCTCATCATCGACCAATCACTCATGTCTATTCAAGCTAAATTTTCTAGCAGATTTATTCGATTAATGTCCCTCAGCCTGACCGTTACAACGCTGGTCTCACTAGTAGGACAGATTCCGGCTCAAGCGCAAATCACTTTTTCAGATGTACCGTCAGATTACTGGGCAGCACAATTCATTCAAGCACTCGTCGAGCGCGGTGTGATTCGAGGCTTTGCCGACGGTCGCTTTCGCCCTAATGATCCGATCACTCGCGCTCAGTTTGCCGTCTTGGTGGATCAAGCCTTCGAGCGACCGACTGTTCGCAGTGCCGTTCGTTTTCGTGATGTGCCTAGCAGCTATTGGGCCGCCAGCGCCATCCAAACCGCTTACACCGAAGGCTTTCTCAGTGGTTATCCTGGCAATGTCTTTAACCCAGCTCAGCCTATGCCCCGCGCTCAGGTTTTAGTCGCTCTGGCGAGCGGTCTACAGTTTAAGCCAGATGGAACCAATATTACCGTGACAGGTGGGTTGCGCGACTACAAGTCAATTCCTCTTTATGCCGAGGATGGCGTGGCGGCGGCGACCTTCCGCAGCCTCACCGTGAACTACCCCAACATTGATTTCCTCAATCCCAATCGCGCCGCGACCCGTGCTGAAGTCGCCGCCTCAATTTATCAGGGTCTGGTCGCGACTAGCAGTGCTCCCGCTCTAGAGTCTCCCTATATTTATAAGCCAGGGCAAGCGGGACTTAGACAGATTTCAAGCCCAAACAAAGCCCAAAGCAGCAATGTTTGCAACGTGAACCATCTACCTTAATCTTAGAATGAGCGAATGGGAATAAAACCAGCTTCTTCGACTAACTTTTGTCCTTCATCCGTTAACAGTAACTCAGCATAAGCTTCACCCGCTTGCTCATCCACTTGACCATTTTGTTTAATAATTACAAAAAGGCGACGGGTTATTGGGTATTCGCCGTTTTGTAAGGCTTCAAGATTGAGTTGATTGTGTTGCCAAGGACACTTTTTACCAGGCTCAAGCGAACCCTGATACGGCGCAACGAAGGCACTTCCAGTATGGCGACTAATTGGTAAAGACTTGACACTACACTGGTTAATTACTTCAGGAGCAGAAGCATAATAAATGCCTCCTTGATTAGGGAGTTGACCTACTTGCTTTAAAGCTTGAGTAGTAGTTGGAATCATAACAACATCGGCACCAAAATTATTGACTCCCAAAATGTTCTCTTTAAAAAACTCAGTTGTCCCACTATCAAAAGGGCGAGAGTAGGGTGTGATTTTAAGATTGGGGCCACCAATTTGACTCCAGTTGGTGATTTGACCTGTGTAAATACCTTTAATTTGCTCTAGGGTTAAACCTTCCAGCTTCAGATTGGGGTGAACCGCGATCGCAAGTCCATCAATGGCGATAGGAACCTGCTTCAGCTTAACCCCACGAGAGGCAGCAATTTCGTACTCACTATTGAGAATGGGTCGTGAAGATTGAGAAAACGACAGTTGACCGTCTAACAACATCTTGATTCCTGTTCCCGAACCCGGTGGCAGGGTGGGATGGTGAGCAGAGGACAGGTTAAATTTAGGCAATTCTTGCTTAATCTTCTTGTCTACTAAACCTCGAATTGGTGCCCAAGTTGTACTGCCACCATACAGCCATGTCCCGGAAGGAGCAGTCACGGAACTGAGGCGAGACTCATCAGGCTGTTCTGCTGATTGCGATCGCAATGGCAGGTTGATCAGGTTGATCACAGGTAACGAGGCAGCACCCCCGACAACCGCACCCAGCAAGCCAGCGAGTAACAGTACCTTGATGTTTCTCGCTGGCTTAGGAAGTGGCTTAGGAGATAGGTCGGGAGCCAGATTAGGCTCCAAAATTGTTGCTGAGCTAGGGGAACTCCCCGAAAGTCCCTGCCAAGTCAGTGGCTCAACATTAGGTCCAATGCAAATCGTTGGCAACCAAATTGCCCCTGGATAATCGGATTTGAAAGGTTCTAGACGTTTGCGGGCTTTTTGGACGGAGGCAAAAAGTGAGTTGTTACGGGTAAACTCTTTGAAAAAGTGCTTCAAAAACTCCACGGCTACGGCATCGGGCACGGGTTCCCGCATCACAATGCTCTGAGGGAGATGCAACTCAGACAGTTGGTTAGCTAACCCCAAACCATCGCAGGAATTAAAAATCGCCAACTGCAACCCTCGGCTAATCGCTTCTCTCAAAGCATCCTTAAATTGCTCAATACTTAAGCTATCTTTCTCGTTAACCTCAATCCAACCAATTTGCCCATCCTCTTGACTCTCTGTTGAACTGAGGGTGGACGCGGCTCAAACTCACCAATCTTGCGACTAGCCCATTCCCACGTTTGGTTCAAAGCCTGTGGATAGTCTTGATGGGAAGACCTGTAGATACCAGGGAGTTGCTGAATAACCACCAGCAGTCGATTTAGAGCTTTCTGTCGCTCTGGACTGGGGTCTGAGTACCGACACACCTCGTCAATTAGGTTTCGGAGTTGTTCATCCACAGCAGTTCTTCTCCCAAGCAGTGGTGTATCTTCCTTGCCTGATTGAAAGATACAAACGTTCTGATAGCTTGAGTCTAACTGACTGTGAGCCAACAAATTCACCGCTTGGTAGCTTGGACTACAGAGCATCTACTTTGAACCTTTCTGACTTTTCACGGTAAGTTCTGAAACAAGGCATTCTGAACTCCTCTTTTAACCCTTTTCTTCTCCACAAGCTATTCAAAGATGCCGTGAAAAGTCGGTCGCTTACCTACTGTCTTATCACCCTCACTTAGCTTTTTTATGAATCTGGATTAAGTGACAAGGGAATTTAATTTAATTGAATGTCAAGGGGCGTGGAAGAGCAATACCATAGCCCTGTGCATAATCCACCCGAATTGCTGTGATTTTTTCGAGGATGGCTTCATTTTCGACAAACTCAGCAATGGTTTGAAGACCCATCACATGTCCAATATGATTGATCGCTTCTACCATTGCCAAATCTGTTGGCTCATCTAGAATCTGCTTGACGAATCCCCCATCAATTTTCAGATAATCTACTGGCAGGTTTTTCAGATAAGCAAAGGAGGACATCCCACTGCCAAAATCATCCAAGGCGAAGCGGCAGCCGACTTGTTTGAGCGATCGCATAAATTGAGCAGCTTGACGCAGATTTGCGATCGCTACGGTTTCGGTAATTTCAAAGCAAATCACCTGAGGCGGCACTTGGTGTAAACTTAACTGCTCACGCACGAACTCGATGAACTGCTCGTCGCTGATACTAGCACCCGATAGGTTAATGGCATACAAACAATCACAGACATTTCCCAGCAATTCACAAGGATTGCGGTTTTCTTTATAGTGCTGTCCCAGACTGGTAAATAGCGTCCGAATTACCCAGCGATCAATGTAGTGCATGAGATTGTAGCGTTCCGCAGCAGGAATAAACGCCATCGGTGAAACCAAATTCCCCTGTTCATCAACAAGACGCAGGAGAATTTCGTAATGTGTTGCCAAGGACGACGTTTGACTACTGGGGACAATCGACTGGTAATAAAGGCGGAAACGATTCTCCTCTAGCGCTTGATTTAGCCGCGTTACCCATTGCATTTGGCTTTGTTGAATCGCCAACTCCCGATCGTCGGCTTGATAAACATGCACGCGATTACGCCCTTTGTTTTTGGCAGCATAGCAAGCGGCATCAGCTGCACTGAGCAGGCTAGTCACACTTTGAGTGTTAGCATCAATGGCAGCCACCCCAATACTGACACCAATAGTGAAGGTTTTGCCCTGCCACACGTAACGAAACTCCTGGAGTCGCTCAAGTAACTTAAAAGCCACCCGCACGGCTGCATCCAGAGGGCAATGGTTGAGCAGCAGACCAAATTCATCTCCACCCAAACGTGCTAATGTGTCGGAAGCTCGCACTTGGTTTTGAAACAGAGCCGTAACTTGGCGCAACAGTTCATCGCCAGCGATATGACCACAAGTGTCGTTGACGATTTTGAACTGATCGAGATCTAGATAACATAAGGCATGTTGTTGGTCTGAAGTCTTTGCACTAATCACGGACTGTTCTAAACAATTTTCAAATTCACGTCGGTTGAACAGTCCGGTGAGGGCATCATGACTAGCTTGCCAGGATAACTGCTGTTCGATGCGACGTGCGGCGGTTACATCCCTCAACACCAATACTGCACCAATAATCTGGTTGTCGCTAGCGCGAAGGGGGGTGGCGCAATTATCAACTGCCAATTCATGACCCTCACGGGTAATCAGGAGCGTTGGCTTATCAAGGCAAAACTGCTTACCAGAACGCATAGCGATTTCTACTGGACTTTCAGAAATCTCGCGAGTCGTTTCGTTAACTATCCTGACTATCTCAGAGAGGGGCTTTCCTTTTGCCTCCTGCTGAGGAAAGCCCGTAAGAGCAGAAGCGACTGGATTGAAATACTCGACCACGCCTTTGGCATTGATAGTAATGACTGCATCACCAATAGACTGCAAGGTTACTTGAGCCTGTTCTTTTTCTCGAAACAGTGCTGACTCAGCCACCTTGCGCTGGGTGATTTCAGTTTGCAGGGAGGCATTAGCTTGAGCTAATTGTGCAGTTCGTTCCTGGACTTTGATTTCCAGAGAGTCATGGGCACAACGCAGTTCCTCCTCGACCTTCTGGCGTTGTATGATTTCGCATTCTAGTTTTTTGTTAGCGGCTTCTAGGAGGGTTGCTTGTTGTCTGAGCAACTGTGTTTTCCTGAACAGTTCAACAAATACTGCCACCTTGGATTTCAAGATTTCTGGAGCAAAGGGTTTTAAGATGTAGTCCACCGCCCCAATGGAATAGCCTCTTTCCACATGGATGTCGTCTCGATTAAGTGCCGTGATAAAAATAATTGGGGTATGTTGCGATCGCACTCTTTGTCGAATCAACATCGCCGTCTCGAATCCATCCATTTCCGGCATCTGGACATCGAGCAAAATTACAGCAAAATCCTGATTGAGCAGACATCTTAAGGCTTCTTTTCCAGAATTCGCCTTCACCAGATTCACATCGGGACTATCCAGAAGCGCCGACAAAGCAAGTAAATTTTTCGGCTGGTCGTCTACTAAGAGGATATTAACGTTCTGTTCAGGCAACATCAACAACACGTCCAATAGCTGTTCACTTGGACAACCGCCGTTACTACTGGACGGTACGAGCTGCTGGTGTGCGGCTTGCGCGGCGGTGGCTTTCATCGAACGTTCCACATGAAAGGCTCTAGTTGTCACGTTAGAGCAGCGACGATATTTTCACATTCCCCTTGGGGTTTACTTCTACTGGCATAGCTCAGGCGACTGGCTGGTCAAAAAACCAGGGATTGAACAGAACATATCACTGAAAAGTGTTGTGTGTTGTCAAATACCCATAAGAGTAGTTATCGGTATTAAAGCAAAAGCTATTTAAAAAATATTAAAACTGTTGGTATCTCACCAAACACCTACCCAACCTCAATGCTGATTAAACTGTATGTGGCATTCTCAGGCTGAGAGAAGGATAAGGAGAAACTGATGAAAGTAGCAGTCTTCAGCACGAAAGCCTATGATCGCAGATTTTTAGAGGCGGCGAATACTGAGCACGGACACGAGTTGATATTTTTTGAACCACATCTGACTTCTGACACCGCTATCTTAGCCTCAGAATCCCCAGCCGTATGCGTATTTGTCAATGATCAACTGGATGAGAATACCTTGCAAGCTCTTGCTAATCAGGGAACTCGTTTGATTGCCTTACGCTCCGCTGGTTATAACAATGTTGATTTAACAGCCGCTTCTAAATTGGGATTGACAATTGTACGTGTTCCTGCATATTCACCCTATGCGGTTGCTGAACATACAGTTGGGCTAATTTTGACTCTCAACCGCAAAATTCATCGGGCTTACAACCGTGTGCGAGAAGGTAATTTTTCCCTAGACGGACTTTTGGGATTTGACTTGCATGGTCGCACCGTTGGTATTGTTGGTACAGGTAAAATTGGCGTTCTTGTCGGGCAGATTCTCAAAGGATTCGGCTGTCAACTACTCGCCTATGACGTGCATCAGAATCCGGAGTGCGAGGCACTGGGGGCAAAATACGTGAAGCTTCCTGAACTTTTCCAAGCCTCAGATATTGTTACTCTACACTGTCCACTGACTAAAGATACTTATCACCTGATAGACGACCAAGCTTTAGCTCAGATGAAGCAGGGTGTAATGCTGATTAACACAAGTAGGGGCGCACTAATTGATACCAAAGCCGTGACAGAGGCACTCAAATCTAGAAAAATTGGCTACCTCGGTTTAGACGTTTACGAACTAGAATCTGATTTGTTCTTTGAGGATTTGTCCGAGGATGTGATTCAGGACGATGTTTTTCAACGCCTACTGACCTTTCCTAACGTTCTCATCACAGGTCATCAAGCTTTCTTTACAGAAAACGCTCTCAAGAATATTGCTGAGACAACGCTGTCTAATATTACAGACATTGAACAAGGAAATCCTTGCCCAAACATAGTCACCCCTGAGCAGAAGATTGCTGCTTGAGTCTCGCTTCCCAATCACTCGCTAGGAACTTGTAACGGTAACAGCTAGTCATTCAAGGGAAGGCAGAAGGCAGGAGGCAGAGGGCTTTTATGTTCCTTTCAGACGGGGACTCTTGACCCTTGGCTACAATCCGTCGCCAGATGGATCATGCCATCGGCACGGGGATAAATCCATAAAAGCCTTGTGCCCTCTGCCCTCTGCCTTTCTCGGTTCAGCACGGCAGGGGCAGATTCCCTAAGACTCACCCAGTCTGGTGAAGGCGCTGTGGGTGAGATTAGGAGAGGATAGAAAACGGTGCGCGATCGCTTCTCTTTGACAAAACTGACGCACTGTTGGCATTGGGTGCCTAAACTGTCACTAATCTCCCAACCTCCTTTAACAATCTGGGCTAAGCCTTAGCCCTCGTTGCCTTGAGCTAGTTCTAATGATTCCAAAAAAAATTAATCTTCCTCCTATCGTTTACCTCCTCGTACTTGCCCTTGTTGGTGGTGGTGGCTACTGGTTATTCCTGAAAAAATCTGCTCCCTCTTTCGTCTTTGCACAAATGACACCCACACCAAAGCCAAGCCCCCAGATTATCGTGCAACCCCAGCCAGTACGGGCATTACCAGGGCAGTTAGATACGGTACCGATGTTTAACAGCAATAGCCCAGAATGGGTGAAGACTGAAGGCATTTTACTGTCTACCTTTCCCCCAACGGGAAAAGCTGTTCCGGCGGCTCATCTCAACTTTCCCTTTCAGGGACGGTTTGACCTGTTTGTTCACCACCAAACCCACACTCCCAAGGATTTGCAGACATTCTATCTAGGGGTGATTTTGCATAATCCAGGGTCACAACCCGTTACGGTAGATGTTTTGCAAGCAGCAACGTATCTAACGCAGGAAGCGCCATATATTACATTGCCACCGTATGTCGAGAATCCCCAGAATACTGCCTATGCTGGGCCAGGCGATCGCGCCGTGCATGACGTACTCCAAGGAAAACGACAAGCTGATTTTCCCGCACAAGTAGTAATTCCACCGGGACAAAGCCGGATGTTGCTAAATCATCCTACACCAGTACGGAATTTAGAAAAGCCAATCAATGGGCGATCGGTTTTGATGCGGTTGAGCAGCAGTAGTAAGGTTTATGCCGCTAGCTTGACCATGTTTGCGAAGAAAAATCCTGATGGTAGTGACAGAGCGCCTAATTTAGAAGAATGGCAAGCCTTACTGGATAAAGGCGCTTTAGCAGGACCACGCGATAAAAGCCCAAGTCCTCCTGAAGCTACCAGTGGTCAACTGATTTATGGTCGTGTTGCTGGTGTGCAGCAAGGCTCTAAGTGGCAAGCGCAATTAGTAGACCGTTCTGGCGCAAGGGATTTCACCATTCCTCAACCCGGTCAAGCGATTTCCTATGCGCTCGATACCCTACGTGCTGGTCGCTTGGGTACAGATCAAGTCCAGACGGCACGGATGCTGGTGCGATATCCAGACACCGCTTACGAAGCACATGGCAATTATGGCGTTGAATACAACCTCTCCTTGCCTCTCTACAACCCCACCAACAAACCCCAAACGGTTGCTCTCACCATTGAAACGCCGTTGAAGGAAGACAGGCTCAGCAAAGGAGGGCTACTTTTCCAAAAACCCCCTCGCGATTTCCCCTTCTTCCGGGGTACCGTGCGGCTACGTTATACCAATGACCAGGGACAAGAAAAGACACGCTATGTCCATTTGTGGCATCGAACAGGTCAAGTATTAGAGCCAATGGAAAAATTGCTGATGCCACCAGGGAGTCGTAAGGCGGTGCAGGTAGACTTTATTTATCCTCCTGATTCGACACCACCGCATGTGCTAACCGTTAAAACTCAAACTCCCTAGATTATCTGCAACTAACCCCTAACACCGCGCCAGGTATTAAACGTCATGAGGTTTCATAAAATTCAGCCACATTACCTTCCCAAATTAGGGGGGTAGATGGGTTTAAGTCAGTTGAATTCACGGATAAGTTACCCATGTGAAAAACAACGCGATCGCGTAATCCAATTTTCGCTTGATCGAGGGCTTCTTTAGCCTCATCGATTAACCTGTCAATTGATGATTCTGAGCTAGGAATTGCACTGGCTACCCCTAAGCTGATGGTTACTAAGTGACTAACTTGAGAACCAGAATTAGCGATCGCCAATGCCTTCACCTGAGAACGCATCGCTTCTGCCACCTGAACACCGCCTCTAGCTGGAGTATTTGGCAAAAGCACAGCAAATTCTTCACCGCTATAGCGAGCAACCAAATCCGCCGGACGTCTGACAACTTGGCGAATAGTACGAGCAATCTGCTTTAGGCACTCATCCCCAGCTTGAGTTCCATAGGTATTGTTGTAGGCTTTGAAAAAATCAATATCACTCAAAATTAGAGAGAGTGGTTTCCGTTCCCGTGCCGCTCGCTTCCATTCTCGATGAAGGTATTCATCAAAACAGCGACGGTTGGCAATCCCAGTCAACGTATCAACAGAGGTAAGACTCTCCAATTTCTGCTCTGCTCTCTTGAGTTGTTCCTTGAGCAGATTCTCCCGTTCCACCTGCTGTCGGAGTTCCTGCATTGCCCAGTTTGCCTGAATTAGGCGAGGGACTCTTTGGCGTAATACTGCCCAATGAATCGGTCGAGTAACATAATCAGCAGCGCCAACCTCAAAGGCTAGTTCAACGGAAGCTTGATCACCAAGATCAATAATCATTAAAATCGGAGGACAATGATCACCCAAAAGGGCTTGTAGCTTGGCACAGCAAGAAAAGCCATCTATATCGGGCATGGTGGTATCGAGTAGGACTAACTCTGGCTGTAGCTGTTGACAAGCGTTTAAACCTTGCTCCCCAGTTAAGGCTTCGGCAATCCGATATCCTTCTTTGTCAATTGCCTCACGCAGATCTACTCGCAGAGTCTTCGGATTACCGACAACGAGAATGAGGGGTAGGTTTTTCTGAAGGTCAGAATCAATCATCGTTGTCTCCGTGGATATTCTAAGTCCAGCGCTGCTTTTACGCGCTCATACTCAGCGTTGAGTTGGCTGATCAGTCGGGAGGCATCAAGAGTGCGATCGCTATACCCCATCACTTCTAGGGCTTGACATAGTTGAGCAAGGCGAACTGCTCCAAGAGAGACACTGATTGCTTTGAGGGAATGGGCGGACTTGTGTAGGGTACTTGCATCGCCTTGGGCAACTGCCTCACGCATCGCTTGTAGTTGTTGCAGTGATTCTTCTAGGTAACAATCTACTAACTGCGTCAGGAAGGCAGTATCTCCGCCTACCGTATCCTTTAAGGCTTGAAGCTTTTGGGTATCGAGTGCAGGTGGATGGATGAGGTGGTTATTCGTCTGTTGGGTAGCCTCTTCAGGCATAACCGTCACAGACATCGAAGCTACCTCTTGGATGGAAGCTTGATTTTTGAATTGCTCATAGGTGTTTAGAGCTTTGACAAGTGCCTCGATTTGGATTGGCTTGCTGATGTAGTCATTCATTCCAGCTCTCAAACAGGTTTCGCGATCGCCTCGCAGAGAATTGGCAGTCATCGCGATAATCCAAGGTCGGTCGAGAGGTGACCATTCCTGGCAGATTTGATGAGTTGCTTCCAACCCATCCATTTCCGGCATCTGTACGTCCATAAAGACGACATCATAAGCTTGGCGACGCAGCGCTTCTAGTACTTCTTTTCCATCATTAGCCACATCAGCGTGATAGCCTAACCTCTTTAACAGATGCAGCGCAACTTTTTGATTTACAGCAACATCCTCTGCCAACAAAATCTTTAATGGCAGCCGTTGAGCGAGTTGTGGGTCAAAGGAGGAGGACAAGGGTTGAGTGGGGTGAGAAGAGGGCTTTTGGCAACTAAAGCTCTGAGTGAATACCTCATCAAGCAGAGATAACTTAACAGGCTTACTTACAGAAGCAGCAAAATCCCCCTTTGTTCCGGATTCTTCTTGTGTAAGTCTGCTGATAGCATTCAGCCTTACCAAGGGAAGTCTTTGACGTTGGGGTAAGGGATGGGTTAGTGCTGCTAAATCTAAGCTACCTATAGTATCAGCATGATGTAAGCAAAGCACTTTGTAATATTCTACGGCGGCTTGGCTACGGCGAATGTCTTGTTTTAGCTTTTGGTTGTTCATTACCACTTATAGGGTAAGTTCCTGTTCTCTCTAGAATCAGATGAATTGCCAATGCTAGCATTTGAGCAATTACTAGCTTCCCCTACGAGTCAAGATAAGAGATTATCCATTAGAGATTTAAGGTTGAAGTTTCCCTTGCCCAAGCTTCAATAGCTATTTAAATAAAATTTAATAATTATTTATGCTCTACAACTGAAATAAGATACTACCTTTGTTCCAATTCCTTGACTCAAATGATTTCAAGTGTAGAAAACAAAAGTGAATATTTTGTGAATTTCCTACGATATTAAGTAGGAAGGCATAAATACAGAAATGGTATGAGTGGCAGTAATTTGCTCTTGAGTATCGCGATCGCATAGAGCAACAATTCTTGCTTGCTGCTTCGGCGCTAACTGATTGTAGACTTCCATAATCTCTACATAGGTGTAATCAATAATTAGAGCGTGCATCTCACCGACTGTCTGCACAGATAGCATTGCCGCTTTTAATTTTGCGATCGCTTCACTATCAGTCATCTCTTCCAAAATGTTCTCTGTCTACCAATATCTACAAAACCCGTACTAAATTTAAAGGCATTACAAGAAATTAATCAGCTTATCAACTTGCTAATAGACCGACTGGGAGTTAGATTCAGCCAACTGTGCTGTAACCTGACAAATTAAAGGTATCGTAATTATAAACGTTGTTCCAGTTCCCACTTCACTTTCCACTGCAATTTGTCCATTGTGGATGTCTACACATTTTTTGACAATCGCGAGTCCTAGTCCTGTTCCAGAGATAGTACCAACATTACTACTACGATGGAAAGCCTCGAACAATTGATCTTGATCTTTTAGGGGAATACCAATCCCTTGATCTCGAATACGGAAGATTGTAACATCCTGTTTGCATTCGAGTTCAAGCTGAACATTTCCCCCATGGGGAGAGTATTTGATTGCATTTGACAGCAAATTAGTCAGGAATTGCCGCAGCAGCTTTTCATCAAGGCAAGCTTTGATGCTTGAAGTCTGGCACAGGAAGCTGATGTTGTGCTGAGTGCTGGCAGTAAGCTGTAATTCTTCTACCAGTTGATAGCAAAATTCCACTAATTCTAGAGGTACTGGATTGAAGTCCAATTTCCCCGCCTCAGCTTTGCTAATGATCAACACATCATTAACTAGCTGTGTCAGATGGTGAACTGAGTTCTCAATCCGTTTGAAATGACGCTGCCTTTTCTCTTGGTCCCATTTATGACTGTAGTTTTCAAGTAATTCTGTAGAAGAGAGGATAGTTGCAAGAGGAGTGCGATACTCATGGGAAACCACTGAGATAATATTAGATTTGAGATCACTGAGTTCTTTTTCTTTCATCAAAGCGTTACGGAGTTCTTCTTCCAAACGCTGACGCTCAGTAATTTCACTTTGTAGGCAGCGATTTTTGTCCCTCAATTCTTCAGTTTGCTCTTCGACTCGGTGTTCTAGTTCTTCATTCAGTCGTTGCAACTGCTCTTCGCTCTGGCGCAGTTGCTTCAATGTATTTGATCGCTCGATCGCATAACCAATGGCACGGACTAACAAGTTACTATCAATTTTCCCTTTAACTAAATAGTCTTGTGCGCCCTGCCGTACAGCGTCTAGTGCTGTAACTCGATCATTAAGACCTGTCAGCACCACAATTGGCAGATCGGGTGCCGTTTCATGGGTTTGTACAACGGTCGCCAATCCTTGTTTGTCCGGTAGTGACAGATCTAATAAAATTACATCAAAGTGGTTTTCCCTCAAGGTTTGAAGCGCTTCTTTCAGCTTTTCAACATGCACGAGTGACCACTGAGTCTCGTCAGCTTCCTCAAGAAATTCGCTGAGTAAGTCAGCATCAGCAGGGTTATCTTCTACCAGAAGAATTTTGATAGTAGCACTGTCCATATCTCTTACTCCGAGGGCAGTTTAACTACGGCTAGCCAAAACATCTCAATCAGCTTCACGACAGAAATAAACTGCTCTAAGTCAATTGGTTTGGTAACGTAGCAGTTTGCATTCAGTTCGTAGGTTTTAAGAATATCTCGCTCAGCCGCTGAAGTGGTGAGAACCACAACCGGAATTAGTTTAAGCTGGGGGTCAACCTTGATTTCTGCAAGAACCTGACGACCATCCTTTTTCGGCAGGTTGAGGTCAAGCAAAATCAGATCCGGACGCGGTGCATCGCTATACTTTCCTTGCCGACGCAGAAAGGCGAGAGCTTCTACGCCATCTTCAACCCAGTGCAAGTTATTGAGTACCTTGCCATCACCGAGAGCTTCTACAGTTAAATCGGCATCACTGGGAGAGTCTTCTACAAGAAGAATCTCAACGGCTCTAATTGGAGTGTTAAAATTCATGGAGATTTATTGCCTTGATCGTAGGATAGTAAAGTAAAAGGCTGTGCCTACTCCTGACGTTGACTCTACCCAGATACGTCCTCCATGACGCTCCACAATCTTTTTACAAACTGCCAGACCAATACCCGTGCCGGGATACTCGCTCTTGCTATGTAGGCGCTGGAAAATCGTGAAGATACGCTCGAAGTATTCTGACTCAATGCCGATGCCGTTATCACGAACACAGAACACCCATTCGTGTTCCTGTTCCTTAGCCGAGACATACACATGGGGTAACTCCTCTCGGCGAAACTTCATACCATTGGCGATAAGATTCTGGAGCAACTGAATCAGTTGAATGTCATCCCCCATCACACTCGGTAACGGATCGTGAGTGACTGAAGCCTGATTCTCAGCGATCGCAACCTTTAGATTATCCAAAACCTGACTCAGCACCAACTCACAGTCCGTCAGCACCAAAGGTTTACCGTGCGTTCCCACACGAGAAAACGCAAGTAGGTCGTTGATCAACTGCTGCATCCGAGTCGCTCCCTCTGTGATATAGCCGAGGTACTTATCGGCTTTAGCATCAAGGTTACCCTGGTATTTACGGGTGATGAGTTGTGCATAGCTATTGACTGCTCGCAGTGGTTCTTGCAAATCATGGGAAGCCACGTAGGCAAACTGCTCTAATTCTTTATTAGAACGCAACAAATTGGTGTTGGCTTCTTCCAGTTCAGTGGTTCGTTCCTGTACTCTTGCTTCTAGCTCGTCATTGAGTTGTTTTAATGACGCTTCCGCTTGCTTGCGCTCAATAGTCTCTTGCTGGATTGCGCTGGACACCAGATAAAGGGAAAACAGGGTCAGAACGATGCCCAGTAAAAATATTAGCTGTCCTTTACGGATTGTTGATTCTCTAGTCGTTAACCAATTTTTTAATTGCTCATTTTCTTCCCCTTGCATTTGCTGGATCAGGTTTCTAATCTGATCCATGAGTTGTTGCCCGCGATTGCTTGAAACCAGTGACATAGCCGTGTCAACTTGCTGATTCTTCCTCAACTCAATTGTCAGTTGCAGTTCAGCCAATTTTTGGGCAATTAGACCTTTAAGAGTTGTCAACTGTTGCTGTTGCTTAGGGTCAGCGAGTATGGCCGTTTTTAGTTGTTCAATTTGCGGATCGATTGACTTTATCGCGAGGTGATAAGGCTTTAAGTAAGACTCTTGCCCTGTGAGCAAGTAACCTCGTTGCCCTGTTTCAGCATCCTTGACGCTTGAGAAGACAGCTTCTAGCTTCTGGAGAGTTAGCCGACTTTGAGCCACCCGTTCAGTTGTTTCTTTTTGCTTGATAAAGCTCCAGTAGGAGAGAATGTTGAGCGTTACCAAAATCACAGATGCGAGTCCTAGCAGGAGTCTAGTCTTGCTTTCAATCGCCAAGGTCTTTGATTTATAGCTCAAGGGTAGTGACTTGAGGCAAAAATTAAACTTCATGGCTTCCTTGCCTCTCCTGGGGGATAGAAAAATAAAAGGTTGTGCCTTCTCCTAGCGTTGATTCCACCCAAATTTGCCCCCCGTGACGTTCTACGATTTTTTTACAAACTGCCAGACCAATTCCGGTGCCGGGATATTCAGTACGCGAATGTAGACGTTGAAAGATCGTGAAGATGCGCTCAAAGAACTCACTCTCCATACCGATACCGTTATCGCGGACTTCAAAAACCCATTCCTTTTGCTTTTGCTCGGTCGAGATATGCACTCGTGGTGGCTTGTCTTGGCAAAACTTAATGCCATTGCCGATGAGATTTTGGAACAACTGGATCAGTTGAATTTCATCCCCTATCACAGTTGGCAGGGGGTCATGAGTGACTACGGCTTGACTTTCGGCGATCGCAACTTTTAAATCAGCCAAAACCTGGCTCAGTATCACCTCAGTGCTGACGATGAGACCGCTAATCTCGCCTACACCGTCTGTCCAAGGACGAAGCTCCCACTTGACCCATTGCTGTTCGCATGCTATGACATATAGGCGTTCTCGCCGCTGAGACGGTGCAATAGTCCACGCCAGCCAGCGATATGACTGATCTTTACAACGGTAGCGATTCTCGAAGTGAACGGCTGGGGTGCCAAGT
This sequence comes from Symplocastrum torsivum, assembly GCF_059505465.1. Classification (NCBI taxonomy): domain Bacteria; kingdom Bacillati; phylum Cyanobacteriota; class Cyanophyceae; order Oscillatoriales; family Microcoleaceae; genus Symplocastrum; species Symplocastrum torsivum. The sequence goes on along the minus strand of NZ_JCACKQ010000095.1, from coordinate 36,370 downwards.
TCTTGTCTTTCCAACTCAGCAAGGGTTGCCGTTTGGTCGTCAGGATGAACCAAACTAATGAACGGCGTTGCTAAGAGTTCCTCAGTTGTATAGCCCATTATTTTTTCAAATGCTGGGTTGACACGCTTGAAGTAGCCATCCCTTCCAGTGATACCAAGCAAATCTGGGGAGAGGTTGAATAAGCCCTCAAGCCCAAATTCGGCTGGCGGTTGCTCGTCAAGTTCTAATTGAGCTGTCTTGCGGCTAACTTGTTTGTGTTGCTCAGGATTGACTATCAAAATCCTTCACCAATGACGCTGTAGCATCCCGCTCTCAAGAGCGAGAAGTTGCTGTTTCATTGGTACCACTTATATAAAAGACATTGTGATGAGGAAACCACGGAATTATTAAAGGGATTGGGGAATTAGTATCCGTGAAATTACTGGGATATCGCAGTTAGCCTTGTCAAGGTGTTAGGTGGTAGGGTGAAAGGCAAGTTTTGGAGTTAGAATTTCCCAGAAGTCCCAATAGTTTCCAAGTCTTGACCGAGATTTTCCCCTAAAACTTATAGCAATCAGCAGTCAGCTTTCAGCGGTCAGCTTTGGATAAAATCGCCTCTAGCTAAGGAATGCTCTTCTCCCGTTAATGTCCTAACATTCGTGGCTACTGCTCTACTACCTAAAAACCTTGACAAAAGTACTGGATTACACCCCATTGCCCATTCGTTAACCACTGAGGGTCTTCATGGTTTAGTGCCTCTACTTGCTCTAACTGAAGACCAACAACAATTTCAGACTTAAGGGTGCGTAGAGTAACAAATGGAGCTGGGAAATAGCACACAATGTCGTGAAAGGAAGTTGTAAACGTCCATTGGCGATCGCCTAAACATCGACGATAATTAGCATCACCTTTGACAAAAATCAAGCAGGATTGGGCTAAATCGCGGTGCAACTCTTCAGGCATTTCCCAGAAGCTTAAAGGTGCTGTCCAAAAAGGATGTTCACAGCATTGCAAACGACCCTGAGCAATATGCTCTTGTAAGCGATGCGCTAGTGACTGAACCTCACTGTCACGATCAGCCGCTAGAACCTCTAAGGTATAGTGGACATCCTTAACCATCGCATCAGAGACAAAGAGTGGTTGAGCCTTCAAGTGCAGGTAAATTGTCCCTGCAGCCCCAGTATTTAGTAGGAAGTCTGCCAAACATAGGTCACAAAATAGTTCAAAACCAGCATTGTCAACAATAAAATCAAGGCGTACTCCATTAAAACTGGCAACTCGCTCAGCAAGTATTGCTGTATCGTCCACTAAAATATTTGCCTGTTCTCGATATGTCTCGATTTGGCTGCGTTCATGCTCTCCAGCATCAGTCGGAAAGAGGCTCAAGTCAATGCGGTTACCCCAGAGGGCAAAATAGAGTAGAGTAATCAACTCTGTTTGGTTCGATCCAGCCTCCCTATCCAACTTACTCTTGATAAACGTGTTGATTTGGGAACTCATATCTCGGATGGAGTGCATCACTTTCTCCAAGCTGCCGCGTTTTTGGGGTTCAAACGGATCGATGCCCTGCCACTCTCCCGGAAGAAAGTACTGAGTAGCTTCTAAGATGCGACGGTAAAGATATACTTCGGCAAAGTACCACGGAATATCAATCCAACGCCTTCCCTCAAAGGGTTCTAAATACGTTGCCCAGGCAGCTAAATCTTGTCCTTGGTCATCTTGAAGCGATCGCACAATTCCATAAGGTAACTCTTGAATTAGCCTTTCCAACTTCTGTGTAATAGTTAGAGGGAAGTTGTTTTCCTCTAGCACCCGTCGGACAATCGCTGGTAAACGCTGGGTAAGCGTCAAGTGGGCGAAAGAACCTTCCTCCGACATCCAGAGTGGTGGAGGAATTAGTAATCGCGGCTGCCGAACTTGAGATGCGAAAAAATTTTCCTGTTCCACCACGATTTCTAAATATGACTATCGAGTCTAGATTTTACTTCGATTAAGATTAAATAATAATTCCAATACTCAGAGGTGTTCCCTTGCCTCGATGCCTGGGAAACCTAAGAGTAGTGTCTTACGCGAGCAGGCTAGCCGCTCAAGAGTTTATGTTATGGAAAATACAACTGATCAGGATTTGTGTGCTGTCCGTAGTAACTTCTGCAACTTAGCTGAGCTGTTTTGTAATGCCATCTGTACAGGTCAGATAACGTATAGAGAGTGGTATGACTTGATGACAGCGCCGTTTAACGAGTCATTTAGCATTGATGATGAAGATTTAATTACTCGCCTGATTTATGCTGTGCGACAAGGACGAGTAAAGATAATTGAGTAATCTGCTTGTTTCTATAGCGAGTAAATTTGAGTGATCAAATATTAATTTCGTAGTTTTTGGTCTTTACTCTTCACCCTCTTCAAAATTTACTACCTCGTAAATTTCACTCAATTGGATTTGGAATTTAATCGAAGTTAGTTCTAGAACTGCCTCTTCAGATTCATGGTCAGTTAATAACCATTTCCCTTCAGGGGTTTTGGTATGTTGCATGACATGATGTCGATGCTGGTCAACTAAAATATATTCCTTAAACTCAGGTATCGACCGATAGTAAAGAAACTTATCTCCTTGGTCGTAGTTTTTAGTTGATTTGGATAATAGTTCAACAATCAACAAGGGATTCATTACAGTAGTTGTGCCTATTCCTGTATAGATGGGTTCTTCCTGGATTAGCATCACGTCGGGATAAGTGTACTGACGATAACGCGGTATCCACAACCGCACATCACCGATATAGATGTCGTAACCTTGCCCTCTCAGAGCAAACTTCAAGTTGGCATAAAAATTTCCAGCAATTTTATTGTGATTTGTTGTTCCGCCAGCCATTGGTACGATTTCCCCATCACGATATTCACTTTTATAGTCAGCCGCCTCTTCTAGTTCTAAATATTCTTCAGGACTGTAATGGCGTGGTTTTGTTTGTACTTGCATATTAATCTCTTGAATTTATTCAATAAACCGTATTGCGATCGCATTTTCTCTACACAATGCCTTAGTGTTAGTAAGGAGTGTCGGCATTAGCCTAGCAGCGAGTTAGGGGAATGGCTTCACACTAAATCTACTAACTTTTTCTCTTATGCCAATAGTTCCTTAACTGCCACACTAAAACCTTGTAGAACAGTTTGAGTGCTAACCACATCACCGGGATTAAATACTAACCAGCGTTGTTGAGTGTTAATCAAGACTAACTGGCTTTCAGGGAACAACAGCCAGACTTCTTGACAACCGGATTGTAAATATTCTCTAGCTTTAGCAAACAATTATTCAGCACTGTCTTCCGGGGATGCTACTTCTGCAACGAGTAGAAAACTCTGAGGCAGTACGGTAAAATCGCCGAATTGCGCGACGAGTTCTGGTGTGAGGTAGGAAACATCGGGACGACGCGATCGCCCAACAGTACGACAAGCTGCTTCGGTGTAAACGTCTCCCCTTTGACTGCTGTCATCTTTGTAATTTCCCCAATATCGAGCAAGTCTAGCTTGAACCCGACTGTGCTTTGCTGTCATTCCTGGTTTCTCGATCAGTTGTCCATCCACCCACTCCGTATTATCAGGTGGATGAAGCATATAGTCTTCCAGCGATAGGATTTCTGATGGATCTGAAACAATAGAAGTTACCATTGCCACTTATTCTCCCTTGCAGCACTTACTTCCATTATCGGGACATCAGGAATTTTCTGAAGGTAGGAAATCGCCCTTTATTCCATTGTTAGCTCTCAACTGCCCCCAGCGTTTTCAACATAGCTACTTGAGCTTGAGTTAATCCTGTAATTCCTGTAATATTCATACCTTCATAAGGGCGATCGGCTCTTAGAGTTTTTAAGCATTCACCTGTTTTGACATTCCAAATCTTAACGGTCTCATCTTGACTTCCACTTACTAAAGTTTGACCATCGGAACTAAAAGCAACTGCCCAGACTTTATCTGTATGTCCTTGCAGAGTTTTCAGGCATTGCCCCGTGCTGACTTGCCACAAACCGACCCTTGAGTCATCACTTCCACCCGCTAATATTTGACCATCAGGACTGATTACAGGGGACTCTCCCCAACTGGTTTGTCTTTGCAGAGTTTTTAGGCATTGCCCAGTGCTGACTTCCCATAACCTCACTGTTTGGTCATTACTGCTACTAGCAAGGGTTTGACCATCCGGACTGAAGGCAACACACTCTACCCAATCGTTATGACCTTGTAGAGCGTTCAAGCATTGCCCTGTACTAACCTCCCACAGCCGCACCGTTCCGTCACGACTACCACTAGCAAGTAGTTGACTATCACGACTAAAGGCAACACAGCGCACCTCACTGTGATGACCTTGCAAAACCCGCAGACATTGCCCTGTGCTAACCTCCCACAGCTTCACTGTTTGGTCACCACTGCCACTAGCCAACGTTTTTCCGTCAGGACTGAAGGCAACGCACTGTACCCACCAACTGCCATGACCTTGCAAAACATGGAGACAATGACCCGTAGTGACTTCCCACAACCGCACTGTATTATCACCACTGCTAGCTAGGGTTTGACTATTCGGACTAAAGGCAACGGAAGTTACCGCCTTGCTATGACCCTGTAGAGTTTTCCAGCATTGCCCAGTGTTAGCCTCCCACAGCCGCACTGCTTTGTCACCACTGCCACTAGCAAGCCATTGGCTATCACAGCTAAAGGCAACCGACCCGATGTTATTCGCGTGACCCTGCAAAATACGGAGACCTTGCCCAGTGTTGATCTCCCACAGCCTTACTGTTTGGTCATCACTGCCACTAGCCAAAGTTTGACCATTGGGACTGAATGCCACCGACCGCACCCTATCAGTATGACCCTGCAAAATACGGAGACACTGCCCAGTGCTGACCTCCCACAGCTTCACTGTTTGGTCATAATTGCCACTGGCTAAGATTCGACCGTCGGGACTAAAGGCAATTGTCCTTGTGCCATTAGTATCTTCCTGTAGAGTTTTCAAACAATGACCCGTGCTAACTTCCCACAGCTTCACTGTTTGATCAGCACTACCACTAGCCAAAGTTTGACCATTGGGACTGAATGCCACCGACCGCACCCTATCAGTATGACCCTGCAAAATACGGAGACACTGCCCAGTGCTGACCTCCCACAGCCTCACAGTTAGGTCATTACTGCCACTAGCTAGGGTTTGACCATCAGGACTGAAAGCAACTGACCATACCCTATCAGTATGACCCTGCAAAATACGGAGACACTGCCCAGTGCTGACCTCCCACAGCCTCACAGTTAGGTCACTACTGCCACTAGCTAGGGTTTGACCATCGGGACTGAAAGCCACCGACGATACCCAACCGGTATGCCCTGGCAAAATTCGCACACACTGTCCAGTGATAACCTCCCACAGCTTCACCGTTGAGTCACTACTGCCAGTAACGGCAAGCAGCTTACCATCTGAACTAAAAGCAATTGATGCTACCCAATTGGTATGTCCCTGAAAACTTATCAGTTGCTGACCATCCACAACTTGCCAAATGCGAACTTGACCAACTACATCACCTGTGGCTAAAAGTTTTCCATCTGGGCTAAATGCTACTGATACAATTCTGTCGAAGGCTTGAGTAAAAACCGATTTGGCTAAGTCTGAGTAAGCAAAATTCACACGTTGCAAAGTCATACCTTGTAGGTAAGCTTGCCAAACTTTCAAGTTAGAAAAGTCATAGCCACTTAAATCTGTTTGGAGATAGCAAAGCAGATTGAGAATATTTCCAGCTGCGTACCCTGGTTGACGAGAAGATTGCTCTCGTAATATTGAAAGCATTTGTTGTAGGGACGCACAATCGTGCCTCTCTACCGTAGACTTATCCGCAATGGGTTTAAGAATCAGGCGAACTTGACTTTCTCTGATGTAATCTTTCGCTGTCGCTTTTATTAGAGCATAGCGATTAACAACTTCAACTTTTCCTATTTTAATCTCATCACAGATCTGTTCAATCAATCGGTCAGTTAGATACTCCATCACCACAGGTTGCAGTGTGAAGAGGGTGCCACTTTTCTCGATTAAAGAGCGCCTTACCAAGGATTGCACTGCATCAATCAACTTTGGCGGTGATTTCAGCGATACAATATCCTCCCGCAATTCTAAAACTGAGACGGGTTCTCGATTAATCGCCAACCAGTACATCACTTCTTGCTCTAAATCTGACAAACGATTCAATTGCTGGTCTAATAAATCACGAACTCGACCAAATATTACTGAGCCATTGGCTAAAAAATTTTGAATATTGCCATCAAATACTTCTTTAATTGTTGTCGCAATAATCTTTAATGCTAGAGGATTGCCTTTATAGAAGTCGATTAACTTTTTTTGTTCATCATCTGAGCCAGAAAGACCTTTAGCTTGAAAAATCTCTTCCCCTTCAACCGCTTTCAATCCTGGCATTTGGTAAGAACGGACAGTATGGGTTTCTCCTTCCGAAGTGGCAATTTCTCCAGGTTTCTCTCGACTTGTTAATATTAAGCAGCTTTGATGGTTTGTTTCTCCAATGCGTTGAATTAGTTTGCCATACTGCTCACAACCTTCTCGATATTGTCCAGCATCATTATCTCCTTGCAAAATTGACTCAGCATTATCAAGAATTAAGAGACAACGTGATGAACGGAGATAATCAATTAGTCGTGAAATTCTTGCTCCAGTGTCTTCTGGTAAATTAGTTTCCTGCTGGTTAGACAGAAATTTGATAATATCTGCCAGGATATCTTGTATGAGTGGAGCATTCGTCAGGCTGCGCCAGATAACATAATCGAAATTGTCCTGAATTTTTTGTGCCAGTTTGATAGATAGGGACGTTTTGCCAATGCCTCCCATTCCTAATAAGGCGACTAATCGGCAGCGATCGCATATAACCCACTGCTCTAATGTATTGAGTTCTTCAGTACGCCCGTAGAAGACAGATACCTCAACCGCTTCTCCCCAATCTTGACGGCACTTTGCAGCTACTGAAGTCTGTAACTCAGGTGGCATGACTTGCAGATTGCCAGGAAAAGAGGGTATTTCTAGATTTGGCTGAGTTGGACGTGATGGTACTACTAGTTCAATCTTTGAGAGCTTCTCGCGTCGCTTTTCTACATAATCTAGGACTTGTACTGAGCCTGCAATAATGCCGATTATGCCGCCAACAACGGTAAGAAATGCGATCGCGTCCATGTTCTAACTTCAGGGACTAGAGGATTAGACAGCATCCTAGCACTTCCTAAATCTAGCGACAGTAACCTTTTTCAAGACTTATTTTGTGAATCTGTAGGGGTTCTTCACCCCGTCAGTTGCGCCTCTCCTTGTCGCATTATTTTAAGTAATTCATATTACTGGGACGAATTCCTAACAATCTCAAAGCTAAAAAACTAAAAAGCTAATTCAATAAAAATCGGTTATTCCTCAAATCGCTCTACTCTGAGCAAAAATCCTGGTAAGACAGATTCGCCAGAGAGTTCTGTTGGCAGTAGGCAAGTTTCTTTGGGTTGTCCTTGCCGATAAATTTCTACCTGCTGTTCCTGCGGGTTAAACATCCAACCTAACCTGACACCGCTATTCAAATACTCCTGCATCTTTGCTTGCAGCATTGCCAGATCATCTGTGCGCGATCGCAGTTCCATCACAAAATCAGGCGCAATGGGGGGAAACTTCTGGCGTTGTTCTGGGGTTAGTGCTATCCAGCGTGACAACTCTACCCAGGCAGCATCCGGAGAGCGATTGCCCCCACCCGGCAGCTTAAACAGTGTCGATGAACTAAATACTTTACCTAGCTTGGATTGGCGGTTCCAGATTGTTAAATCTGTTCCTAACTCTATTTCACTACTACCGCTTTCTCCACCAACGGGCGGCATAATAATCAATGCTCCCTGTGGATTGCGTTCCAAAGAAATCTCTGGATTGTTGATACAGATTTGATAGAACTGCTCATCAGTCAAATTAACCTGATGTAGATTAAACACCAGCGGCAAAGTCAGCGAAGTCATATAGCAATCCTATTACCATTAGGACTGAACGTAACGGCACCTAAACGCTCAAATGCCTCATTATAAATGCAGTGAACGAGGTCAGATTGATACTCTTACTCCATAAAAGTCGTGGGCAAAGAGCGAAGGCATTCCTTCTGCCTTCTGCCCTTTGCCTTTTTTGGTCAGTAGAGTTGACACGCTCTAATATCGCGCCTTGCAAGTAAGCTTGCTTTCATTGCGTAGTGAGTAACCCTACAACACGCCCTTAGAACTAGGGATCATACTAGCGCGACGGGGATCGATTTCCACTGCCATCCGGACTGCCCGTGCAAAGGCTTTGAACGTTGCTTCAATGATGTGGTGCGAGTTGATTCCATCAAGTTGGCGGATGTGCAGCGTCATCTGGCTATGATTCACCAACGCCACAAAGAACTCTCGCACAAGTTGCGTGTCGTATGTACCAACACGCTGCGTCGGAATTTCTAAGCCATAGCTTAGGTGAGGACGTCCGGAGAAGTCGAGGGTTACCTGTACTAAAGCTTCATCCAGAGGTGCAAAGAAATGACCAAAGCGGACGATTCCTTTGCGATCGCCTAATGCTTTCCCCAAAGCCATCCCCAATGTGATCCCTACATCTTCATTGGTATGGTGATCATCAATTTCCAAGTCTCCCTTCGCCTGCACGTCTAAATCAATTAGCCCATGAGATGAAATCTGATGCAGCATATGGTCTAAAAATGGGATGCCAGTGGCGGCGGTGCAACTACCCACACCATCTAAATTTAGAGACACTTGCACATCCGTTTCGCCAGTGGTGCGGCTGACTGTCGCCGTCCGCGTGGGGAACCGAGTATCGTGGTTCTGGGTGTTAGAAATAGTCCGATCCAAAGGAATCCCGTTACGGTTATCGCTTATCTGCATAGAATCTGCTTAATCAATTAAGAGCGAATAAATTGTGAGAAATGCTACCAAGTTTGAAGGGCAGCCGCTTACCTTTTGCCTTTCCCTACATCCCCATTATTTCGTAACCAGCATCCACATATAAAACCTGACCTGTAATACCGCTTGCTAAATCACTACATAAAAATGCAGCAGCATTGCCGACTTCTAGCTGGGTAACAGTACGCCGCAGTGGGGCAACTTCTTCCACATGATGAATCATATCCAGGATGCCGCCAACGGCTGAGGATGCCAAAGTCCGAATTGGGCCTGCTGAGATCGCGTTTACTCGAATGTTATTGGGTCCCAATTCAGAAGCAAGGTAACGGACACTCATTTCTAGCCCCGCCTTGGCAATTCCCATCACGTTGTAATTAGGAATTACCTTCACACCTCCCAAATAAGTCAGGGTGACAATACTGCCGCCTTCAGTCATCAAGGGTTTCGCTGCACCAGCTAGTTGCGTCAGCGAGTAGGTACTGATTTCCATGGCTTGGGTAAAGCCTGCCCTTGAGGTTTTGCTAAAATCTCCTGTTAAATCGTCTTTACTGGCGAAGGCAAGACAGTGAATTAGGATGTCCAGTTTGCCCCAGTTACTCGCGATCGCCTTGAACGTCTCTTCAATTTGGGCATCGTCTTGGACATTGCAAGGTAAGAAAATACTGGGTTCGAGAGGTTCTACCAGTTCTTTGACTTTTTTCTCAAAGCGACCCTTGTCATCCGGTAAATAAGTAATACCAAGATTTGCTCCCGCCTTGTGTAGCTGCTGGGCAATTCCCCAAGCAATTGAGCGGTTATTTGCGATCCCGGTAACAAGTGCGTTTTTTCCAGTTAAATTAAGCATAATATTCTATCTTAAAGGCAGTTGGATGGTTACTTGAAGGGTAATTTTCAAGGGTGATAGTCGCATTTGCGCTTGCTCTACCTGGTATGATCGCCGTCTAGCTAGACAAAGGTCTAACCAACCGGGAAATCATGTAATACATCCTGACCCTCAAAAGGTCGGTTTTTACTTGCAGGGTTAAGTTTTTACTGACACCAAAACAAATTATGTATCAATTTGTACAAAAAACAATCAAGGAGTCAGATTAAGTATTCTTGGATACATTCAGGAATTTTTGAGAGCCAGGTTATAAGTCTCAAGCTTTACCGGAATTGATTTAACACATTAAGTTGCCAGGGGGTTGGCAAGCGAGCAAAAGATATGGTCGTAACGCAGGATAGACCGCTAGCAAATGTGTTCCGTCAGATGGGTGGTGGAGCATTTCCACCAGTTGTCGAAACCTTTGAGCGGGGCAAGACAATTTTCTTCCCCGGAGACCCAGCGGAACGAGTCTACTTTTTAATGAAGGGGGCTGTAAAGCTCTCTAGAGTTTATGAGGCAGGGGAAGAAATCACCGTAGCCCTGTTACGAGAGAATAGTGTTTTTGGTGTCCTGTCGCTGATTACGGGTCACCGTTCTGATCGGTTTTACCACGCCGTTGCCTTTACACCCGTAGAACTGCTTTCTGCTCCAATTGACCAGGTAGAGCAATCGCTCAAGGACAACTCAGATCTGTCAATGTTGATGCTTCGAGGATTATCGTCTCGGATTTTACAAACCGAAATGATGATTGAGACGCTAGCTCACCGGGATATGGGTTCTCGATTAGTCAGCTTTTTGTTGATTCTGTGTCGTGACTTTGGGGTACCAACAGCTGAGGGGATCACAATTGATCTGAAGCTTTCCCATCAAGCGATCGCAGAAGCCATTGGCTCAACTCGTGTCACAGTTACTCGTTTACTGGGAGACCTTCGCTCAGAAAAAATGATTTCCATTCACAAGAAAAAAATTACTGTTCACAATCCAGTGGCTTTGAGTCAGCAGTTTACGTGAACAAAATCTTAAAGAGCCGGTTCACTGACTAAACTAGTTCAAGAAGGCAGAAGGAAGGGGGCAGAAGGCAAAAGGTCGAAAGGCTTATACGTCTCAGTTTTGGCTCTGTTGTTAACTGGTCACTTATTTGAGCCATGCTGCACTAGGAATAAAGACTTAGGTCTTTATCCTGCGTTGTCCACAATACCAGACGAGTTGAGAGTTGGCTGTAAACGCTAATTGACAGACGACACGGCTTTTTTCACAAAAGAAGACATAACGCCCCACAAGCATAAGATAGGCTGTATCTGGACAGATTAAGCGGAAGCGATGACCAGCGGCTACATCCTGATCGTGGCAATTTTAGTATTAGGGGGCGTGATCGCAACCTTGGGCGATCGCATTGGTACGCGAGTTGGTAAGGCGCGGCTAAGTTTATTCAATCTACGTCCTCGCAAAACGGCTACTGTTGTTACCATCATCACTGGCAGCCTGATTTCTGCCTCAACGCTGGGGATCTTATTTGCGACAAGCGACTCACTCCGCAAAGGGATTTTTGAACTTGACAATATTCAAAAAAGACTGAGAATCGCTAGGGGTGAAATTGACATAATTAATGCTCAGAAAAGCCAGGTTGAAAGCGAGTTAGTTAAAACTAGAACCCAGCAAGCTGAGGTTCAGCAGCGCCTTGATGTCACTAATCGAAATTTCCAGCAAGCCCGGACACAACTGAAGAATGTTTCTCAACAAGCTGCCACTCTGCGTTCAGAAATTAAATCTCTCCTTGCAGAACGCCAGCAACTACTCCAGCAGAAGAATCAACTGACTCAGCAAATTACTCAACTAAATCAGCAAATTACTCAACTCAAGGAGCAAACGACTCAACTACAGACCCAAGTTACTCAATTAAAAGCACAAGTAGCACAACGTGACGAAGAACTAGTCAGGCGAGGCAGAACCATTAATGAACGTAATCAGGAACTTGCCAAACAAGACCAAGCCATTGCCGAACTAGATGAGCGAATTGCCCTGCGCGATCAGGTTATCGCTCAGCGTGAAGCTCGCTTTAAAGAACTAGAACAACAACTTAAAGACGCAATTACTCAGCGTGAAACTCGCCTCCAGGAATTGGCAGAACAAGTCACACAACGAGAATTTCAAATTGCCGAACGAGATAAACAACTTCAAGAAGGAGAAAAGCAACTCGCTTATTTAGAACGGGAAGTGCGAGTTCTAGAACAGTACTACCAAAACTATCGAGCCTTGCGTCAGGGCAATCTCGCGCTGGTTCGAGGTCAAGTGTTGGCATCTGGAGTTGTACGCATTCTCGAACCCTCAGCGGCTCATCAAGCGGTCGATCAACTTTTGCGAGAAGCAAATCGGACAGCAGTTGACACTACTCGCTCTGGTAACACTAATGCCAATCAACCATTAGTACAAATCACCCAAACACAAGTTGAGCAATTAATCAACCAAATTAAAGATGGTAAAGACTATGTGGTGCGAATTCTCTCTGCGGGTAACTACGTTGAAGGAGAAAAGCAGATACAAGTCTTTGCCGATGCCGCACTCAATCAAACTGTCTTTAAATCTGGGGATGTTTTGGCGGCAGTCTCTGCCGATCCCTCAAAGATGACCAATGAGGAAATCCGACAGCGACTTGACCAGTTGCTGGCAGCCGCCGAGTTCCGTGCGCGTCGTGCTGGTGTTTTGGGTGATATCCAAGTCGGAGATGGTCGCCTGATCACGATTATTCGCTTCGTTGAGCAGCTAAATCAGTATGGGCAACCGCTAGATGTGAAAGCAGTTGCTCAAGAATCTACCTCCACCTCTGGACCCTTGAGAATGCAACTTGTAGCAACTCAAAATGGACAGGTTATTTTTAGAACTTGAATAGTTGTTGTTAGTTGTTATTTATTGGTTGTTAGTTGTTAGACAACAGCCAAAAGAACCAATTAGGTTGGGTTAGGTTTGGGAGATGCGATCGCTCTATCCAACCCAAAATCAAAAGTTGTGCATCTATCGGGACATCAAATCAAATTGTGCAACTTATCGACCACACTAACAACCAATAACCAACAACTAATAACTAATTACAACCAATTTCCTACCAAAACGTAAGGTGCCCAGTAAAAAGGATCTGAATAATCGCCTTTTAGTAGCTCAACTTGAGCGCGGCGGAGGGCTTCGGCTTTGGTAATCGTTGTATCAGCTAACTGCCGATAGAATCGCACCATTAGTTCTGCGGTGCCAGCATCACTGACAGACCATAATGTTGCTAGTGTACTGCGTGCCCCAGCGCGTATGGCTATACCCGCTAGCCCCAAGGCGGCTCGTTTATCTCCAGTTGCTGTCTGGCAAGCACTGAGAACCAAGAGTTCAATAGCATTTCTACCACTGTCTTCTCTCGCTCGTAGGAGGCTGTTGATCTCATTCACGTTGAGGCGGTCATCCCAAGTGAGAATGAATGTCTCTTCAGCGTTGGAACTAAATTGACCGTGGGTTGCCAGGTGAACAACGGGAAAAGGTACCGAGTCAATCGCGCTTTGGATGGCGCTGCTGGTAAAGTCCTGATTGAGTAGCAGTTCACCTGGGACTTCGGATCGGATTTGTTCTAATTCCTGCCCAACATACGGGAGGGGAGGGAATGTATCCCGCGCTTCTGTGAGTCCAGCTTTGAGAGCAGTGAGTTTACCGCGTAGTAGGGGTTTTGGGTCGAGGAGTTGCAATCCTGGAGTCAGTGCGATCGCATATTTCTCAACTAAGAACTGCTCCCCATCATTCAGGACTGCCATTGGCAGATTCAGTAAGGGACCATCCAGCACAAAGACAAGCGTTTTCGCGTCACTGGCGGCAATCTCCGAGGCAGCAGGTCGAATTAACCAATCGTACACCTGCTGAGCCAGTGGTAAGTACGCCTCCTGTTGTCCTGGAGGCGCAGTGCACGCTCTCCCCTGAATGCCTAGAGAGCGACACTCTTCCCTGCCTGTGACTCCTATGCCTCTATCACCAATACCATCGGGAGAAACAGCAGCACGCAACCTCGTAAAAACATCTTCCACAGCAGCTTGAGGTAGACGAGTTGCATAATGGCTTAGGGATGTAGTGTTGGGCAGCGATAAAACAACCTCTAAGCGGTCTTCAAGAACAATTGGATAGATGACAGCGGCTTTCTGGTCGATCTGGTCAATTTGGATTGCGGTTGCATTTAGGCAATCTTCTCGGAAGAAGTTCACCAGTTCTGCTTGCTGGAGAGATTCAATTTCAACACGGGCTTGTGCAAGATTGTTTTGATTGGGTTCACCGCCATCGGATTCTAATAACAAGCTAACGAGTTCGCGATATACAGGTTCGACGCTTTCCCGAAATGAGAATTGAACATCTGGGTTGATACTAACCAAGTCACTGCGTAGAGCTTTGAGAGTATCAACAGCCGCTGTGTAAGCCGCGATCGCACCTTCGCGATCGCCCTGTGCTTTTAGCAATCGTCCTAATTGCCACTGCCAACGGTAGGAAATATCCGAGGCATTAATCGTTTGAGCGAGAAGTAGTGATTCCTCTGTTAAGTCCTTCGCATCACTCAATTGCCCAGTTTTTTCATACAATCCACCAAGATTTCCCAGAGCATAAGCTAAAGCCCGTTGGTCACCTAAGTTTCTCGCTTGTTGGATTGCAACAGCTAATTGTTCGGCGGCTTGCTTACTTTCAGCACCCGATAGCTTGAGCAAACTCTGAGCTAAGTTAATCCGGGCATAGACGGCTGCTCGATTGGGTGGTAAATCTGCCAGTAGCGACTGAATCTCGGATACTAGCGCCTCTGCTTCTGAAAATCGCTCCGTTTCCACTAACAAACTCAGTTGATTTAACTGTGCCTGTACCTTGATTGTCGCTGAAGTGGAGAATTCAGCGGCTTGTTGATAGAACGATATCGCCGTGTCAGGGCTACGCTGTTGCTGAGTGGTGTTGCTACTGTGTTGAGCGCGAATTGTATTACCCAAGCTGAACAAAGCCGCACTGATATGGGCAGGAGATTGCAAGCGCTGGGCAATTTCCAAGCTTTGTTTTAAAACCTCTTCCGATTTATCAAGGTCGCCTACTAGTTGCAAGGCATCACCCAAGCTACGCAAGCCAATCGCTAAGTTGAGTGAGTCGGGTTGATTTTGAAGAGTTTTGTTGAGTTCCTCTAATGTTGATAAGGCGCGACGGTATAAGCCTAGAGCTTGCAGCGCTTGAGTTTGGTTAATGCGGCTGCCAATCACTCCCGCCTGATTGCCGAGTTGAGTATGGGTAGCGGCTGCCTGTTGCCAAGTCGTCAGTGCTTGTTCGGGCTGTCCGATCGCAAGTTGCAGACTACCTTGAATATCCAAGGTTTGGGCGAGAATTTGCAATCGTTGGGTTGTCTTCTCTGACACGTTGCCGACAGCTTCTTCCGCTTGCAGGAGTTTTAAGCTATTTGCGATCGCTTCTTCTGCCTCAGTCCAGGAACCAACTTTCTGATACGCCAAGGAAAGATTGCTCAAGGTTATCGCTTGCCGGAGGACATCTCCCTCACTTTGGAATGCCGCTAAAGTCCGTTGTAAAACCGAGATTGCCTCTGAGTAACGTCCTGCTTCATAGAGTTCTCTACCCTGTTGCAGCAACTGAGAGGTATTGGGTAATCCCTGAACAACTGGAACATCAGCGGAATTTTTAGCAAAAACAGGCGATCGCTCCATGTCCCAGAACCAGGCAAACCCTTGGACAAGTAAAAAGGAAGCGAGAAAAAGCCCAACAAAGAGAGTTTTTCGCTTCAGAAAGGAGATGCAATGATGGAAAAGTAAAAGCCGCTTTCTTGCCATGTCCGGTCACTTGAAGAAATAGACACAAGGGGAATGCCGTAATCTAGGCGAAGGGTGAGGATATCGCCCAACTGCCACTGTAAGCCGAGACCAATTGATGCTAGTACATTTTGGTCAGGGTCAGGTCTACCTGAATTGTTCCAAGCTGCGCCGATATCAACAAATGGAGCTAGCTGTACAATGCTGTCCTCTAGCTGCGGTAAACGAAGAACAGGTATCCGTACCTCGGCTGAGGCTAGTACACCATTATCGGTTAGGAGGATATCCTGGCGATAACCTCGAACGCTTTCTTGACCCCCCAAGCCAAACTGCTCTAAAGGCACAAGCGCCCGATCTGCGAGTTGGGCATCGGCACGAACCAGTAACAGAGTGTCGGGAGCCAAAAGGCGTACCCACTGCGCTTGTCCTCGCCAGCTAAAAAAGCGGCTATCGGGAGCCTCTTCGTTAATCGTGGCATCGAATGCGCCAGTTCCGAAGCTGAATTGGGAACGGGCGGCGATGACTTCATTACTATTACGCTTTGTCCATTCCTGGAAAAAGCGCACAGCGGAAATGCGAGTCCGTCCCTGTTCATCTGCTCCCAAAGAAAGGGCGAAGGGAATCTCCAATAGTGAGGTTTCACTTTCCTGGCGTGTTGCCGTCAAACCAAAGGCAAATTCTTCTGTGGGAGTTCGATAGATTGGCTGACGGAATGTGAGTTCGTAGTAGCGCGAGTCTGCCTCAATGTCAAGTCGTTCAAAGGGAGGCTCAATTACCTGACTATTTGTGGTGCCAAAGCTAAAGGTGAGGGTGCCATTCTGGGGATTGACGGGTCGGGTATAGCTAATATTTAGCCCATTACTACCGCTGGTATTGTTGTAGCCCAAGCTCAAACCATCACCATCTCCCAGTAAGTTAGCTTGGTTGATCTGTACTCCCCGATCAAAGGTGCCAACGCTGGGTGCGCGGTTGTTGTTAGCGCTGAATTGCACGCTAAACGTTTCAGCTTCTGTCACCACCACGTCTAGTACGCTTAAGCCCGGTTCGGTTCCGGCTGCCAATTCCGCTGACAGGTTTTGAATCAGGGGGTCAAGTTGCAACAGTTGCAAAGCTTCTAGGAGGCGATCGCGATTTAAGGGTTTTTCTGTGGCAATTTCCAGACGCGATCGCACATAGCTCGGATTCAGCCGTTCGGTTCCCCTAACATTAATGGATTCCAATCCCCCTTCAACCACCTGAATTCTGACCACACCGCCTTCAATCGTTTGCAGTGGGATGAGCGCACCAGAGGTAATATACCCTCGCTCAAGGTACAACTGGGTAACAGCGGAACGAGCCTGGAAGAGTTCGGCAAATGAAATGGATTTATTCGTAAATTGAGCCGTCGCTTCTGCTAAGTCTTCATCACTAATTGCGGTATTGCCCTCAAACTCGAACCGTTCAACCGTAATCGTTTCTGGAACTCTACCAGGTATAGGATCCGGTGTTGGGGGAATCCCCTGTGGTGAGTTCAGTAACTCGTCTGGCGGTGGCAACTGTGTTGGCGGTTGCGGTTCTAGTGGCGCTTCGGAAGGTGGCTCTTGTTCTTGTACATCTGTTGGTAGCTCGTCGATATTTGAAGGCAGTTGCGGGACTTGGGGAGTTTGCGCGATTAAGTCCCGACTGAAGTACGGGGGATTTCGCGGGAATTGGGAATTGGGAATTGGGAATTGGAAAGAGGTAGCCTTTCGCCATTCCCCACTGCCGAAATCGGCGGATGTCGGTTCCTCCCTCGACTGAAGCACGGGCACTTCCCCTCCAATTTTCTGTGAGTCGGTAGCTTGAACGGTATCAACTTCAGATGGTGTAGATAAAGCTAACTGCTCTCCTCCCGTTTCCCCTTTGTGTAAGGGAATAGGGGAAACTGAATCCTCTATGCTTGCAGGAGCATTGCATGATTTAGGGATGACATCTGTCGCTTCTGTTGGGCGACAAAATTCTTGTAGGGGCGCAAGGCTTTCGCCCTCGAAAGTTCCGGTTCTATACGCTCCTACAACAAAATCATCCTGTGATTGTGCAACCTCCCTTGCAGGAGAATAGCAAGAGGAGAGATTAATCGAACACTCTGCCGTTTCTTCAACTGTCTGTGCCTTCACAGATTCAACATATAAGCTGCTGGTCAACACCAACAGACTTAAAGACAAGCACGACGAATATTGACGCAAATACACTCTATGAACCATTACAGACAACTGCTGCCAGCGAGGAATTATGAGGTGTGACAGTGGGTGTTTGTGCGGTAAGGATTACTTCGCCCTTTTCACCAATTACCCACCCTTGGGCTTCAGTATACGTGGAAGTTTTTGGCACATTAGTCGCAGTAGGAGCCACACTTTCAGGTGTTGCTGAAGTTGGCTCGTCTGTCGGATTCTCAACAGGTTGGTCAACTCCTACCCAGTTGGTTACTATGGATTCACTCTGAAGTGGGCTGTTTGGGTTAGGCGGCAAGCCCCCACGCCCAATAACTGTAAAGCGGCTTTCTTCCTGCCTTGAGTTTCTCGTAGCGCTACAAGTCCGAGCAATTAGCCGAGTTGCATCAATGGGTTCGGCTGGCAGTGGGGATTCGAGATTATCTTCTGTATTGATTTCGACAGAGCCATCTATTCCTAAGTCAGAACTTGCCACAAAGTCGCTTTGTGGAGTACGCCCTACTGTTTCTTCAAACTGCCTGAATCCTCGGACGATTATCGGGCCATCTGATGGGCCTCTAGCTGTGATGTTGCCCCCTGTTCCGGCATAGGCATTGGCAACAATGTCACTGTTTTCCGGGAGGACGGCGAGGATCGCCAAAGCGGTAATGTCTATATTTCCCCCTGCACCATTGTTAAATGCTTCAGCAGAGATTTCACTACCAAACAAAGGGTCTCCGTTCATAATGATCGAATCTTGCACACGCAACGTGATGTTGGCGTTTGCACCAGAAGCGCTTGTCGCTTGCAGTCTGCCACCTTGGTTCAGAACGATCGAATCCGCTGTAATCTCTAGGTTGCCGGGATTTCCTGAGCCTTTACCACTGACGGATACAAAGCCCTGATTCTCAATGGTGAGGTTCCCGTTGACATTGAGGATGATGCTTCCGGCTTCGCTGGCATTTTGAGTCTCAGCGGTGACAAAGGCATTGTTTGTTATGTAAAAGTCACCTGTGTTAACGGTAATGCTGCCCGCTGAGCCTTCTGCTCCTTGTTCAGTACTCACTAGCAAGCCACTAAAGAATCCATTAAAACCAATTCCAGAAAGGAAAACAAATTCAGGGGCAGTAATTTGAAGATTTCCCGCTCTTCCTTTGCCACCAGGAATCCCATTTTCTTCACGGAAAACACTTGCAGAAATCTGAGAACCGTCTAGTAGAGTTAGCGATCGCGCTGTAACATCAATGTTCCCTCCATCACCAACACCTCCTTGCTCTACAAGGCTTCTAATTGTGCTGTCTGTAGTGAGTAGGACAGAATCATCAACCTGTACCAGTACATTTCCGGCTGCTCCCATACCAAACGTACCAGCCGCAAGCTCACTACTTGTCATGTAAAGCGATGCGGCGTCTAAATTGATGTTGCCACCTTTACCCATCGCTCCCTGTTCTAGTTGACTAAAGATTCCGCTGTTGGACAGAGTGACAGCACCCACTATATCTACGTTGACATCGCCAGCCTCTCCTTGCCCACCGGGGAGTCCTCTGTTCGTATCGGCTTGGCGAACTAGAGTTTGTAGTCCAGAGCCATTTGCTAAGGACAGTGTCCCTGCCTGGATATTGATCTGACCCCCATTTGCGATCGCACCCGGTTCCACGGTGCTGAAGATTCTCGCATTGTCGAGAAAGACTCCCCCAGCAACTTGGATATTGATAATCCCGGCATTCCCGCTTCCTGCCGTGCCCGTACTCAGCTCAGCATTATTACTTGCAAAAAGTGACCCTGTTGTGCTTGTAATATTAATATTCCCACTGCCTATCGTGTTAATCTCTAATGACTGAGCCTGCAAGCCACTGGCAGGATTGACTGGATCAACAATGAAGGTTGCACCCCTCAAAGCCTCCTCTGGAGTTGCACCAGCATCTAGGAACGCCTGTTCCAGAGCATCAAATCGGTCATAGTAGCTATTGTCAAAACCAGAAATGGAGATGTCACCCGTCGCATTGACTGTGATGCCACCCGCCAAACCATTACTAAAGGCAGTAGTCAGAATTTGTCCACCATTGGTGATATCCAGTGTGTTGACATTCACTGTAATATCACCACCTCTAGTATCAAAATCACTTCTGGCTCTTGCGCTCAAAACGGCACCATCTTCAATTCGCAAGGCACCTGTCGTGACATTGATGCTACCACCCTGACCTGTGGCGGAATCCTCAGTTGTGACAAATAAACCACTTGAGAATCCGCCATCCGGATTGCCATCTACATCAAGCGTTGAGAACGGAGCAATTCCAGAGAGAGTCACAAAAGAGGGACTAGCTGGGTCTAAAGGCTCAACTGTAATATCACCAGCCTTCCCTGCACCAAAAGTTTGAGCCAGAACTTCGCTGCCTCTGAGTAGAGAAAGTGACTGAGCTTGGATCAAGACGTTCCCGCCATTTCCACCTCCGTAAGTGCTAGCTTCCACGAAAGCGGCATCAGATAAGAAAACCGACTTTGCTGTCAGCGTAATGTCACCCGCTAAACCATCCCCAAGGTTGGTAACAAATAGTCCGCTATTGGAAAGTCCAATAGGAAGAACATCATCTTGTTGATCAGTTTGTCCCGGTAATTGGAGGTATTCATCAATTCGAGCGAGCCGCTCTGCAAAGTTAGGGTCTTTTCCAGAAAGGGTGATCGTATCTGTAGCATTGAGTTGAATTATTCCACCATCACCTGTATTGCGGCTGAGGCTGAGTACTTGACCACCATCAACCGCTGCAAAGTTGGTCGTGTTAATAACAATGTTGCCCCCATCTCCTGGATTGAAGGTGCTAGCTTGGACAACAGCCCCATTAACTACCAAAAAATCCCCTGTATTGACAGTAATATTTCCGGCTGGGCCAAAAGCTCCTCGCTCCGTAAGAGCCAATAAACCACTGGAAAAGCCTGTAGAGCCAATTCCAAAAAGCGTGATGGAGTCAGTGGCATTAACCCGAATACTTCCACCACTGCCCTGTCCACCAGGAATGATATTTCCCTGTCCATCGCCTTGTTCTCGAAACAAAACAGAATTGATTTGAGAGCCACCTGCGACAAAAAGCGATCGCGCTTGGATGTCAATGTCAGATGCCCTGCCAATCGCTCCAGACTCGACAACGCCTCTAATTTGACTTTCGTTGGTGAGTGAAACTAAATCATTAACTTGTATGGATATGTTGCCAGCATCCGTTTGTCCTACTGTGCTGCTGATTAGGACAGCACCATCAGATATGAAAAGTGAATCGGCAACAATATCAATGTTGCCGCCCCTCAAGCCAGGTGCGATACCACTGTTAATGCTGGCAATGCCGCTGATTCTGTCTAAGGTTTGTAAGCCTGTTACAGAGATTGTGCCACCGCTATTGAGCCTAATGTTACCGCCTAATAAACCAGAGGAGTTGATTAAAGAGCCAGGGGTAAGGGTGATATCACGATCAGCCACTAAGGCGACATCGCCGCCATTACCAAACAACGTATTGTCAAAAAGAACAGCATCAGCGTTGATGACACCATTGATTGTGATGTTGCCGCGAGAGTTCATTGCGACGGTGCCACCACTGGCAAAATCACCATTCAAAATTGCCCGATCTGTTGTGCCAAGAACTTGCTGCGTGGGTAGAACAACAATATCTCCTGTCAAATCGGGATTGGGCAAGTACTGATTCGTCAACAAAATCGTCCCTGCCAAGGGAATTGCTGGCCCATCTACAAAATCGGAGTCTGCACCCGCAAAAACAATTGTGCCAACTCTGATATCTGCACTAGTAGGAGTTCCTGTATTGAAAAAGGGTATGCCAAAGGCGGTTGTTCCAGCGCGGATGTCGAGGGTTGGTTGAGTTCTCCCATCAATTGACACAACCTTTCCATCGGACAGCACAACATCCTCAACGATTCCATTAACTGGGTCTGCTCCTTGAATCCAAACAAAAGCAGGAATGTCTACGCTACCCCCAGCGAAAATGTGCAGGGAAGCTCCTGTGTAGGAGTTGAGTAATACATCACCATTGGCTCGAATTACTGGATCATGGGGGCTGTACAAATTCCCTGGAGTACCATCAAGCTGCTCGATCCTAAAATTGCCACCTGCCGTATAGTGAGCATCTCCTCCCACCGTGTTGCCTGAGCGCAAGATCATATCTCCCACGGAGAAGAAGCCGCTTTCTGGATGATTGAGGGCAAAGATATCAACTCCCTGCTCACCCTCAACTAGTAGTTGACCCCCAGCCGAAGCGATGAAGGGATTTGTTGCACTATCTCGCACCCTGACATTATCGCTAGCTTGCATCGTCAAGTCTTGTCCTGCACTTAACTGACCTTGTAAGTCAAGTTTTCCTGCAGCTAGGGTGAGATTTTGTCCTACGGCTAAGTTCCCAGCATTGCTAATCACGCTCGACTGATTCGATCCGTACTGCAAGCCGGGATGCAGATTAATTGTCAGAAGCGGTGGAGCCTCTGGATTTGTGGCACTAAAGTGTAAACCATTTTCAAATACTAGACTGTTCGCTGTACTCGCCATCAGCGAACCCGCAATATCTAGCGTTGCATTTGGTCCAAAGATGATGCCATTGGGATTGAGGAAAAACAAGTTTGCTCCCCCATCCACCCCCAATGTGCCGAGAATGGCTGAGAGGTTACTGCCAGTTACTCGACTGAGGATATTCTCTATTCCAACAGGATTGGCAAAATAGACCCGTTGTCCCTCTCCTATATTGAAGTCCAAGAAACTGTGGAACAGGTTCGCCCCTCGTATTGCTCCACCATTAATTTGGTCAGCCGGAAACCCCTCAATATTGACGTTGGGTGTCAAGACAGAACTTTCAGCACCTAATGTACCATCGGGGATAATCTGAGCAGAAGCAAAGTTACTAGAAAATGCGATCGCGCTACTCATCCCCAAGGCGCTCAGCCTGAGAGCATACTGCACTCCCCTTGAGAGTTCACATTGCGACTTTGTTGAGGGTATCGTAGATGTTTCATCTCCCAATTCACCAGACGTTTTATCGCTGACGAGGGAAATTGACCTACCAATCTTGAATTGATGATGCAGTTGTCGTAACACCCAGGTAATAATCACTGCATTAGTCCACCAAGGGCTAGTAGTTTGTATGGAAGTATTGGGCAACACGATACCATAACCTCCTGCTGAGGATATAAGTAAAGTTAATTTTTCATTACAAATTTAAAAATTATACATCTAAAGATAGATGCACAACAGTAACGGCTTCACTCCTCAGCTAACCGCTGATGGCTCATTCACCTTCTTCTCAACCGAATTTGGCGAAGCGTTTCACAGTAGTCAAGGCGCAAAAGAAGAAGCCCTGCTGAAGTTTGTCGAACCTTGCCAACTCGCACACAAGGCTCAACAACCAGTACTGCAACTGCTTGATGTCTGTTATGGTCTGGGTTACAACACGGCTGCTGCTCTTGAAGTGATTTGGGCGAATAATCCTAACTGTCGTGTCGAACTGATTGCTCTAGAATTAGACCCAACGGTGCCAAGAACTGCGATCTCACAAAATTTGCTCAGTACTTGGAGTTCACCTATCCCGCAATGGCTGGAGATTATGGCAACTTCTCTTTGCCTTCAAACCAATCAGTTGTCCGCCGAACTGCGTCTCGGTGATGCTAGAGAGACAATTCAGCAGTTGCGTCAATCCAACTTTCAGGCTGATGCAATTTTTCTCGATCCCTTTTCGCCACCTCGTTGTCCTCAGTTATGGACAGTGGAGTTTTTCCAGCAATTAGCTGGCTGCTGTGCAACCGATGGAAAACTTGCCACATACTCTTGTGCTGCCTCTGTACGTCATGCCTTGCTTGCTGCTGGGTTTAAGATTGGCTCGACTTCACAAGTGGGAGCAAGGCAACCAGGAACCGTAGCGAGTTTCACGGCTACTGATTTACCGACTCTTTCTGTGCGCTCAGAGGAGCATTTGCAGACTCGTGCAGCTATTCCCCATCGCGATCCTCATTTATCTGACCCAGCAGCAGTTATTTTGGAGCGGCGTCGCTTGGAACAGCAGGAGTCATCTTTAGAGCCGACATCCCGCTGGCAAAAGCGCTGGTCAAATCTTAAGAGTTATTAAGATTATCAAGCTTTTACGAGCTGAGACTTTAGTACTTGGTCGCGTTTTTCAAGCTCATTATCTACTTAACTTTTGTACACATTTAAGTTTTAGCCAAGTTGCAATTTATCCTTGGATTTTCTTCTCTCACAATGCCAATTTTTGGGAAATTTTTGAGCAGAAATGTTCTTGTAACGCTGATGTACTCTACTCTGCTTTGTGAAGAACCGATGAAGCCTGACTTTTAAATTAAACAATGGTAAATAATAAAGTAGGAATAGCCTTGATGGGTTTAGCTAGGGTCTACCTTTGTAGACAAACAATGTCTAAACCTGCTTTCCGAGTGCCTCTTGCCACCCTCTCGACAGTTGAATTGTGGGAAATATCCAATGACTCAGCCGACCAGAAGCTGGAAGGGAACTAATAGAAAGACCTGAGTTGCGATCACGAGTACATTTACCTAAATCCACGACTAAGCGATGGCTATTATCAAAAATATGACTGTTTAATCCCTTTACTTTGTAAGCGGCATTAAATTCCTCTAAAAAAATCGTATTTAAAATATCTAAATTAAGTTTCTAAAATTGATGTATTACAGATTAAAATACAAAAACTATTAGATGTCTCTCCCAACCAAAAGATGGGGGATTCAGTTAGCTGCTGGCTGTTGCTCGTTGACTGTTTTTCTGTCAGCCGTCAACGGACAACAGTTAACGGAAGGTGTCACGACCTCCCACACCTGAGAAGGAGTGAACGGGTCTACCGTTGTAGTAAATGGTTATAAGAAACCCGTTTGCAGAACCAAGCTCTCCAGTGAGCCGAGTAAAAGCCTAGATTTGCCCTAAATCATGTTTAATTCATTAGGTGCTTCAACACTATCCAGATCTGGAACAATCGCTTCCGAGCTAATTCCTGTGGATTCTTTTCAAGCTAAAGTCCTTGTGGTTGATGACCATCCCTCCAGCCGAATGACGGCAGTGGCTCTTTTGTCAGTGGAGGGCTATGAGGTACTAGAGGCAGACAGTGGCACAGCAGGACTAAAGCGAGTTATTGAAGGAAATCCAGATTTGATTCTTCTGGATGTCATGATGCCAGGAATGGATGGCTTTGAGGTTTGTCGCCGTCTCAAAGAAGATGAACAAACTCGCTTGATTCCGGTGGTGTTCATAACAGCGCTTAACGATAAGCGATCGCGTATTATGGGCATCGAAGCTGGGGGAGATGATTTTCTGACCAAGCCCTTCGACCGCCTAGAACTCTCAGCACGAGTCAAGTCCCTTGTGCGTCAGAAGCGTCTGAATGAAGATTTAGACCACGCCGAACAGGTTCTCTTCTCAATGGCAAGAGCGGTTGAAAGCCGTGACCCGAATACAGGTGACCATTGTGAGCGTCTTGTTGCGATGGGTAAAGCTTTTGGAGAATACATCCAGCTTCCGAGAGAAGATGTTCGGAATTTGATGTGGGGGGGTTATCTCCACGATATCGGCAAAGTTGGGATTCCTGATGCCGTACTGTTGAAAAAAGGGACGTTCACTCCTGAAGAGCGGGAGATTATGAACGGTCATGTCCTGATTGGCGAGAAAATTTGCAAACCGCTACGAACGATGCGGGGTGTGATCCCGATTATTCGTTACCACCATGAGCGCTGGGATGGTAGTGGTTATCCGGATGGTCTGGTAGGAGATGCCATTCCCTATCTCGCTCAAATCTTCCAAATCATCGACATTTACGATGCCTTGACTAGTGAGCGCCCTTACAAACGCGCCTTTACACCAGATGAAGCTTTAGAACTAATTGCTCAGGAAACTGAAAAAGGTTGGCGCAATCCTCAACTCATTGAGCAATTTATGGCGTTTATCAAACAGTCTGTATTACCTAGCCAGTAAGCTGTTCAGCATTTAGATTACCTCTAGGGCGCAACAATGACACAAGCCAAATCATCGCAGCCCATTCCAGTCAATATTCCACCAACACTAAAACTTACTGTTACTCACGAGCAGTTGGTTCAGCTAGCGATCACGAATCGAGATTTACAACTGGAACGAACGGCGACAGGAGAGTTAATTGTTATGGCTCCAACTGGAGGCACCACAGGAAATAGAAATTTGGATATAGAAGGGCAACTGTGGTTGTGGAACCGTCAGACTAAACTGGGTAAGACGTTTAACTCTTCTACTGGCTTTCACCTCCCTAACGGAGCAGATCGCTCTCCTGATGCGGCTTGGGTATCTCAAGAACGGTGGGACGCACTCACTCCCCAAGAGCAAGAGGGATTTGTACCCTTGTGTCCTGATTTCGTTCTGGAACTTCGATCTAAGAGTGACAGCATGGAGCAACTGCGAGCCAAGATGAGGGAATACATGGAAAACAAGGCTTGTTTAGGTTGGTTGATTGACCGGAAAAACAAAAAGGTTGAGATATACAGGCAATCTCAAGAGGTGGAAGTGTTGGATAATCCCGCTACCTTGTCAGGCGAAGATGTTTTACCTGGGTTTGTCTTGGATTTGACAGAGGTGTGGAGTTAAAGCAGGTGGTGTTATTTACAAGGCGAAGTTGCAGCGATCACTCTTGTCTATCAAGAACGTTTAGTGGATAAGGGCGATCGCATATTCTGTGTGTAGCGCGATCGCTCTTTTCTAGCATTTGCCTAGAAAGGTACGTGAAGCGGCTTTATCTTTAGGCAACTGTAAGTTCATAATGCAAAACTAAAAGTTCATCTTCTTTTAAAGTAGCCATTGCATATTCACGTCCTTGGGTGTCAGCAAATTCTACTAAATACTGACAGTATTCTGTTTCTTCGTATACTTCAACAACGGTTCCAACTTGTCCGGCAGGTAAGTTTCGGATAGATGTGTAATCGGATTCTATTAGGGTCAATCGCTCAATTGGAACTGGATTGATAATGGCTACGGTATCAAACAGTTTAATTTTTTCCATTGCTATCTCTTGCAGTACCGTTCTCAACACCATCTTCACCTAAATCTAGGTTTTGAGTTGAGCCTTCTGAAGGTAATGGGACAGTTATTTGCAGAAAGACCTCAATTGTTATTTGATTGTTCTCAAAACTTATATTAGTTATATTAGCTACGCTATTTTTTGGTAAACAATTACTAACTGGCAATTTAGCAGATGACTGACTTTTATATCCAGCTTCCTCAAGCCATTCACTAATATTTCGCCAGTTTTCTATCTTTTCATTACATTTGTCCACCAGACTTTTAACATACCTATACAGAGTGGCACATAGATCGGTTTCAACTCCCTTGACATTTTTACCCAGTCTTTCAGCTATTTCAGCCGGACTATAACCAGAAAGCAACCCCCGCAGGTGTAGCTTCTCAACAGGTGTCAGACGTTTTCCCTTAGTAGAAGCTAAGTCTGCGTACAGGGTTTCTAAGTCCCAGTGGTTCGCCGCCTCGGTAAACGACTCGTCAGTTGCCATAGCTAGGATGATCGTAAATTACTGATGTAATCCTAGCTGATATCCTGACATTCATCAGGTTAATGTTAAGTTTTACTGATTTAAATTAGGATTGTGCCAAGCAATGTACAAGAAAATGGCACTGTAAACGCAAACTCGTTGCCAGGGTGTTTCGCTTCAAGAATAAAGTTCCCTAGTATGAGGCAGGAGTATGTCAGTTTTCGATCAGCGTGGTCAAAATGTAAATTATCAGTACAACGCTGCTGGCAATATCAATTTTAGTGATGTTCAGAACCGCGCAGACCTTATTAGTGAGTTGGAAAAGCTTAAGGCTGAGGTCACAAAAGCAAGGGATGCCGAGGTTATTGATGCTGAAGTGGCTACAGATGTTGATTACCAAATTACGAAGGCTGTTCAGCAATCTAGCAAGACTGAACCAAATAAGAACGCTATATTGCAGCACCTCAATACAGCAAAGGGGCTAATAACGGGAATAGCGGAAGCTGGGGGTATCGTAACAGCTTTAATGAAGGCTGCTGAGCTAGCTACACAGTTCTTCTAACAACGATGTTCCATTTTTGTAGCTATATTTTGACTAAAGATTATGGCAAACTACGACCAGCGAAACCAGAAGGTTGATACGCAGGTCAACGTAAATTTCCAAAGCCCTTCCCCAGATCCTTTTGTTTTGTTGAACCAAGGTATTAAGCTGCTGGAAGCAAAATCATATCAGCAAGCAATAGATGTATTTGAAACCGTTCTTGCAGTAGATTCTTCAATAAGTTATACCTACTGTTATTTGGCACTAGCACTACTCAAAGGTAGGCGACCAAAGATATTAAAGCGCACTGAAGTGGAAGAAATCGATCAGCTACTTAATGCAGCCACTGAAATGGGTGACTTAGATGGTACTGTTCAATGGTTTCGTGCGCTTGTTCGAGATGATTATTACAACGGTAATAGAATAACAAAGTATCCACCGCCATCAGTAATAGATATTGTCAAAACCGCTCTCTCCTGTAACGTGGACATCGCTAGGCTACTGGCACTACTAGCCAGATTACCAATGTCTGACAACAAATTGTATGCAACCCTTGTCGAGCAACTTGTGTAGAAGGAAAAATTTTCAATGTCAACATTTTCAGAGGATGAGAAGCGGAAGCGAATTCGGAGCTATTTTGCGAAACCAAAACTAAAGTGGCCGAGCGTACTAATCGTACTTGGACTACTCCTGTTGTCACAATCTTCAATAGGCTTAATTCTCTTGATTGCAGGAGGAATATGGTTATTTATAGAGGTTAAGCCTTTGTTTGATGCTCCTGGCGATCAGGCTATTGATGCTTGGTTGATTGATGATATTGAACAAATTAAGAAGCGCTCACTAGAGCGTCTCAATATAGATGAGTCTGAACTTATAAGGGATTCTATTGTGATTCGTGGTCCTATCCTGTGGGCTACAAATGGCATTCCCAATGATGAGCTTGTTTGGAAGAAGGGCAAGGATGAACGGGTTCGATTTAGCATCAATGCTATAACAATAGTGTATTTAACAGAGCATAGGCTTAGCTCTTATCAGTGTACCTATAACTTCATGAGAGGTGTACCTCTTAATGAGCAAGATGACGAGTTTCACTACAGGGATGTCGTAGCTGTCTCGAACCGTGAATCATCAACTAACTACACGTTGCCAAACGGTGAACTAATGAAGCAGGCGCAACTTTTCAAGCTGGCTGTAGCAAGTGGCGATAGCATTGAAGTTATCGTCAACTCTGCGGAGCTGGTTAAGTTCACGGATGGAACCATTGTGGAAACAGGACTTGATAATGCTGTCAAGGCTTTGCGTAAGGTGCTGAGTGAAAAGAAAATGTAGTGATGAGATTGGTTTAGAAATGCATCAAAAGTTTTAGAGAAAGCAGATGAGGTTGTCAAACTAAATAGTTGGACAAGCATTGTACCTTCCGATAACTGTAGAGAGATTGATGTGCGATCGCCGCTGACTTGTGTAGCAAAATTGAAAAGCGATCACTCCTTATATTCCATCAATGATTCTTGACTTGAGGGTTACCGCAGTTAACGCGATCGCAATCGAAGACCAAATCCAGCGAATTCGGACTACATTAAAGCGCCTTACAAGCATCAACAAGCATCTCACAGCTCTACATCAGAGCGCCAATGCGATTGAAACAGAGGCAGACACTCTTAAACACGAAATCCGTGGTGTCCTTGACTCCATTGAGGATGTCATTCGCGTTGCGTAATTCGGCTTGTAGGGGCGTATCACCATACGCCCTGACTTAGCTCTAAGCCTTTAACAGAGATTTACTACCGAGGGTCTGCATCTGCGTTAAAGTAGGCAAAAGTTGTCGAAGTTTTTGGTTAATTACTATTTTCAAGGCTATGAATCTCCCTACAACTCAGGTTTATCCCGTTATCTGGCATGAAGGTCGCGTTCTCCTGATTGACCAAAACCGCTTACCACTGGAGTATGCCCTTGTTGAAATCAGCTTAGTCAAGGATATGGCACGGGCGATTAAAACCATGATTGTCCGAGGCGCACCTGCAATTGGTGTCGCTGCTGCCTATGGAATGTACTTAGGAGCGAGGGAAATTGAGACGGATAATCGAGACGAGTTTTTGGCACAGCTAGAGGACGTTGCCCAGATGTTGCGCCAAACTCGCCCAACAGCCGTGAATTTATTCTGGGCGATCTCACGAATGCTCAAAACGGCTTATGAGACGCTGGGTTCAGTTGAGCAGATTCAAGCCTCGTTACTAACAACGGCTCA
The DNA here is from genome assembly GCF_059505465.1 of Symplocastrum torsivum. Lineage (NCBI taxonomy): Bacteria > Bacillati > Cyanobacteriota > Cyanophyceae > Oscillatoriales > Microcoleaceae > Symplocastrum > Symplocastrum torsivum. Next base: position 6,324 of record NZ_JCACKQ010000095.1, on the reverse strand, counting down.
AGCGATTCAGGTTGAAGACTTACAAACCTGTCAGGCAATTGGCGATCGCGGTTTGGAAGTGTTGCCCTCTACCCCGCATCAATTATGCATTTTGACCCATTGCAACACGGGGGCGCTAGCTACAGCAGGGTATGGCACTGCTTTAGGTGTCGTGCGTTCCGCATGGCGGGATGGACGACTGGCGCGAGTCTACGCTGACGAAACTCGTCCTCGCTTGCAAGGGGCAAGACTGACATCTTGGGAATGTGTACAAGAAGGTATCCCCGTTACCGTGATTACCGACAGCATGGCAGCGCATTGTATGAAACAGGGGCTAATTGATGCGGTTATCGTTGGTGCCGATCGCATTGCTGCCAATGGCGACACAGCGAACAAAATTGGCACCTATAGTTTAGCGATTGTTGCGAAAGCCCATAATATTCCGTTCTTCGTCGCCGCGCCCCTCTCTACCATTGATTTTGAATTGCCTAGCGGTAGCCAAATCCCAATAGAAGAGCGCCACCCCTCGGAAATCTATCAAATTGGCGACACGGTGACTTGCCCTCCTGGAGTGGAGTTTTATAACCCAGCCTTTGACGTTACACCAGCCGAGTTCATCACTGGCATTATTACCGAGCGAGGTGTAGTTGCACCGAGTCAGTTGCAACAGCTTCAACTCAAGCAACCCGCTTAGAATTAGTTAAACCTGAAAGCCCATGTCTTTTAGTCCCTGACGGAGGCGTTGGGCTTCAGGAGGATTATGCACCTCATGGAGAGCGATCGCTTTTTTAAAGGCTGATAAACTCTCCGGTACTTTACCAAGTTTCAGCCAAACCACCCCTAAGTTTTGGTAAGCATCGGCGTATTCTGGGTTTAGCTGAATCGTTTGCTGATAGGATGCGATCGCTTCTTCCAGTTGCCCCAGTGCTTTTAAAGTCATGCCCAAGTTATTATGTCCGGCGGCAAAACTAGGGTCAATTTTTACAGTTCTTTCATACACAGTTTTCGCAGCAGTTAACTCACCAGCCTTCAACAGCAAGTTGCCTAAGTTATTGTAAGCCCCGATTTTCAATTGCGGTAACATTGGCTGCTGGATTGCTGCTTGATAATGCACCACGGCTGAGTTGAGATTAGATGTACGGGTGTAAGCATTGCCCAGATGATAGTGCAGTTCAAATAATACTGGAGGGTCTAACGGCTTTGCACCTAAGCCACGCTCCAAAAGTTCAATGCCTTCCTGCAACTGATTCAACTGAACATAAAGCGCCCCCAGTTTACTGCATACATAAGGGTCATTTGGATGATTTTCCAGAAAGCCTTCCATTGCTAGTCGTGCTTTGGTGTATTTATCTAAAGATGCGATCGCTTCTGGTTGGTAACCGTAATGCTCAATTGCGACTGTAGATAGAGAAACAACTTGCCAATCGGGTTTTCGCTGCAACAACGCTTGCACACTATCGTCCACCATTGCATGATAAGGGCGGGAAAAGTAAACGTCTGGGTGATGGCGGAATAGACGTGAAACTAAGGAATAAGGAGATTGAGACGCGCCTACTTCTTGGCGTACCAGATTAATCACAAGATTGCGCTTACCTTTCATCGCCTGCTTCATCTCTGGCACAATCTTTGGCGTTAGTACTTCATCTGCATCCAATACCAACACCCATTTTCCTTGCACATACTTGAGAGCATAGTTTCGAGCAGCCGAGAAATCATTGCACCACTCAAAGTGATACACTTTAGCACCAAACTCTTTAGCAATCTCAACTGTTCTGTCAGTAGAACCTGTATCCAGGATTACCATCTCATCCACAACATCTTTGACACTACTCAAGCATTTGGGCAAAGACGCTTCCTCGTTTTTAACAATCATGCACAGGCTTAGATGCATATAAATAAAAGTTTGAATCGCGCTCAACTACTCTAAGACTAGTAATTTTACTTGCTAACAACCAATAGCCAACAACCACCAACCAAAAACCAGTCATCTTATGATTTTACGAGTTTCAGATAATCAGCGATTTTTGGTAAAAACTAGTGATGGACAGCCTTTTTTGTGGTTAGGAGATACAGCTTGGGAACTGTTTCATCGTTTAACACGAGAAGAAGCGACTAGCTATCTAGAAAACAGACGAGAAAAAGGTTTTACAGTTATTCAAGCGGTTGCTGTAGCTGAACTAGACGGTTTAAATACACCAAATCCTTATGGTGACTGTCCCTTTCACCAGAATAATCCCAGAACACCCAATAAAAAGTATTTTCAACACGTTGATTATGTTGTTGATGCAGCAGAAAAACGAGAATTATTTATTGGGTTTCTCCCTACCTGGGGAAGCCATGTAGTGAGTGGTGTAATAAATGAAGGTAATGCTAGAACCTATGGTTACTATTTGGGTAATCGATACAAAAATCGAACTAATATTATTTGGATTATAGGAGGCGATCGCAATCCCGGAGGCAAGGAAAAAGTCTGGCGTGAAATGGCGGCTGGATTAGCAGAAGGCGACGGAGGAAAATTCCTCATGACTTATCACCCAGTCGGTGGTTCTACCTCATCAACTTTTTTCCATAATGAAGAATGGTTAGATTTTAATATGTTGCAGTCAGGGCATAGCGCTCTTGATTTACCTAACTACACGACTGTTAGTTCTGATTATGCTAAGAGTCCAGCTAAACCAACTTTAGATGGAGAACCACGCTACGAAGATCATCCGATTAATTGGAATCCAGGCAATGGATATTTCCGTGATTATGATGTACGTCAAGCGGCTTACTGGGCATTAGTTGCAGGTGCTTTTGGTCATACTTATGGACATCATAGTATTTGGCAAATGTGGGCACCTGGACATAAAGGAATTAGTTCTCCAGAGTACTATTGGCATGACGCTTTAGATCGACCGGGTGCGGCGGATATAATTCATCTTCGGAATCTCCTGCTATCTCGTCCCTTCTTAAGCCGTGTTCCTGATCAATCCATTATTAGTAGCAACCCAGGAACAGGAGCAAATCACTCTTCAGCAACACGCGGCGATGACTATTTATTTGTTTATGCTTATACGGGACAAAATTTTACGATTCACCTGGGTAAAATTTCCGGTACTCGTCTAAAAGCTTGGTGGTATGACCCACGTAATGGTAGCAGTATTTTTATTGAAGAGTTTGCTAATAGTGGTACTCGTGATTTTGAACCCCCAGGTACAAAAGGTAGAGGAAATGATTGGGTTTTAGTCGTAGATGATGCCGCAAAAAACTTCTCTCCTCCTGGAAAAATATAACTTGTTAAGTTAGCTAGAGTACAAAAAATTCAGTTATAACCCTTTGATATACTCCCTCACCACAAGTGGCAGATTGTAAAAACTTCCTTGTTGTCCTATCAAGCAGCGCCGCAATAAAGATTGCAGTGCATTTCGTAAGTCTGACGCTGGCCTTGTCCCATTTTCTATCAATTTTGCTATGTTGACGGGTTCGCTTTCTTTAGCCAATAAGGAGAGAGCTTGTTTTTCTATTTCAGATAAGCGATCGCACTGCTGCTGTAAAACATCTTTCAAATCTTCTGGCAACAATAGAGTATCATCTGGTAACAACTTCGTTACCCCTTCTCCCAACTCTTGAATCAGAGTTGCCACGCTTTTTAAGCATAGAGGGTTGCCTTGGTAGCGGTGAATGAGTGTATCCCAGTCATCAATTTCTTCTAACCCATTATCTCTGAGTAATTCCCGTCTTGCTGCGATATCTAATCCTGTGAGTTGTAAGGTACGAATGGGAGTATTTTTGCTTTTAACTTGAGAAATTTCTCTCGGTTGCTCCCAACCGATTAACAGAAAGCAACTTTGATGAGATAACTTTTCTATCTGTTTGAAAAAGGAGCGATAGTTTTCGTATCCTGGTTTATACTTTCCTGCCAACTCGCCGCTACTGAAAATTTTGTGAACATCATCTAAGACTACAAAACAGCGATATTTTTGTAAATACTTAATTAGAGGTAAAGGTTTTTGGTTTGTTGTAGATGAATCTAGTTTTTCTGGCTGTGACAAAAACTGTATCAGTTTATATTGAAATTCAGCTAAGGTTGGAGATGCCTCTAGACTGCACCAAATTACATACTCAAACTCATCTTTTATTTGTTGTACGAGTTGCGCTGCTAATGTTGTTTTGCCGATGCCACTGATACCTGTAAGGGCTATTAGGCAGCAGCGTTCTTGTAAAATCCAGGTTGTGAGGGTGTCGAGTTCAGGAGTGCGATCGTAGAGAACACCCAACTCTGGCATCTCACTTAAATCTTGATACAGGGTTTGAGGTTGTTTTGTATTAGATGTTTCCTCATTATGTGGGTTTGAGTTTGGTATATCTGGCGGGTGTCTACTTTCTCCACAAATGTTAAAACTATCGCTCACTACAACGTCTTGTGCAAAGTTTAAAACAATAGAGTTTTGCCACCTCTCCATTGCTGATCGAAAATTCGATTTACTGACTTCTTCACCTAACTGTTCTGAGAGTATTTGCCATAATTCCGCTCCCACTTCCCTAATTCGACTTTCAGAACAGTCAAAATCTTTGGCTATTTCCTTATATTTTTCTCGTTGTAGAGTTCCTCGCAGTACCGCTTCTTGTAAATCGTCAAGGTGCCGACCTGTTTTGGAAAATACTATCTTATCAGCGAGTTTTAACACTTCTTCAACATTCATTAAGGCTGGGAGATTGGAGCATTTTGTGGATTATAGCTCACATTTTCCGGCTTTTTAGTACATCTTATTACATTTTCCCACAAAAGTAGATTAAAGAAAGTGAAAGGCGAGTAATAATTTCGGCAAGATTGAACATTTTTAGGCTAGACGAACTTGGATTTATTAAAGATCATGGGAGAAGTATTAAAGCCTAAATTTAGGGATTGAACGCTGGCTGTTTTATACACCGTAATAGTCTGTTAGACCGTAACTGCGGTCTAATCAAAAGTTATGCTGCTTACCTACTGGTAAGAGTGTGATTGAAGATTATTTGGTTGGACAACGAAGCTCATATGAGGTTTTCAAAAGAAAATCTTTTTTCTGAGAAATCACCCGTAAGGGTTTGACAGGTAATTTTGCTTTTAACTTATCCTTTCCTTAGGGCATACTTTTGAGCGAATTTGCCAGTCCCAAGACTGAAGTAAATCTGGACTGTTGTAGTTTTTGGAGCATTTGAACATGACTGACCCTATCAGACTTAACATCAATGGTAGTAGAATCACTGCTGGTCGTACCGATGTATTCATTAACGATCCTTCTCTCGCTGATGCACTGAGGAAAGATTCAGCGTCTGTGCTTGTTGAATTCCAGAAGTCTTATGGAGCAACTGTTTCTTTAGATGAGATTGAGGTTGACAGGGTAAACGCATCTTAAATTTTTTAGGATTCGAGGTAAAATCAAGGGCTACCCCTGGTTCCTAAAACAACAAGCTGTTCAAGAGCCGCTTTTCGGGTGTCACCATCAAAGGTAGGATTGAGGCTGAATATCTACTTTGCCATTGAGTAGAAATCGATAGCCAGGTGATGACTCTAAGTCTAGAATCTACATTTATTAAGCACTTCGCTTGCTTGGAAGACCCCAGAGTAGAACGCACAAAGCATCATTTACTCATAGATATCATTGCGATTGCCATCCTGGCAGTGATCAGTGGAGCTGATGGTTGGGTAGCAATAGAAACCTATGGACAAGCCAAACAAGAATGGCTAGCCAGCTTCTTGAGTCTGGCGAACGGCATTCCCAGCCACGATACTTTTGCCAGGGTGTTTGCTCGACTAGAGCCTAGACCAGCGCGGCAGAAGTAACCCACCAGCCAAGAAAGGGTGAAAACTGGGGTAAACTGCCAATAGCCAAATCATCAAGCAGATGAGCTAGTTAGCAACTGAAGTCCATGCCCAGTCCGCAAGCCGAAAAAATTATCCTCTCCTTAAGGCAGCAAACCCTACTCAAACAGATTGTGCGTCGAACCACAAACCCTTATCGTCTCGTGAGGCGAGCGCACAGTTGATCTTGTTAGCCACTGCCGGAGTTCCTAACAGCCAACTGGCTCGAGAGTTGCAATTAGAGCGAGGTCAAGTGCGCTTGTGGCGAGAACGATGGCTAGCGGCTATGCCTCAACTAGCAACAGTAGAAGCAGAGAACAGCACTGACCAAGAGCTGATAGCTCGAAGTGCGCTATTACCTGACTAGTCTAGAAGTTGATGCTCAAGTTTTAGCTCATGCTGTGCGAACTCATTGGGGAGTGGAAAATTCTGTTCATTGGACGATAGATGTGACTTTCAAAGAAGATGCTAGTAGACTTCGGCGGAAGTTAGGCTACTATTAATAGAGCCAATCTAACGTA
>NZ_JCACKQ010000094.1:0-11899 GCF_059505465.1 Symplocastrum torsivum | reverse complement strand
TTACAAAGCTAGTTTGGGCTTTGTTTGGGCTTGAAATTTGTCTAAGTCCCGTTAATCGCAATGAAGTGAGCGCGAGTAGTGTTGGCAATAATCCGAGCGAGAGTTGTTTTCCCCGTGCCAGGTGGGCCAAAAAAGATCAGGGAAGAAAGTTGGTCAGCTTGGATAGCACGACGCAACAGGCGTCCCACTCCGATGATGTGGTCTTGCCCGATAAATTCATCGAGGGTGCGAGGACGCATCCTTGCCGCGAGGGGTGCCTCGTTGTCCACTGATTGTTGGCGTTCCTTGTCGAACAAGTCCGTCTTCACCTGATAGGGATTGCCATCTGCCAGTATAGGGCAACCGATTTATTAGCTAGGAATCAATTAAAGCCAAGCTCAGATGTCCAGTTCCTCGGCATAGAGTAGAAACCATCAGTATGTGATGAGTGCGATCTGCGCTGACTCTTTCAGAGTCGCAACGCTCTCGCTATTCTGGAAGGGATACGTGCTGGTAAACTTCGGAAAAATGCGGTTTCACAACGGTTTCTCAAGTGATAACACCTGATAACAGGTTACCTCAAGTGATAACACCTGATAACAGGTCACCTCACTGCGACCTTCCGTTAATATTAACGGAAGGTCGCCAATTGATAGTTGGGTTCTGAGTTCTGGGGTGAGAAGGATGGGTAGCGATCGCTTCCGTTTAAATGTGCAATAGCTCCTTAGTAACTCGCAAGAGCAATCGCTTTGTTTCTCGATTTGATCAGGAGAAATTGCATTGACTATTGCATCTATACTTTCCTTCCGTTCTCGTCTACTAGCCCTTGGCCTCGGCGCTGCCCTCCTGCCTCCCATGTTGTTGGGGCTTACCCAAGACCGCCCTGCACCTGAAGCTGGGAGTGGTCGAAGCGAACGTGAAGCCGTCCGCGCCCAGAAGTATGTTGTAGTGACAGCTAATCCGCTAGCCTCAAAAGTGGGTCATGACATTCTCCGACTTGGGGGTAATGCCGTTGACGCGGCGATCGCTGTCCAATTAGTACTCGGATTGGTTGAGCCACAGTCTTCTGGTATTGGCGGTGGTGCTTTCCTCGTTTACTACGATGCGAAAACTCAAAAACTTCATACCTATGACGGTCGAGAAACTGCCCCTGCCGCTGCTAAGCCCGACCGTTTCTTAGGGAAGGACGGCAAACCGCTACAGTTCTACGACGCCGTTGTTGGAGGAAAATCTGTAGGCGTACCAGGAACAGTGCGGATGCTAGAAATGGTACACAAGAAATATGGCAACTTACCCTGGTCACAATTGTTTCAACCAGCTATCCAACTAGCTGAGCAAGGCTTCCCCATCTCGCCGCGCTTGCACACTCTGCTGAGTAAAGAGCAGTATCTACCCCGCTTAGAGCCAGCTAGGAGTTACTTCTATCAACCAGACAGTACACCCAAGCCAGTTGGCACAAAACTAGTCAATAAGCCCTATGCCGAGGTGCTGCGTCTGATTGCTAGGCGTAGTGCTGATGGTTTTTACAAGGGTGAGATTGCTCGCGACATCGTTGCTACAGTAACGAAGGCAGCTATACCGGGCGACTTAACAACCGCAGACCTTGCAGACTATCAGGCAAAAGAACGGGAACCCGTGTGCGGAGCTTATCGGGTTTACAAAATCTGTAGTATGGGACCCCCCAGTTCCGGTGGTCTGACTGTGTTACAAATTCTGGGCATTCTCCAACACTTCAACCTAGCTGCCTTGAAGCCAGGTTCAGTAGAAGCCGTCCACCTCTTCTCCGAAGCAGGACGACTTGCCTATGCTGACAGGGGACTGTACATGGCTGATGCGGACTTCGTGCCAGTACCGATAAAAGAATTAATTAACCCTGAGTACCTCAAGCGCCGTGCTACGCTAATCGCTCCTAAGCGTTCAATGGGTGAAGCTAAACCGGGTGAGTTATCGTCACGACAGGTGCACAATTGGGGACAAGATGATTCTAGAGAGTTTCCTTCCACTAGCCACCTTGCGATCGTCGATGGCTTTGGTAACGCGGTGTCGATGACAAGTAGCATTGAAGATGCCTTTGGCTCAAGGTTGATGGTGCGAGGCTTCTTGCTCAACAACGAACTAACGGATTTCTCTTTTTCACCCATAGCAGATGGTAAGCCAGTTGCTAATCGCATAGAAGCTGGGAAGCGTCCCAGAAGTTCGATGGCTCCTACAATGGTATTTGACCGCAAAGGCAAACTAGTGATGGTGGTTGGTTCTGCTGGCGGTAGTCGAATTATCAACTACGTTGCAAAGGCACTCGTTGCAGTGCTGGACTGGAAACTCGACAGCCAACAAGCTATATCCCTCCCAAATTTTGGCAACCGTAATGCTTCAACGGAACTGGAGGCGGGTACAAATCTTGCTGAACTCAAGCCTGCCTTAGAAGCGATGGGTCATTCAGTGCAAGTTGTAGAACAAACCAGTGGTTCGCAGGGAATCTTGCTGACTAATCAGGAACTGCTCGGCGGTGCTGATCCCCGTCGTGAGGGAGTAGCGCTGGGGGACTAAGCTGTTGCACATACAGTTGGCGATTGGCTGTGAAGGAGGGAGCGATCGCATAAGTATTGTTGCCCCCTTCTGACGTGGTGAGGTATGAGTACCTTAATTCAGTCCTGTAAAGATGTCAAATGGGTTCTATATCCCAGGCTTCCCTAACATCAGCTACCGCTTGGGCTCCACCTTCTTTATGCCAAGCTACCTCAGCCATTTGTTCAGCCTCCGCAGAAAGAGGATTGGCTACTGTATCCACCCCCCTCAATAAATGTTGAGTAGACCCATTATCGAGGGGGGTGGATACGGGCGAGGATGGAGGCGCAACACCATAGCGGGACTGCATTGCCGCTTGATAGCGTCGCTGCCGTTCTCTTACTTCTTCCTCTATTCGGGACTTCTCAACACGCTTGGCTTCTCGGTGAGCAAGAACCATTAGCGCAAAGTCTCTTTCATCCGGAGCCAAGACGTAAATTCTGACTTGCTTGCCCCTTGCGCCCTCTTTTCTAGAAACGAGCTTTAGCCCCAGTTGAGCGACTAGGGTCGCGAGGAGCCACATCGGAGAGCAGCCGGGTGGCACGGTAAAGCCGAGAATCGCTTTAATATGAACCGCACATTGTTGCGCGATCGCACTCATTCGTGACAAGTCCGGGTCAGTAGCGCGAATCCCCTCCCCTGCGATTAAACGTTGCAGAATATCCCGCAGTCCCAAATTGAATCGTGCCAGCCAGCGTGCCGAATAATTCCCCCAATCCGTGCAGATGGGCAGTAGTTCTCGTTCAGTGAGGTCTCGTTCTGCTAACCTTTGTGGTGGAGCTGGGTAAATTCTACCCGTTGTTGGGTCAGTAATCGTACCGTCTGGTTCTGTCAGTATGGCTTCTAGCTGCACAAGGCGACTGATTAGCCGTCCTCCATCATCTAGAGCCACTAGCTCAGAAGTAACTTCACAGCCGTAAGCATCACGAAGGCGGAACTTCTCGCATTCAAATACTTCTTCTGGCTTCAAATAATCCTTGCTTGCCCTGGCTCGGTACTCTGATGCCGTAATATCCTTAGCCCCTACAACTGCCCGATTGTGGGCAACAGCAAGCGATAAAGCTGCTGCTTTCAACCGGGTATGGGCAGCTTCATCATTCTCCTTGCCCAAAGGTATAATCTCATTGCCCATAGAAGCCAGAAGACTTCGCAAATCATCGCGCAAGTTGTTAATCGATTGATTGCGAGCGGCTTTAATCTGGCAGTAAGCCTCAAGCGCCCAGTCCTTCTCCGCCCCACGCCGCCCGGTTTCTCTGTCTATGCGAATCAAAAACGCGGTCATTTCATTGGTCTGAAGGATGTGTTCCTTAATTTTGGTAGCGTTAGAGTCCGCGTAACCAAACGGAGGGCGAGGCGCTACCCAAACGTGTATCGGTACGATAGGGCGGTAGCGGTAAAGCTGTTGAGCGCACTCGGTTGCTGTTTGAGAAGCGCCGTGGAAAGCGCCAAACACGGCATCGAAGTGATAGTCAGGAATATCCACCCCAGTTCCCAAACTGGGTGAGGCGAGTAAAGCGTCCAAGTCTTTGACCGCGTTCGTAATATCAGTGATAAACGCAACATTTTCCTGGCTGCCGGAGTTTTCTGAGTGAACCGACCAAATCCGGAGTGGAGTGGAGGAGCGAGAATCCGACTCTTCAACGCGAAAAGAGACACTCAGTAACGCTTCAAGCTTCTTGATGAAGCGCTTAGAGTCAGAGACAACCAGAATTTTCTGTCCCGACATGAGAGCCGCACTAATAGTCGCCACTAGAGCGCTACTATCCTTCCCTTCGTACCAAGAGATCGTTCTTCCGCCATTCTTCCAAGAGTTGAAGATGATGAAAGGCTCTTCCCCTTTTGAGCGCATTGCCCTGAAGAAGTTTACAGTCACGTCATCCATGTGAGCATCGGCAATGACAACCAAAGGAGCATTGTAGACAAGGTATTCCAGCACCTCTAAGATTTCAGCGCGATGCTCCTGGCAAGTCTTGCTGTGCAGCAGGTGAGTTAGGTACTGGCAGGCTTCATCGATGAAGACACAGCCGTAAGTCAGCGCGTCGGTCTGCAATTTGTGGAGACTATCAATGGTAATTGAAAGGGCGTTGGCTTTAACTAACTCTCCCTGACTGACGGCGGAATACATCTCGGTATCCAATCTTTGGGCGAGATTTTTAAGCAGGTTGACGCGATGCCCGTTGTTGAGAAATTTGGCTTGAGGGTGAGCTTGCCGCCACTGCCGCAACAGTTCGGTTTTACCAGTTCCCATATCGCTCGATAGCACAACCAAACCCCTAGAAGGCAGGGAGACGGCTTGAGAGAGATATTTCACGTTAACCCGAACGTGGGGCTTGTACTTGTCGCTCAGTCCCCTAACTCGTGGGCGGTAAAAGCGCTGGTAGTCTCTAAGTGTATAAGCATCCGCGACAATCGCACTCACAAGTGAGTTGGCATCATTGCCACGCGCCACAACAAAATCATCAACGCCTTTCTCAGGTCCCGGCAGCACGACGACTTCGCCGACACAGCCGACGGCTTCGATGGCTTTGCCAGTGCGTTGGGTAGCCTGATAGACAGCCCAGCGGGTTTTGAGCTTGGTTTCGCGATCAAACAAAATTTGGAATCGTCGCCCCGGCTGTGCCAGTGGGAGCAGATCGGGATGTAGCCTTTCGTCAAAGTCTTTGAAGCCGACGCGACCGTTCCAAATGCCGGGAAGTGCGATCGCCACAAATCCTAGACTGAGCAAGCAAGCCGCTTTTTTTTCACCTTCTGCAAGGATGATAGGGATTTGAGGATGAGCGATTACCCATTCCCAAAAGTTGGGAGCTTTCTTTGTGTCACACAGGCGTAGAGCTAGAGGGGAGTGATAGCGTTTGATGTTGTATCGTCGAGCTACTTTGTCCCAAATGTCTGGGGGAACGTCAAAGTAGGTGACACGGTTTGGGGTTTTTGGTGGCGATTCGTACTTAATTAGCTTGCCCGACTCCCAATCGAGGCGAGGGGAAAGGGGTTTAAATCGTCCCCATTCCATTGGTCGCCAGTTATCGAATGGATCTAGTCCTGAACACCACCAACCGCCCTGTTCGACGTGACGGAAGCGTTTGAGGAAGCCGCTAGAGACTCGTCCTGTGTTGAGCCGGGGAATTTTATCAGAGATGAATAGTCGCTCGTAGGGTTCGTTTCCTTCAAGGTGGAAGAAGTTCAGCTCGATTAACTCAGGTGCGATCGCGCTCCCTAAAGCTAGTTCCTGATATTCGGCTTGGGTGAGGTTGTTGGGATGTGGCTTTCGTTTTGATTGAGATGTTATCGAGCTAGTCAAGTGATTATCTAATGGGGCAAATAAACCGCCAAGGTTGTGGAGCAGCGGTTTAATGAAGTGATATCCAGATGGAGTGATATGTTTACTGGAATTATGCAGGCACTCGATTAAGCCGTCTTCTCGAATGGCACAACCGTGGTGAAGATGGCAGACAGGACACAGATGGCGCTTGCTCGTGTACTGGCGTTTCATAAGTGCAGGGTGGGTGGGAGTTATTGGCGACCCCACGCAGAACTTTTTGTGCGCCTTATACACTACCGCCCTGGTTTTTTTGGCTAAAAAGTTACTGACGGATCAAAATTAATCAAATTGATCAGGTTTGTAACCTCAGCTAAAACCTTTGCCAGAAGTAACTTTCAAATTTTTTAGGTCACAGCATGGGAACTAATAGTCACAGCATGGGAACTAATAGTCACAGCATGGGAGGTTTTTTTAGGGCAAAAAACGCTGAAGCTTTTACAAAATAATGGTTACAGCCTTGTAACCTTCAATTGCATTAGAACGAAGAAACCCACGGTGAGCGCCGTGGGTTGGTGAAAACTGAAGTTTGAAGTTGTGTCAGTACGAGAAAAGCTCACAGTCCAAGGAGTTTTCGCAAAGCTTCTCGGTCATCGTCTTTAATTCTTCGTCGTCCGCTTTCCACCAGTTTGACCCAACTGACACTCTTACCAATTCTGGAGGCGAGATGAGCTTGAGTCCATCCCTGTTTGAAGCGAAGCTGCTTAACTATCTCTCCAGTCAGTACCTCTAAGTGAGATGGTTGAGCTGACTTCGTTGGTGTCTCGACAGATCGAGCATCGCCTTTGACCCTAGGAGATGTTCTGGAGCTACGCTTAGGTTTCTCTTTAGCTATCTGAACCTTCCTTTTCTCAAACTCTTTCATGGCAGATTCAATAGCTGGTGGTGCAGTGATGCTGACCACACCATTAAGCCAGATGTTAAAAAATCCTTTGGGTAATTGCCGATGTTTCGGGGCTGTAGCTACTGGATCTAACTCACTTTCATTTTCCTTCGGCAGCTCTGCCCAATCTGGTAGCAGTTCCTTTGGAAACGATTCAGAAAATTGAAGCTTAAATCCGATTTCTGTTAGAGCCTCCAGAACAGTGTAAAATCTTTTAACGAAACGTGATCGATACTGTTTTACCTGACGGATAGCTTCTATTTCCTGCGCGGACATAACAGCTTCTAGCAGAGTTTGGATGCGGTATGTTCCTTTGATATGAGAGCGCCGATTTTGAGTTAAGTACAGAGCCAATGCGGCAGCTAGCTCTTGCTTATAGCAGTCGAGGTTAAAAACTTCTTGGTTAATAAACCCGTACTGGTAAAGTGCTTTCCTTTGTTGTTCGCCTTCTTTGTTGAGGAACTTCTCAGCCCAGGCTCCTGGCATAACTCGAATAATAACTTCGATCAGTTCGGCAGTTCCCTCAATTAGTTCTGGTTGATGAAATTCCTCAACGTAAAGAATTGTCCAAATCGGACTTTTGCGCGTAATGCATAAATCCAACTCCCCTTCATACCAATGAATTTCAGCTCCTAAAGTGCCAACGATCCAAGCTAAATCCGCCACTGCTTTGAGCTTTTGGGATTTGTTCATCCGATTGGTACGGTGCAGTCCCAGCACTTTGATTAGATCAGACGCTTGCAGATTAAACGACTCTTTCCAAGGTTCTTGCTGCTTTGCTGCATAAGTAGCAAATACAGCATGGAGCCGAGCTGCCATTACGCCGTATCTCTCAAGAATTTCTTTCTCTGCCTTATGCGTGATGAATTCCGGTTGCTGTTCTTGGTTATTGAGGATGTAAAATTCAACAGACCTCCCCTTCCCAAATTCTCGCGGGAAGTACAGGCTATCTTTTCCATACTTATCCCAATCTGGGCGCTTTAAGTACGCTTGCGTTGCACTGATTACTGGTGCCCCTGTTGCCATCATTTCTACAGCTTGAGTCATGAATAATGGCGGCTGAGTCAAAGGTAGATTGGAAGGGCGACGAGTTCGCTTTTTGACTACCTGAGACTGGAGTACATCCAACCCGCTAATTTCTAGTTGTGATGCACCAAAATAGAGGTTATTACTCCTAACATCATTATCTTCCTGCTGCATCAGTTTTGTCCTCTCTCAGGGGAGTGCTCTGTCAACGGAAGTTTTGTCATCTGGTCGAAAAAGGACGAGCTTCCGTTAACACTCAATTCAGAAGGAAGGTGACTCTGTTTTTGGAAGACAAGCTGCTCGGCTTTAGAATTAGCCGCGTCATTGACTACCGCTTCATTGTTACTTCCTGACTTGGTGTTACTATCGGTACGCTTACTCGTGCCGCAACTATTCTTAGCTGCTGACTCCAGTACTGTTGTTGCCCAGTCCACCAAACTCATCCCTGCTTGACGTGCGGCATCCTGAAATAGGGTGTGCAAGTGTTCTGGAAAGATGAGACTGAAAGTTGAGGGATTGGTGGTTTTGGCAAGGGTAGCTTCAGACCAACGGTAACTCCATAGATTGCATTCAGCTCCCCGCGTGTCGCCATCTTGGTCTAGCAAGCTTTGAATCCCCAGCAAATTGCAGTAAAAGCTATGGTCTTCTTCTATGACCTCTGTACTGCAATGATTGCAAGTCCAGCAACTGCGTTGGATGTTTGCTGCTTCCTCTTTATCCGAGTTGCTGGAAGTAGACGAACCTCCATTCAAAGAATCTTCCGTGTGATTGCTGCTTCGAGATATCCGTTTCAGGAGTTTGGTCGCAGCGTCTACACTCTGCCCGTTTAACACTGAGCGCAAAGCTTGAGCTGTTTCTAAATTGCCCGAAGAAGTTTGTTCGTCTATGATATCTACGACTTTAGCGGCTTTAGAGTAGTTTCGACCGCTCCCCAGACCTACTAGCTTGGCGAGGCGATCGCGGGTTTCACCTTTCTCTTTGAGCAGTTCCGGAAAATTTTCCGGAACTGCTCTGCCTGCGTGGTTGTTCTGAGTCGCTAATTGTCGCTTTTTCGCCTTTTCCTTCTCTATGTTTTTCCAGGCAGAAGCTTCTCTAACTTTCTGTTCTACAGTTTTAGAGCGGTTGGCGTTTTCCAGTAACAGTGCCTGTAGTTCAGCGATTTCGTCAGGAAACTCCCTTACTTCAACTGACACGGTTTTCCGTTCCAGTTTCAGAATGGCTTTCCAGCGTCGGTGTCCTGAGATAATAATTTTCCGATTGTTAACAACCAAGGGTTTAACCCATCCGGTTTCACGTATCAGATTCACCAGTTCCGTGACATCCTCATCTTCTCCATAGATCGAGGAGTTACAAGGGTGTGGTTTTAGCTGGAGCGGGTCTACATAAGTAACAAGTGATAAGTTCTGATGAGTTGAGCCATTGGATGGCTGTAAATTACTCTCCATTATTTTTTGCCTCAGTAATGCACCTTCACTCGGATTTGCTCCAGTTGCAGTCAACTGTAAAAACTGTTTCTGGCGTTAAGCTAGAGCGGAGTTGGCTGGAAAGCATTGAAGGATTTTCATGAAAGCGATCACCTGATTGTCGCTGTGCTAGCTTTTAAGACAGTCGCCTCAAGAGAGAGCGATCGCGCTTGGTGAGGGCTTCGGCTTCTAAGCAGGCTTTACCTGTTGCCCTAGTCTTTGATAAAAGAGCGTAATATTTTAGTCTTTTCAATGTCCTAGCTTTGTGATGCACAAACTCATCTTCGCCAAGGCAGCAATTTATCAGCATCCACCTTTAATGATTGACGAGTTCATCAAAACTGATTATATCGCTAATAGTAGGCAAATCCTTCAAGGTTGATTGGTAGAAAGATCAATGAACTGAGGCATAAAATAGTGGTATGAATCCTAAAGCTGAACGACTAGCCACTTACGTTCGAGAAATACGAGGTTCCCAAAGCCAGCGCCAGTTTGCAAAACGACTGGGTGTCAGTCAGTCATCGGTTAATCTTTGGGAATCCGGTCAATCTTGGCCTGAAACGGAAAATTTAGAGAAATTAGCCGCGTTCAAAGGTTGGAGCTTGCAAGACTTCCAAACTTACCTCATTGAAGGAAAGTTACCTTCCTCCGACCCTCTCGATCAAGTATTGAGAATATTGCGATCGCTACCGACTGAGGCAGTGGCTAAAGTAGCAACGGAAGCAGTAGAAACATTGGCAGCCAGAACTGGTTCCATGCTTTGAAAATTGACAAAGTTAAATTTCTGAAGCAATTTTCTTGTAACGCAATAGAAGCTTCTGGATGCCTACGAGTGCAAGTCCGCTAGACGGCAGTAGAAATCTTTATGATTGGAAGTTTCAATTGGCATCATCAGATGGTCTCGCTTTATTAGCAGCGTGATGCAGTTTCGCTCATTCCGGCTGATCTTCCTTCTTCTCTATGCTGGGGAGATATTCCTGAGAGGCTTGAGCCAGTATGCGGCTTACAAGATTGCTTAGAGGGCGCCCATCAGCTTCAGCCCATTTCTCCAGAACTGCATAGACCTCCGGTGCAACATAAGTAGTGATTCGCTTCAGGTTTTTCGCTGGCAAGCTTCTAAACCGAGATGAGGTTGCGGACATAACAATCTTATCTTCAAGTAACACTCACTGATAAAGTATCACTCGGAGTAACACCGTGCTATACTAGGCATCAAAGTTAAGGACGATACTCCTGACTACAAATTTGCATCAGCGTTGTTTTCCTCAAACAGCGATCGCAATCAGCACAACTTAGAGGAACTCAACTTTTCAACTAACAAAATTAGTTGCCACACTCATTTGCTACTCGCGGGTGACCACCCAATACCAAACCTAATAAGCATCTAGGAGAAAAGCCATGTCCGCCCAACTGTTGATCGCCCCGGAAGTAAGTCTCCCTCCAACCCTGCCTGCCCAACTCCCGCCGCCTTTATTCCATCTCTCACAAATTTTGAAGTTTGGCAAAGTCCCTGCGGGTGATTTTGGACGTGTTGTAGGAATTGTCTATGCGGCTGGCGCTACGGTACAGGCTACTGGATATCATTACCTGCTCTTTTTAGACGAGCAGAGCAAGTCAAGGCGGGAGTTGGGAATAAGAGCCGATTGGATTTTCGAGGAGGATGCTTCTCTGGTAGCGCAAGAACTGCCCTCAACTAAACCAAAGGAAAGGGAGTCCCACCAAGGAAATGGCTGGCAACAGCAGGAGGACTAACTGATGTACCCGACTCCGTACCAGTGGGCATTACTCGAAGCGTATAAGCAATATCCTAAACCCCTTTCTCCTCTCCAGTTTTTGCAAATTTATGATGAGCTGTCCTATGGACAGTTGGCGGTTATCTTAGGTTTGTCAGTTAGTAGTGTTGAGCATTTTTTGTGCGATCGCACTTCGAGTGGTTATCGAGAGTGTGCGGAAAAACACTGCCGCACCTTAGCAGAAATTCACGTCCTTTGGAAGCATTCAGCTCAACTAACACCAGAGCGAATTCAGGCTTGGTGTCAAGACCCCTAAAAAGCGTTGATAAAAAAATAGCAAAAACCTGTTGTGATAACAGGGAAAGTATCCCGCCTCTAGATTGCCGCCAGCCCGTTTGGGTTCAAAACACGCTCAAGCGAAACTGAAGGAAGCCAATATTCCAGAGATTCGGAAACTGCTAAATCTTGGGATATCCCAAAGATTGATTGCTTTAAAGTATGGCGTGAGCCAGTCCCTAATTTCGCTAATCAAACTGGGGAAGATTTGACAGCATGTTGAGGAATAGAAAGCTTGATAAATTCCGGTGGGTTTAGGTAATCGTTTCTTAACGGGACTTAGACATTTTATAGCCCCTAAAGGGGCTGAAAATGCCTCTTAGAAAGGGAAAGAGGTCGATGACTTAAAAAAGCCTGAAACCCTTGTAAATACTAGATTTATGTCTATTCGAGCTAAAAGCCTTTCTATATCTAGGTTTGAAGCCATTTTTGCTTCACTTTTTGTCTAAGTCCCGTTAACTCATTTGTCAAGGGGTCTTGTATAACATCTGTAGGAACAACAGGAAGTACTGGAGTAAACGAGGAGCTTTGCTTTAGGCTTTTAACCCACATTCCGCCCTTTGAGTGTCACAAGCGGATGATTTAGTGGAACCGAAGG
>NZ_JCACKQ010000093.1:0-12493 GCF_059505465.1 Symplocastrum torsivum | reverse complement strand
GTTGATGCATTAGAGGCGTTTCGGACAGCGATGTCTTTTCGTTTTATCGAGTGGTTGAACCACAATAGGGATGTATTCTTCGCTTACAAAGCTGCTTTGGGCTTCGTTTGGGCTTGAAATTTGTTTAAGTCCCGCTAGGCAGGGTGAGTTGCCAACCCAAGTTCTGCCGCAGCACGGTACAGCATGGATTGCTGACGATTTTTGAGTGTCCGCTTCTGATTGTGCATTAGTGATCGCGCCTTCTCTTGAGTAGAGAAAGCCGGAGTTTTTGTCGGCTGAGTGCTGTTAGGGGTTGGCTTTGTGCCAGTTTGATAGTAAACGCCGCGATACTTCAGGCTAGCCGTTGGTTGCAGCACTGGTGGCTTTTTCAAATTGCGGAATCTCCAATCTAATCCCCGATACTTCCCATCGACTTCACCTAAGGTGGTTTCAACTTCTGGGGGATTATATGAGTAAGTCACACCGCGATATGAGAGTTTCATGGTTTCACCTTTTGAATGAATGTAATGGGTTGGGTTCAACGCGAACGAAGGCGCTGACTCGACATTTACCTCGTTGTTCTCATTCTTCAACAGACATTCCATTTAGACCACGCAAGTTCCTTGAGTTAAAGCTACAACTTATGGTGAAGCGTAGTATTCTTCAGGAAAAAAGACCCTGATTCAGTGGTTTGCTGTCCAATAACAAATTATTTGTCGCTATCAACACATTAGTGTCGTTAATCCAAAAACCTTTCAAATCTTTTACGATAGGGGCTTTGGGCTAAGTAGCATTTTGGTAGGAATCCCTTAGCGACCGATAAATTGTTTTAACTTCAGCTTTTCTTTATCCAGATACACCTAGGGTTTGGTAGTGATAGAAGCGCCTAACGACAACAATTTGTTAAGACAACAAATAATTTGTTATCTGACAGTTATCCTGGTTGCCACCATAGCTGAGCCAGCGGTGCAGAATGCGCTGAATCAGTCAGTTGCCTGCCCAGGTAGGCAGTAAACTACTTAAAGTAAAATTAACTGACTTATCTTGCGTATCCAACTCACTTATCTTGCCTGGTCTTATTGAGCAAAACTTGAGATAACGATACTTACCTAGCCATGAACAGACATCTGCTGATGTCAGCACTGGAAGGAGCAGCGCAATTACATGCATAAGCCGGATCGGAACAGGCGAATCAATCAGGGAGTATCCATTAGGCAGTGCCTCTTTTCAAAGAGAGGATGGCTGCGATTCCTTCAATTTGTTCTATTGGGACTTTTTATTGCCGTTAGCCTTGATGCAGAGATTGCCGTGGCGATACAAGGGACTAGCAACTGGGTCAGGGTAGAGAATACAGGGCAACAGGTAGCCACTACATCAGATTTCCTTCAGCCTTCTGCAACTTCTCCCTCAGCCCAACTTGTGCAGCAGGCAGAAAACCGCTATCAGGCAGGACAACTCTCAGACGCGATCGCGCTTTGGCAACAGGCAGCAACCCTCTACGAAACAGAAGGTGATCGCCTCAATCAAGCACTCGTTCTCAGTTTTCTCGCCGCAGGCTTTGAAGACCTGGGACAGTGGACACAAGCGAATGAGGCTATCAGTCAGGCAATCTCGCTGTTAAACGTTGAAAACCCAGCATCCAATCCAGATAGCTCACAGGTTCTTGCCCAAGTTCTCACCACTCAAGGAAAGCTGCAACTGCGAGAGGGCAAAGCAACAGAAGCATTCTTAACCTGGCAACAGGCTGAGACTGCTTACCGGAAAGTGAATGATACCAGCGGTATACTGGGTAGCCAGATTAATCAGGCAAGGGCTTTACAGGCAGAGGGACTTTATAGACGAGCCACAACCCTGCTCACGCAAGTAGAACAGTCGCTGCAAAACCAGTCCGATTCGCGCATCAAGGTGACAGGATTGCGAAATCTGGGCAAAATTCTCAGGTTAGTTGGCAACCTGGCTCAATCTCGCACTGTTTTGGAGCAGAGTTTAGCGATCGCTCTCCAACGTCGAGACGAAACACCTCAATCAGCATCAGATATCAGTGGCATTCTGCTAAGTCTGGGGAACACGACTCGTGCCCAAGGAGAAACCGATACGGCACTGGCATTCTACCAGCAGGCAGCAACCACCGCTCCCTCGCTGACAGCCAAAACTCAAATCCAGCTTGTTCAGTTAAGTCTGCTAGTTGAAGCCGAACAACAGGCAAAAGCTTTAGCGCTGTTGCCAGAAATTCAATCCCAGCTTGCCAAGTTGCCCCCCGGTCGTCTGGCTGCGTATGCCCGAATCAATTTGGCTCAAAGCTCAATCAAGATGAGCAGTAAGGGGACAGGGGAGGCGTTATCTCCGAATCTTCTCAATACCTCAGCCCAGGAACTCGCAACTGCTGTTGGGCAAGTTCGCACCCTTGGAGATGCTCGTGCTGAATCCTATGCCCTTGGTACACTAGGCAGCCTCTATGAACTTACTCATCAGTGGGACAGCGCTAAAACCCTGACTCAACAAGCCCTCAGCTTAGCTCAGTCAATTGATGCAACCGACATTGCCTATCAGTGGCAGTGGCAGCTAGGACGGATCTTCTGTCAAGGCACACAGCAGTCCTGCACCTCTACGGGAAATCTGCAAAATGCGACCTCTGCCTATGCAGAAGCCGTTAAAATGCTGCAATCCCTCCGTAGTGACCTAGCTGCCGTCAATCAAGATGTGCAGTTCTCATTTCGCGAAAGCGTGGAACCTGTGTACCGCCAGTTCGTGGAACTGCTGTTGCAATCACAAGACAATGCGCCCAGTCAGGAAAACCTCAAACAAGCTCGTGAAGTGATCGAAGCGCTTCAGTTGGCAGAACTCGATAATTTTTTTCGAGAAGCGTGTGTTAGTGCTCGTCCGGTAGAAATTGACCAGATCGACCCTCACGCTGCGGTCATTTACCCAATCATTCTGCCCAACCAGTTTGCGGTAATCCTGTCCTTGCCTAACCAACCCTTGCGCTATCACAAGACACTGTTGCCTCAAGTCGAGGTAGAGCGCATCCTCAGCCAAATGCGCCAATCTCTCAGACCTACTGCCTTTATTGAAGATTGGTTGCCCATTACCCAGCAAGTGTACGATTTACTCCTGCGCCCTGAGGAAGCTGAACTTGCAGCAAGTGGTATCAAAACCCTTGTGTTTGTGCCAGATGGCTTGCTCCGCAATTTGCCGATGGCAGCTCTCCATGATGGTCAGCGGTTTCTGATTGAAAAGTACAGTGTTGTACTCACTCCCGGTCTACAACTGCTTCAACCCCGATCCCTCGAACGCCAGCAGATGCAAGGGTTATTAGCAGGATTAAGTGAAGCTCGCGAGAATTTTTCGGCACTGCCAAACGTTGCGCTTGAGATTAACCAAATTGAAGCAGAAATTTCGGCTCAGGTGTTGCTGGATAAACTGTTTACCAATCAAGCCTTTCAAAACCAAGTTAATTCCACTCCCTCGCCAATCGTTCACTTGGCAACGCATGGTCAGTTTAGCTCTAACGCTGACAACACCTTCATCCTGACCTGGGATGGACGTATTAACGTTAAACAATTAGACCAACTGCTCCGCTCTAGAGAGGGAAAACTCAGCCCGATCGAACTGCTGGTACTCAGCGCCTGTCAAACAGCAACGGGTGATAAGCGTGCTGCCTTAGGGATGGCAGGTGTTGCGGTGCGATCGGGGGCACGAAGTACCCTTGCCTCGTTGTGGTCAGTCAGCGATCGCTCCACAGCATTCCTGATGATTGAGTTTTACCGTGAGTTAGGTAAGCCTGAGATAACGAAAGCTGAAGCCCTACGTCGTGCTCAAGTGGCTTTATTGCATCAAGACGATTACAGGTCTCCTTACTATTGGGCACCGTTTGTTCTTTTAGGAAATTGGCTTTAAAAACGTTATGTATTTTATAAAATCCTTGTTGTGTAGCATATCTGTTGGAATTGCCCTGACTTTAGAACTGGCGATTTCTAATAGTACGGCTTTGGCGCTCATGCCCCAATATTTCTCGATTAGTCAGTTCACTCCTCGAAGATCTCCCTTAATCCCCCTTAAAAAGGGGGAAACCAAGCCGCTCTTAGTTCCCTTTTTTAAGGGGGAGGTACGGGGAGACCAAACCGAACAGTATCAGCTCCCACCCAGCCTTTTGGCAGCACAATTGGACACTCAGGCACAGCCCCAAGTCCTAAAAGTTAAGGATACACAACTCAAGCAAAGCAATCCTCCCCCTCCACCTGAGAATCCAGATAGCTCGGCACCAGGAGGGCGGCGTGCTCCAACTGCCTGCCCTCAAGATGCTGGATCGGCAACAACAGGTCTGCCACTAACTGCCTTTAGCCCAACGACAAAACCAGGCTTAACGGTAGCAGAGCGTCCAACATTTCTGGTATACGTGCCAAAAACCAGTGCTGAGAACGCAGAATTTAGTCTACGCAGTCGAGATGGTCGAGGCGTTTATCGGACAACGGTTGCCTTGACCAATACTCCTGATATTATGAGCATTACCCTTCCAGCACAGGCACCACCTTTAGAGGTTGGCAAGCAATATACGTGGTCACTTGCCGTGATTTGTAACCCGAATGATCGCGTTGAAGATCGATTTGTCACAGGCACCGTGCAACGAACTGAACTCGATGCGACTCGACGGAGCCAAATCCAGCAGGCATCTCCCAAAGAACAGGTTTCGCTATACCAAAAAGCTGATGCTTGGTACGATGCCCTCACTGTTCTGTTTGAGCTACAGCGCACCCAACCCAATGACCCAAACATCAGTGCAACATGGCGTGAATTCCTGGAATCAGGTGGCGTGGATGCCACGATTAGATAGCAAGTCAAATAAAAAGAACTCGCGTTGAGCGATAGCGAAGCGCGGCTGCAAGCAGATCGCACTCATCTTATGTGGACAACCCTAAAACAGCAAGTTTGGCGATGGCGTGGAGTTCTGATAACGGTTCCCAGCGTTGCCGGAGGATTGCTGATTTTGCGCTTAGCCGGGGTACTACAGTTGATGGAGGTAGTGGCGCTTGACCAGATGTTTCGCCTACGTCCCTTTGAACCTGCCGATCCGAGGATCGTCCTCGTTACGGTTGATGAATCAGATATCAAGCAACTCGGACAATGGCCCATGTCTGATGCTGTGCTAGCTCAGCTTATCTCATCGCTCAAACAGGAGCAGCCTAGGGTAATTGGTCTTGATATCTTTCGAGATCTACCTGTAGAACCGGGTCATCAAGAATTAGCCAAGGTCTTCACCTCCACGCCTAACTTAATTGGGATTGAGAAAATAATTCAAACGGCTGAAGGTGAAGTCATTGAAGCACCACCACTGTTAAAACAGCGCGATCAAGCAAGCGCGAGCGATCTCTTGTTAGACACAGATGGCAGGATTCGCCGCAGTCTACTGTATTTGAGAACTCAAGACAATCGATCCATATTTACGCTGGGAACACGATTAGCGTTTGCGTATCTTGAAGGCGAAGGGATTAACCGCCAACCCCTTAACCCCGAAGAGACGCAGTTTCGCTTGGGTCGAGCTGTATTTACTCCCTTGCAACCCAATGATGGGGGTTATGTTGGCGTTAATGCTGGCGGTTATCAAATTCTGTCAAACTTCCCCAAATTCCAAAAAGGCTTCCGCACGGTTTCGATAACAGATGTATTGCAGGGGAGGATGCCACGCGACTTAGTACGCGATCGCATCGTCTTAATCGGGTTAACGGCAGAGAGCCTCGAGGACAGCTTTTTCACATCCTACACGACCAACACAATTGCAGCACCTGCTGGTGTAGAAGTTCACGCTCTGTTAACCAGTCAATTGCTGAGCGCTGCTTTGGATGGACGCCCTCTACTTAATGTCTGGTCAGATCCGATTGAATGGCTGTGGCTCGTTGTTTGGTCAACGCTCGGAGCCGTCATCGGTTGGACATCCTCGTCTCCTCGACAAACAGCATTTAGAGTTGTTCTGTTGGGAATTTCTCTTTTCGGCGGCGCATACGTGCTATTTTTGACGGGTTGGTGGCTGATTATCATTCCGCCTCTGTTTGCTCTAGTTGGGTCTGCGATCATCAGCAACGGCTATCTACTGTGGGAAAACCTGAAGGAGTATGCCCGCACGCTAGAGCAAAAGGTAGAAGAACGTACATTGAATTTACAACAGGAAATTGTCGAGCGTAAACAAGCAGAATTAGCCTTGGTGGAGAGTGAAGCACGATTTCGACAGCTTGCAGAAGCAGCCGTTGAGGCGATCATAATTACAGAGCAGAACACAGTTTTAGATGTTAACGATGCCTTTACCCAAATGTTTGGTTACCCATCATCTGCGATAGTTGGGATGCGTGCGAGCAATCTTGTCTCTCCAGACTACCGAGAGATTGTTGTCCAGAACATACAATCTCACTATGAAGGGTTTTATGAGATTATTTGTCTCCGAAAAGACGGCACGACATTTCCCGCAGAAATCCGAGCCAAAGTGACGGCTTATGGTGAGCGTGTCATTAGAATCACTTCAGTCCGTGACATTAGCGATCGCAAACGTGCTGAAGAAGCCTCCATTCTGGACGAGCGCAACCGCATGGCAAGAGAAATTCATGATACTTTAGCACAAGCCTTTACTGGTATTCTGCTGCATATCGGAGCCGCAACCGAGCAAATCATCAAAAAACCAGCAAAGGCACAAGCACACTTGGAAACCGTTGATGAATTGGCACGTACTGGACTGGCTGAAGCTCGGCGCTCGGTTGCTGCTCTGCGACCAAAACTGTTAGAGGAGGGAGACTTATATAGTGCTCTCAAACATCTAACAACTCAAATGAAATCTTCCGCTAATACTCATCTCACCTGTGAGGTCATTGGTGCCGTCTATCCTTTATCACCAGATGTTGAGAATCACCTATTACGCATTGGACAAGAAGCCTTAACCAATGCGATTAAATATGCCCACGCCACGGAAATTCAGGTTGAATTAGTCTACGAGGAAACACAGTGTCTTTTACGAGTTAAAGACAATGGACAGGGATTTGAAGTTAACAAAATCGCCCCAGGTAAGGGATTCGGTTTACTAGGGATGAGTGAGCGGGTTGAGCATATTGGAGGGGAATTAATCATTCAAAGTCAGCCGAATCAAGGTACACAAGTCATTGTCATCGTGAATTGGGAGTAGGCACTTCATGAGTCAACCAGCAGTCATTCGTGTTCTGATTGTGGACGATCATGCAATCGTCCAGCAAGGAATAGCCGCCATCATTGATGAAGAATCGGATCTAACTGTGATTGGTCGAGCTATGGACGGTATTGAGGCAATCGAGCGATTTCGTCAAGAACAACCAGACGTGACCTTAATGGACTTACGGATGCCTCGAATGGGAGGAGTTGAAGCGATTACAGCGATTTGCGCTGAATTTAACACGGCTCGCATCATTGTGTTGACCACGTATGACGGAGATGAGGATATTTATCGAGGGTTACGCTCAGGTGCCAAGGGCTATCTGCTTAAAGACTCGAAACCCAGCGAACTGCGAACCGCCATTCGCACCGTTCACAACGGGCAGCAATATATTCCATCCAATGTTGCGGCTAAGTTAGTGGAGCGGATGACCAATCCAGAATTGACCGATCGCGAGTTAGAAGTCCTTCAGTTAGTGGCACAGGGCATGAGCAATTTGGAAATCAGTACTGCCTTGGGTATTACTGAAGGCACTGTCAAATCCAATATGAACCGAATTTTAAGCAAGTTGGGGGCTAAAGACCGCACGCAGGCAACTATTATTGCCTTAAAGCGAGGGATTGCTAGCCTGTAAGTACGCAGAGTTCAACGTGAATGCTAGACACGCTCTTGGCATTAGGGGCAGTCGAATACTAAAAAGACGTTTTTGCCAATCTAATGTCAGTAGATAAAGCAGTTGTTCAATCGAGGTTTCGCCTGCCTCTTTCATGGCTTGATGAATTTTTGGAGCCTGCATCAACGTAGCAATAAACAGTAAGGCAAGAACTGTTAAAACTCCAAACAAGACTACCTTATTTGTAGAGTTAGGTTCCTCTTGTATTATGGGTTCGTTGGTAGCGGCTTGGATTTCTTCTTTAACAGTCGAACTCCAACTACTGTCACATTGTGACCATAAACCTAAAAGATTGAGTTCGTGCAAGAATTCATCTCGTGTCTTAGAGGTATTATGGTATTTATCTTCTGACCTAATTAGTTTTGAAGTGCTTGCAGGTTGAGTAACTACCCTAACTTCTCCCTGTGCAGTTTATTCACAAAGTACGCGATGCCTCGATATATCAATCTATAAGCTACTGGTTGTACAGGAACTTCACTCGGCTTTGCATTCGGCTCGATATGATAGGTAACCCCACGGTAAATTAAATTGTAAGGGGAACCAGAGCCACGAACTTGCTTAAAAGGCTGTCCTCTCTTTCGGCTTTCAAGCTTCGAGGGGTCGTATTCGTAACTAACACCGCGATAGTAAAGTTTCATGGTTTCACCTCTTGAACGAATGAATGTAATGGGTTGAGTGGGTTTCTTCAGGAAAAAAGACTTCCTTATTTCAATGTTTACTAGACTCAATTCCTACTCTTAGAAAAGTGAGTAGTGAGTTAGGTCGCTCTTCAGCAATAATTCAATTGCAAACCAACTTGCCATCTACAGTTAGCCACTGAGCCGTCAATCCTCTTTTTCTAGGAGTTGTGGATGCAGTAGTCTGCGAACTGGAAGAAAACTCAGGTTTCTGAAAGGTTACACAATTCATGAGGGAATGCCTTTCATTTGATAGATTTGTTGATTGGGAATTAAAGGGGAAGCTTGAGGAGAAGGTGTTGGGTGTAAATTTTCTTGTCAACCACATACCTGTGAGTCAGGATGGTTAATGTCAACTTGTTTTCCATAAGCCTATTTATAGAACTTTTATTCCAGGCAAACCACTCATTTTTATTAGTTAAGATGCAACTTAAGTAGAAGTTAGATACAAAAGTTAATCAATAGCTATAAACACAGGAAAGTATCCCAAACTATCAAAAATTATTGGGAGTATGTCGCCATTTCGATGACAAGCGTTATGCCAAATGTTAAATATTATTAGTAGTAAATGCTCATTAGGATTAGCTCATTAAACTATCATGTCAAACGAGTAAAACAATATGAGTAATATCAATTCATTAAATACTGCTACAGTTGACTCTTAAAGCATCCTCAAGCCGTCTACTACCTGCCTGGGCAGGCAACTGGCTGATTCAACGGATGCTGCACTGTTGGCTCAGGCGTGGCGGCAACCAGGAGGACTTGTCCAGTGGGAGACATCTGCCAGCCGGTGGCTTCGATGATTGGGGTATGGGATGTGGGGTTTTTGATGTAAGCCGTTGGGGTGTCGGGTGTTGGGTGTCGAGTTTGTTGAGCCACGACTAGGCGGCGTCGGTCAAGCCATTCGGCATCATCGTCTAATTGTTGTTCCGGATTGGGAGGCAACCCACCCCGACCCGTGACAACAAATGAGTTGCCTTCATTGGCAGGACAGCCTTGAGCAATTAACCCCGACGAGTCGGCAAAGTCAGTTGGTAATGCTACTAAACCCGAAGTCGGGTCAATACCTGCGGTGGTGACATCAAGTGTGCCGCCTAAGGCTTGTGTCGCTCCTGTGGCGGTGATATCACTTAAGGGAGTCAGTTGAGGACTCGACTGAATGCCGAAGATAGAAAAAGCATTGATGCGGACATTGCCGCCACGAAAATTCTGAGAATTAGCGCTGATATTGCTATCTTCGTTCGGCACAGCCACCAGAAACTGGGTATCAATCGTAATGTCACCGCCGGGAATGTTACTTCCTGTGGCATTGGTCGTGATGCTACTGCCATTTCGTAACAGAATTAGGGGCGATCGCAAGTTGATATTTCCCCCACCACCAGACGTGTCTGCCCGAATTCTGCCCCCGTTGTCCAGATAGATTTGATTAGCTTCCACGAACAAAGAACCCGCACTGCCTGTACCCTCACTGCTAACCGTAACTTGTGCCTGGTCTTGAATGTTCAGGGTTCCGGTTTGTAGATTTAAGTTGCCACCCGTACCACTGCCACCCGTCTCGGCGGCAATAACGGAACCATTCCCGGTGAGAGTAATCGACTCAGGAGCGGTAATGGTGAGTTGTCCCCCATTACCACTGCTAGAGGTGGAGGCAGAGATTTGTGCCCCGTCAGCAATGGTGAGTCGTTGTGTATCAATTCTCAACTCTCCCGCAGCACCATCACCTGTAGTTTGAACCGCCAGTTGCCCTGGTCCTTGAATGGTTATGGCTTCTGGTGCTTGTACTATAAGGTTTCCTCCTTTGCCACTACCAGAAGTGGACGCAGAGACTTGGGATTGGGGCGCTAAGGTGAGGTTGAGGGTGGATTGATTCTCATAGGGTTGTAGGGTTAAGGTTCCGGCGGGGGTTTGTCCCTCGGTTTCGGCAAAGACACCTACGACTCCGGCTAAATCCATAGTGGAGGCATTTAAGGCGATACTACCACCTCCCTCTGTATTGGTGGCGGTTTCGGTGGCGGTGGCAGTGATGCGGGCGGTGTCGGAGAGGGTTAAGCTGGGAGTATTGATAATAATGCTGCCAGCTTGACCTGCGTTACTGGTTTCGACTGAGAGAACTGGGGAAAAATCATCGACACCAATGCCGAGATTGACGGCAGTGGGGGCATTAACTTCAATTTTGCCGCTATTGCCACTGCCAGAGGTTAAGGCAAAAAGTTGTGCTCCGTTGGCAATGGTTAAGGTGGAGGTGTCGAGGGTAATATTTCCGGCGTTTCCAGTGCCTGTGGTTTCTGTGGTAATGGTGCCTTGTCCCTGAATCCTTACATAGTCGGGAGCTGTAATCGTGATGTTGCCTCCGTCTCCTTGGTTAGAAGTGGAGGCAGATATCTGCGCTCCCTCCTGGAACAACACGGATAAGGTCTGCCCAGCATCGGGTTGAAGGGTCAGGTTTCCAGCCGTGCCGCTACTGCTGGTTTGGGCAGACAAACGACTGGAAGAATCGAGCTGTACTTCTGGTGCTTTGAGGGTGATACTTCCTGCCTGCCCTGTACTGCTGGTGTTACTGATAATCTGACTATTAATGAAAGTGACTAAACCGGGGCTAGAGATTGTGACATCGCCTGCGGTGTCGCTGCCTTTGGTGTCACTTTCAATGGAACTGTTGTTGAATGTGAGATTGCCTAAGCTGGTGACAGTTACATCTCCTGATTGACCGTCTCCACCCACATCCAAGGTGATGAAGTCATCCACCAATGGTGAGGTGATGAAGTCATCCAAAAATGGTACAGTCACCGGATTGCTCGTCACAATGTTGGTATCCGTGAGCGATAAATCTCCCAGACCTGTTACCTGAACTGCTCCAGATTGTAAGTCAGAAGATAGAGTTAAGATTTCTAGATTACTTACGTTGTTTTTAGCTTCTAGGGCAACGTTCCCGCCATTTCTTGCGGTTTCTTGCTCAGAGATAGAAAAGGAGGCAAGAACTGGGGAGCGAACTCTTGTTACGTAGACTCGTCTTACAGGGTCATAAAGTTCACTTTCAAAGGGCATTCCTACAATATCCCCACTTCTAGCAATGAGGGAAATCTCGCCTCCCTGACCTGCTGTGCCATCTCTAGAGTACGAGTAAGAGTACAAATTGCCCTTGATAGAGATGTCATTAGCAGCAGTTAAGCCAATCGCACCCCCCTGACCCGCATCGCCTTCCAAAGAGAACGAGAAAGAGTCCAAATCGCCAATGGTAATGCTGCCGTTGGTAGCAGTTAAGCTAATCGCGCCCCCCTGACCCGCATCGCCTTCGCCAGAACCAGAAGACCGCGAGGAAGAGTTCAAAAAGCCAGGGATATTGATGTCATTGCCAGCAGTTAAGCTAATCGCGCCCCCCTGAACCGCATCGCCATCTCTAGAGACCGAGGAAGAGTCCAAAAAGCTAGGGATATTGATATTGATGGCATTTTGCAAAAAGCCAGTGATATTGATGTCATTGCCAGCAGTTAAGCTAATCGCGCTCCCCTGACCCGCATCGCCTTCAGAGGAGAACGAGGAAGATCTCAAAAAGCCGGTGTTAATGCTGCCATTTGCAGCAGTTAAGCTAATCGCGCCCCCCTGACCCGCATCGCCTTCAGAGGTAGAGGAAGAACTCAAAGAGCCGGTGTTAATGCTGCCATTTGCAGCAGTTAAGCTAATCGTGCCCCCCTGACCCGCATCGCCTTGATCAGAGAACGAGTTAGATCTCAAAAGGCCGGTGTTAATGCTGCCATTTGCAGCAGTTAAGCTAATCGCGCCCCCCTGACCCGCATCGCCTTCTCTAGAGGACGAGTTAGAGTCCAAATCGCCGGTGTTAATGCTGCCATTTGCAGCAGTTAAGCTAATCGCGCCCCCCTGACCCGCATCGCCTTCACCAGAGAACGAGTTAGAGTCCAAATAGCCAGTGATATTGATGTCATTGCCAGCAGTTAAGCTAATCGCGCCCCCCTGACCCGCATCGCCTTCAGAGGAAGAGAA
>NZ_JCACKQ010000092.1:0-13069 GCF_059505465.1 Symplocastrum torsivum | reverse complement strand
TAAGTATATTGTCTCATTGACAACAATTACTTTGCCTTAACTTGTCACGAATGGGCTAACCCTGAATCATAGCTTTTGCCAGTGCCAGTCGCTGACGAATCGAAGATGAACTTAGCTCCTCCTTGCACGGCTTGAACCCAAGCTTCTAATCTCTGACCCGCTTCATATTGGATAGTTGGAGGGGTTGGTGGGGGTTCAACTTCAACGTCTCCACAGGACGCAAAGCCCCAGCGGGAGCGTTTCTTAACCAGTTGAGCCAAACGGTTTTGCAGTTTAGGTAGCCATCCGAATAAGTCCTTAAATCCGTGGAGCTGGCTGTCTGGGTTGTGGCAAAGTAGTTCAAACTGAGCTACAGTAATGAACTGAATTTCATCTTCACGTCCTGCAACGAGTAGATCATCGATGTCTAAATGTTCGCCCTTAGTGGTTTGACCCCACCAGGCGACTCGAATTTCATAACCCCATTGCTGTACCAGCCTGAAGGTGGCTCGGTACTGCCGCAGGACGTGGAAATTGGCGATCGCACCTGCATCTGGGTAAAAGTCAATGGTCTTGGTGTTCAGTTCGGTGGATAGGACATCTAGGGACTCTTTGAGTTGTTGCTGTGAGGCGACAAAGTTGCCTCCCGCTGCTCCCAGGCAGGGCTGACCCAATCGCGTTGCTACGATGTAGGGCTTGGGGTTAGTGCCTTCACTCATGCCGATGCTGCGGCGTTGGATTGCACCGAGAGGACGCCACACAGCGAGGGGTAGTTCGCCATTGGGAAGGTGAGCAGTGGGTCCGTTGGGGCGAAATTGTGAGCGGCTGGTGGACCACTTATATTTATTTTCGGTGGCATTGTCGAAGCGAACTTGGAACCCAGTAATGTGCCCGTAGATATCAAAGATGGGGCAGCCAATTCCCTGTTGTTTAATCGTGAGATACCGACCCCACAGGTCTATGCCAGCCAGTCGAGGGCTGATACCAATGAGTTCTTGATACGGTTCGATGCTGAAGTAGCAGGCGTGGTCAATTTGCTCGTTCGATAGACCACGTTCTTCTCGTAGGTGTTGGCGGTGCTGGGTGGAGAGACCCAACTGCTGGGATAGTTTGCGGATTAGGCGATCGCGTTCCTGACTGGGGAGAAGTTGAGTACAACGTTTTTCTTCTTCCTTGAGTCTTTGGGAACGCTCTTGTTCTCTAGAGCGGCGTAGTTCTTCCCACTGGTCGGAATTGCGATCGCGTCCGTCATCGACTGCCCATAGGAAGAACCCCCATTTGTCCTCACTGACACACTGATAGCCTGGTGCGGCAGTAACTTCGTGGCGACAGTGAATTAAATCGCTCTGTGTGTTCTCGCGGCAGTCGGAGCGTGCCCCGTTGCAGATTGGGCAATTTCTCTTCAGGTAATGCCATACGGAAACCATCCTCTCACACTCCCCTGTTGTTAGTTCGCTCAACTCCACCGCCTGCATAGAGTTATGAGGACTCTGCTGTAGCCAGTGCTTTGGCAGAGCGCAGGAGTGGTTTTTGTTGGTTGAACTAGAGTAGCGTGCGCGTTTTTTCGGGCTGGTGAGTACAAGCGGATCAGAATGATCAGAATGATCAGATTTGTACTCAAAAATGAAAGCCCTGCAATACAAGGATTACAGACAACAAAAATTTATTTTTGGGTAGAGTGAGGGGTATTTTTGGGTAGAGTGAGGGGTATTTTTGGATAGGGTGAGGGGTATTTTCGAGTACAACCAGGCGAATAGCAACCAAACCCAGTAGCAATAAGGGTTTGGCGTGTTTGGTAGGGTACAAAGCTTTTGAGTACTAAAAATTTCACCCTGATGGGTGCCGGGGAGTTGGAGCTGTGGAAGGTGGCGAGAACCTAGTTCCTAAAAACTTTAAGCAGACGTTCTCGGTTTGTCTCGCTTAGCCGACGTTCTCCATTCTCTAGGAGCGAGATCATCTTTTGACTGATTCCAGTAAGGGTACTCAAGTCCCTTTGACTTAAGCCCAGGCTAATCCTCTGGTCTTTGAGTTGTTGACCTGTCAATGCCGAGTAGTCTTGAGAAGGAGCTGACTGTTTTTTAGCCAAATCCTTTTTCCGTTTCTTCTTTTTGCACTCATCAATCTCATCCAGCTTCCCAGCAATATCTGCTGGTGGTAGAATCCACAGCTTGCCACTAAGTAGCTGTTCAAAACTACGGCGTGTGCGTCTTGTAAGGTCAGTAAGACGCCCACCTGGGCTTAAGTCGGCATCTTCAGACCAGAACTGAGCTGCCTCTTCAGGGTTGTTTGGGATTTGTGCTAGTGGTTCTGTATCAAGTAATGCAGGCCAGTATTGGAGTGGATAAGTGTCAGGGTCGGCTTTAATGTTCCATCCTCGCTCCAGTAAAACCCTAAGCGCTGTTTCCCAACGTCTGAGTAACTTCTTCCGCTCATTTGAAAAGGCTTTGGCTGCTTCTATTAAAGAAGTGCCAAATGCCACGTTCATCAGCGTTTCCACCGTTAGTGGACTGGTCTGATTGACCTTAGTCTTAAACAAGAGCCAGGTCATCAGACGCACGGCACCTTCATGGTGATGCCACAGGCTCATCAAGTCATGTAGTAGTCCCTGAGATAAAATGCCGTACTCGTAGTAGCCCAATTTGTTCCGGCACTTCTCCTGGTTGAGAAAGTACTGCGCCCAGTTTCCGCAGCGGATTTTAAGGGTGAATCCTACAAGCTTCTGTTCGCCGATAGGATTACCTTCACAATCTTGAAAACAATCTTGGAAGTGCAAAATCGGCTCTGCAATCTCCCACAGCCAAGTGCGGCTGACGCTAAATGAGCTAACCGCTCCCTTTGACGGCCAAGAAACATATACCAGGAGATTACAAGGTTGTCTCGCCAGCTCTAACATTAACTGCAACTTCTGCTGTTTGTTCAGTTTTTTATTCTGGTTCAGACCTAGGTATCGTTCTAGCTGGATATCGCTCAGGACGAACTGCTGTTCCCAGGGACGGTCAAGCTGCGTAGCGTGAGCGGCATAGATGAGATGCATACAGGCAGCACGGATATCAAATTGCTCAATCAGTGCTAGTGCTGCTTCCCCTTCTAAGATGGCGGGTTGGAGTCCAGGCAGCTCGTCAGTTACCCAGAAGGTAATGTACCCTTTGCCTTTGGCAACGGGAACTTCATAGTAAGGTGGCCCTTGCTCTGGGACAGCCCAATTGAGATCTCGTCCTTGTGTCAGAATGTTGCAACCCTCCCAGATTAATCGGTTGGATGCCATGTAGCTCGTTCTAGCATCGGGGAATAAATTAGGACTGGTCGATGGTCGGTTAATGGTGCGATACCTTCCCTTGTGAGGGGTAGGGTTGGCACTGGGAGTTGAGGGAAGCTCTAACTCAGTAATCTCAAGTTGTGATGTTCCTGATTGATGGGAAGTATTTCTCTCACTATTATCTAAGCTCGGCATCAGTTTTGTCCTCCCTCAGGGACTTGCCCTGATGCTGACTCAAGGACAACGAGCGCCCAGTCCACTACACTCATTCCAGAAGCTCGTGCTGCATCCTGAAACTTGGAGCGTAAGTATTCGGGAAACTCTATAGAAAAAGTTTGAGGCTTGATAAGTTCAGGTGAAGTTTCGGACTGCTCTGTAGTAATTATCTGTTCCACGTCCCTGTCACACCACAAGTCACATTCTTCTCCTCGCGTACAGGCATCTTTGTCAATGAGGCTTAGCGTTCCCAGATGGGTGCAGTGAAAGCTATGATTCTCGATGAGCCGGTCTCTGTGCTGACAAGTCCAGCAACTGCGAATCGTATTAGGGAAGCGATCGCTTTGATGGGAAAGTAGAAATTCACTCCCTTGAATTGAGGGTGTTAGGTTGTCGCGATGACTGCTGTTGTCTTCTGGATTGTTTGCTCGCTTTCGGGTTAAGGTGAGGAGCTGATAAGCCGCATCTACACTTTTCGAGTTTAAGGTGCTGCGAAGTCGTTGAGCGGTTTGCAGATTTCCGAAAACAGTTTCCTTGTCAATCGCCTCAACGACTTTAGCGGCTTTGGAGTAGGTGCGACCTGAACCTAGATTGACAAGTTGGGCAAGGCGATCGCGGGTTCTACCTCTTTGACCTTGTGGAAAATTTTCCACAAGGTCAGGATTATGGTTGGGTCGAGTTCCAGCTAGTTCAATTTGTCTCATTCTAGCTTGATAGGATTCAATTTCCTTCCAAACTAGGGCTTCTCGGACTTTCTGCTCGGTGGTTTTGTCGCGGCTTTGATTCTCTCTTAGCAATGCTTCTAGCTCAGCGGCTTCGTCGCTAAACTCTCTCTCCTCTACGGGTACGCTCTGCCACTCTAAGGTCAATGCAGCCTTCCATCGTCGATGTCCGCTAATGATTGTTCCGTCCTTGGTTATAACTAAAGCTTTGACCCATCCCGATTTATGGATTGCGTCAATTAGCTCGGTCACATCTTCGTCCTCACCATAGATCGAGGAGTTTTTGGGATGGGGTTTCAACTCTTTAGGGTTGACTTGACTGTATACTGACATTGGATTTGAGCTAAAGACTGCGTCAGTTGACAGGGCAAAGAATTATCTACAGTTGCTCAAAGCTATGAGTGACATATCACTCGCATTTGAATAGTTGATTACTCATTACTTTACCGCGTTTGACCTCAAAAAAGTGGTGGGCAAGTTTAGATCGCCTAGTATGGTTTTATGGACTCAAAAACTGAACGGTTAGCAAGAATAGTTGCTGAGTTGCGAGGCTCCAAGAGCCAACGCCAGTTTGCTAAGGAACTTGGTGTTAGCCAATCGTCAGTTAGGTTTTGGGAGTCTCATCTTGCTTGGCCAGAGACAGAAAATCTGGAGAAACTGGCGGCTTTAAGAGGATGGAGCCTTTCTGACCTCCAAGCTTACTTGGTAGATGGAGAGTTACCAGAGGAGGAACCGTTAGAACAGGTACTAAGAACGGTACGTTCGCTGCCACTGGAGGCTGTAGCTCGGGTAGCCGCTGTGGCTGTGGAAACGCTAGCCAAAAAAAGTCTTGCGACTCAGAATTCTATAAAGTCGATGCACAAGGCAGTAGACCACAAAGCTGGATAAGGTGCTTGGTAGAGACTGCACCACATTGAGAGAAGCAGGAAATCTTATATTGACGCTTAGCCAATCCTCAAACTTGACGTTTTTTAGGACGACTTTTGGAGAGGAGCGCAAATTTTTAGCGGCAACTGCTGCCAGGTTTCTTCCGGATAACCTAGGGTTCATTCTAGGGTAAGCTCTCAACTGTCACAGTGTGACAATGGCAGCTAGAACGTAATAGGAAAACTTTGTCCTAGCTACACCGGAATATTCCACATAAGCTCATCAGCCGTGAAGTGTTGCAGAAAGTGTTTTCGCACACTGTTCATTCGTCTCAGGCAAGTCACACTCATGCTAGCCCACGGTTTTTTATTAGCTGGGATTAGTAACAACACTCGTGAATGGCTCCTCACATCTACCGCTTGACTTGAAACCATGAAAAAGAATATTTTCACCTAAATCGCCGCTACTGTAGCTACTAGTGCAGCACGGCGCAAATAACTATCCAGTTAAAAAAGGTTAAAAAGCTTACTGTGCAAGCTTTCTTTCATAACAGCCCTCTGCCTCCTATCTTCTGCCTTCTTGCACTAGTGTGGCGATTGCTGTTGCGCTCGCCGTTGACGCTCCCTCATCAAATGCCGCTTCCCTAACACCCACTCCGCTGATCGTGGATGATGATGGGAGTCAGGATGGATTAGCTGCCTTAGCGTATATGCTGGCAAATCCCAACTTCGATGTTCAAGCGATCACGATGTCCCACGGGGTTGCCCGCCCAGAAAGCGAAGACTTTCAAAACGGTCTCAAGCGAATGCTAGGACTCCTAGATGCGACTGAGATTCCTGTTGGCATTGGCAGCCCTGTACCTCTTGACGGGAACAATGCCTTTCCTGACTTTATCCGAAATGATGCCGATAACTTTTTTGCTCCCTTTGTTACACTGCCAGAGGAGATTCCCGCTATCGAGTTTGAGTCGGCCGCCGAGTTGATTGTGGAAACAGTCAAGAATTCTCCAGAACCTGTAGCGATTCTCTCAACGGGGTCGCTCACCAACATTGCCGAAGCGTTACGGATCGATCCTTCTATCATCAACAACATTGAAGTCCTTCAGATTATGGGGGGGCGGTCTTTGTTCCTGGAAATTTGGGAGTACTGCCTGAGGCACCTTTCTCCACAAACACCGTTGCCGAGTTCAACATTTGGGTCGATCCGCTTGCCGCCAGTGAATTCTTTGAGGCGGGTGAGGAAGGTTTGAACATCCAACTAACTCCCTTGGATGCCACAAACAAGATTGCCTTTGACCGTGAAGACTATGAGGCATGGCTGGCAACCGGCACTCCTGAAAGCGTTTTGGCGGCTCAATTGTTGGACTTCTCTCTAGTTGTAGTCGGTGGTGATGTAAACCCAAATCCGCTGTGGGACATGGTGGCGGCAATCAATCTGAGTGAGTCAGCGTTCTCACCGGAAACACCTCTGCATATTGAAGTTGATACCGAATCCGCCCCAGGTGCCACTCAAGGACAAACCAACGCTGTTTCTGGCTTACCTCCTAATGTTTTTGTGTCTCTAGAGCCGAGTTTTGATAATTTACCGTTTAATGCCAGTGAAGTCTTCTCTTACCTAGAAGAGACAAAGTCTGTACCTGAACCCACCTCAGTTTTTGGCTTGCTAGCTCTTTTAGCGATTGGTGTCGGTTCTCAACTCAACAGAAAAGCCAAAAAACCCTAGTAGAGATACTCGCTGACGCAATTAGGTGACTAGGCGGGACAGATAATCGAAACAGGGAGAACACAACCCCAATTTGATACACCTTCTTTAATACCTCACATCTATTAGTGAGGTGTTTGATCTTGTACTGAAGTGACGTAAAGAAGATAGCCTTCTCGTCGGTGATTTGAGAATTAATTCAAGTATCTGTTTAAGTTGATAGTACCTCTCGACACGTTGTCGGTGTCTAACCGATTCAGTATTTGATGGGCGACCATCACCCGCGCATCGATTGGGTAGTTCTTATTCGCCAAGAGGACGATTCCGAGTGCCTTCTCCGGGATGAACGCGACGTAGGCAGCGAAACCGTTCGTCGAACCAGTCTTGTTGATCACAACGTTCTCCCTCGGCGGCGACGGAGGAGCGATCTCGATCACTGGATTAGCCTCGTAGCTTATCTTTGCGGAGTTTCCGGCAAGCAGGTCTTTCAAGGCGACCGGATAGGAATATTGCTCCCAGATCAGATCCTGCGTCATCTCGCCGATCCTGAAGTATCCGGTGTGCGTAGCGACGAGCGCACGTTGCAGCTTCTCATTAAGGCTGAACATCCCCAGGTTCGCCTCGACGAAGTGAACCAGGTCATCGGCTGTAGTCCTGATACCATAGGTTTCCGACGCAAGGACTCCGGGCACCATCCTAATCGGCTCGTCATTCTTTGTGTAGCCTTGTGCATAGTTTTTCCTCTCGAAAGAGGGAACGTCGAGATAGGTACGGTTCATTCCCAGCGCGGGAAAAAGCTTACCTTGCATGAGGGCAACGAAATCCTCGTTCAGGCTCTTCGCGGCAATCATGCCGAGCATCCCGATGCTCAGATTGGAGTAAGTCCGATATGTCCCTGGAGCGTAGGTCGGTTTCCAGTTCCTGAAATACTCCATCAGTTGGTCGTTGTTCGTAATTTCGTCAGGGACTTGCAACGGGAGACCACCTGACGTATGCGTCCCAAGGTTTAGCAGACTCACCTTATCGAAGTAGCTGCCTTGTAAGGAAGAGAGGTACTTGCTCGCAGTATCGGACAACGAGAGAGCGCCGTTGGCTTGCGCGTAGGAAGCCAGCGTCGCGGTGAACGTCTTGCTAATCGATCCGATCTCGAAAAGCGTGTCGCCAATAACAGGCTTCCGAGTCTCCTTGGAGACCACGCCGTAGTCGAAGACGTAGTGCCCACCCCTCGTGACGATCCCCACGGCCATCCCAGGGATGCCGTATTGCAACATCACTGGCTGGATTACTTCATCCACGGCGCTCTTGATGTTGTTGCAATCATCATCGACCGCGTAGCTAACATTTACCGCCACGCATAGGGAAACGAGCATTGCAGTCAGGAAACTCAAAGCTCTGGAATTCATGCTTTTCGGGTCTCCTGTAGTTCGACCAATCTGTTAACGATCATGCTCCGGCTTAGGCGCGAACGGCTTGATGGCTCAATGAACACAGTAGGCTTGAGCATATCATTCAGCTATCGGCAAGTAAACGATTAATTGCGATAATCTTCGCTCTCTTAATTGGGTTACTGACCAAGGTGATGCAAGCTATGAAGTGATGCAGTGCTTGACCAGATTTTAAACTAACTACTTTCGCGATTTCTGGGATAGATTTTCTTTCAATTCCTGAGATTATTTCTAAATGTAAATATTTAAAACATTCATAACTTCTCACTATTGAGTGCTGCCAACACAAAGGTTCATCGGGAAGTAAAAAAGTTTATCGACGACCTGGGAGACTTTTTTACCATGTTTGGGTTCAGCGCGATCGCCTCTTAAGTACAGGTTCATATCAAACTTAAGTTTGATATGAACCTGTACTTAAGTTTGATATGAACCTGTACCTCGGATCAACCAATTATTGATCGTTGTGTTGCTTAAAATATAAACCTAGTATTGACGACAAATTTGAGTGAGTCCTCTAAATTACTAATGAAAGGAGGTTATAGTAAACAATTTTTGGCAGGTGTCCCATACCAAAGCCTCTGCCACAAACTGTTAATTCTTTACCACTCTTAATTTGTAAAATCATACAAACGATTAAAGAGTTGAAAAACACAGTTTCACAGTGCTTCTCGCACGACAAACGCTCTTTGCTTCAGAGGTTTAGAATGAGCCACGATATTCCTGCTAACGCACCTGGCGATCGCCATCAATTAGTGGTACCCCCCTCTGAACAAGACCATCGGCAAGGTTCACTGGATGCGAGAGTTGTGCTCGTTGAGTATGGGGATTATCAATGTCCTCAATGTGGAGAACTTTATGCCTTGATTAAAACAGTTCAAGAACGGCTCAACGCTACCTTTTTCGAGGAGAACTATCTAGGCTTTGTGTTCCGACACTTCCCTCAACCTCAAATCCATCCTCAAGCTCAGAAGGCAGCAGAAGCAGCAGAAGCTGCGGGGGCACAGGGGCAGTTTTGGCAGATGTCTGAAATCTTACTGGAGCATCACCAAGATTTGAGAGACTGCAATCTGGTGGAGTATGCCAACAATTTAGGACTTGATGTTGCCCAGTTTCTTCGAGACATTACCAGAAGAGTGCATATCGAGCACATCAATGAAGACATTGAAAGTGGGATTCGCAGTGGAGTAACCAGCACACCCGCCTTATTCATCAATGGTCTTCGATACACAAACGCTTTAGAACTTGAGCCATTACTCGCTGCAATTCTTGAATCTGGAAATCTTTCATAACAAGTAAATTTCATCAACAAACTAGCAATTGCTCTTAAGGAGAGGATAACAAATGACTAACACTGCACTGAAAATGCCATTGCAATCCTCTGTGTATATTCAGAATCCCAAAGCTGATTGCACCCCTCGCCAACTGAAATCCGATCGCGCCCAACACAAGCCTCAAAATTCTATCCCGCCTCGTAGTCGCACACGCGGAGTTATCTTAACAGTGCAGGGATGGAATAAACTCCAAAGGGCAAAGTCTAGGGCAGAGTTTCAAGAGAATGCTGGCGATCGCTTCACCTTTGAGAAATTGAGTGAACGCACACAATTGTCATTGAATACCATCTCCAGAGTAATGGCACGCTTAGAACCTGTAGACCGATATTCGCTCTCTAGAGTCTTTGAGTCGTTTGGCTTGGAATTGAATAAAAGCGACTACTCTCGCCCAAACTCGCCATTGAAGGGACTAGATACCCGACAGCAGCATCCAAACCAAGACTGGGGTGAAGCCGTGGATGTGTCCCTGTTCTGCGGGCGTGAAACAGAACTGACAACACTACGGCATTGGGTATTGGAAGAAAACTGTCGGATGGTTGCCGTGTTAGGGATGGGTGGAATTGGTAAGAGTACCTTAGCGGTCAAACTTGCATCGCAAATTGAGCAAGAGTTTGAAGTTGTCGTGTGGCGATCGCTGCAAAATGCACCCTCACTAGAAGAGCTACTAGAGAGTATCTTGCCATTTCTGCTGCACGCACAGGGAGAAGACCCAATGCTGCCTGCTAGCTTAGATCGGAAAATAGCCAAATTCATGGACTGCTTGCGCTCCTCACGGTGTTTGCTGATTCTGGATAACATGGAGACGATTCTCGCCAGTGGAGACCAGAGCGGGCGGAGTCGAGCCGGCTATGAGGGTTACGAGCAGTTGCTCCAGTACATTGGAACCGTTCCTCATCAGAGTTGTGTGATTTTGACCAGTCGCGAAAAACACCAACAGATTGCACTGATTGAAGGAGAAACACTGCCTGTACGCTCATTACAGTTAGGTGCAATGAAGCCAAGTGAAGGGCGAGGGCTATTTGAGCAAAAAGGGCAATTTATCGGCTCCAAAATGGAGTGGAATGCACTGATTGAACATTATGGCGGTAACCCCTTAGCCCTAAAGCTTATCGCTGCATCTACCCAAGCACTCTTCAACGGCAGAATTGCCGAGGTCTTGAAGTATGTTGAACAAAGCTTATTTGTGTTTGATGACATCCGCAATCTGCTCGATCGCCAATTTGAGCGCTTGTCAGCTTTAGAGCAGGAAGTAATGCTGTGGTTAGCGATTAATCAGGAGCCGATCTCTCTAGATGAGTTGCGAGAAAATTTAGTCAGCACTGCCTCTACATGGGAGCTGCCGGGAGCATTGAACTCGCTGTTGCAGCGATCTCTAATTGAGAAGGCGGAGCCGACGCTGATTGAGCCGACCACTCTTGAGCTGATCGAGCAGAACATCACCCAGTTCAGCTTGCAGCCGATGGTCATGAAGTATGTATTGGAACGACTGATTCGGCAAGTCTGTCATGAGATCGAACAGCAGCAGGTTGGTCTATTAAGAACTCATTGTTTATTCAAAGCAGAAGCTAGCGATCTGCACGATGCCGCAGCGCAATGCGATCGCGTTGGCGAACTGCAAAAAAACCTCATTATGCAACCCATTGCAGAATGGCTTCTGACAGAAGCCAACAAGCCACAAGAAATTGAGCAGTGGCTTGCAGAATTACTAGAGCAGCAGAGTCAAGCTTCCCGGCAATCTGGCTATACAATCAGCAACCTCCAAACCATTCTTC
Organism: Symplocastrum torsivum; assembly: GCF_059505465.1. Taxonomy (NCBI): domain Bacteria; kingdom Bacillati; phylum Cyanobacteriota; class Cyanophyceae; order Oscillatoriales; family Microcoleaceae; genus Symplocastrum; species Symplocastrum torsivum. Next base: position 1,780 of record NZ_JCACKQ010000092.1, on the reverse strand, counting down.
AGATGTTGACCTTCAGTGGAGGTGTGAAATGCACGTTGAAAAAGTAGGCTACATCGGCTATAAGCTCTATACTCTAGGATGGCAAAACAGTCAACATAAGCATCTTTCTTGCCTTCAACATTTACTACTTAGTGCTTTTGTGTACTACCGGCGAGGATTTGAAGAGGGTTCTGAGTGGATTAGGGACTAGCTTCAAGGGAATCAGCATGAGTTGGAGGAAATGTTGGGATGAAGTAACGCTGGAACCGGAGTGAGTAGCTCGTTTGAGTTCACTGTCTTGGTGTGTCGTGATCAGGTTACTTACTCGTAGCAAATTGCATCAATAATCGCTATATGGGAGGCAAGACTTGATGAGTGGGTGGCATCTAAATACATGGGTTTTGATGGGTAGTGCTGTGTGGGGACTCGGTTGTTTTCAACCACTCGCCGCTCAAGTAATTCCAGATAACACGCTGCCTGCGGGAGAGCGATCGCAAGTCACAGGCAATCCCAATTTTCAGATTGACGGCGGGGCAACGCGGGGTGGCAATCTGTTCCACAGTTTCAGCGACTTTTCCATACCCACCGGAGGCTCTGCCTTCTTCAACAATGCGGCAGATGTGCAGAACATCCTGACGCGAGTCACAGGTGGGTCGATTTCTAATATTGATGGATTAATTCGAGCCAACGGTACGGCAAACCTGTTTTTGCTCAATCCGAATGGAATTATATTTGGCCCGAATGCGAGTTTGGATATCCAGGGGTCGTTTGTGGCAACAACAGCCGAGCGGATACAGTTGGGGGATAGTGGCTATTTCAGTGCAGTACAACCGCAAACGAGTAGTTTGCTTTCTGTCAGTCCGGGAGCGCTATTTTTTAATGCAGTTGCCAATCAACCGACGGCGATTATTAATCAGGGGAATTTATCAACAGGGAAACATCTTACCCTATCGGCTGGCAATCTGGACTTGCAGGGACAGCTACTCTCTGGGGGAGATTTGACGTTAGAAGCGCAGGATACTGTGAAAGTGCGCGATACAATCGCTAGCCCTGTTATAGTTACTTCTGGCAGAAATCTGACCATTCAAGGCAACCAGAGCGTTGATATCTTGGCGCTGAACCATCCTCAGTCAAAGATTCAGAGTGGGGGGAATCTCAACTTAGTCAGCGATGGCGATATTTCTGGAGATGCTCGTTTTGAGAGTGGTGGTAGCCTGTCGATGCTCACCTTATCAGGCACTCCGGGCAACTTTGTCAGTTGGTTTGACCCCATTATTCAAACCAATGGGGATGTTTTGTTTGGGGACTATACAGGCGTTGCTCTGAAGGTGGAAGCAACGGGCAGCATTGAGGGTGGAAATATCCGGATTACGGGTCCGGATACCGCTATTCCTGCTGACGACCCAGATTTCGACACACTCACAAGTCGTCCATCGGTGATTTTACGGGCAGGGTTACCTTCCGTCAACGCTCCTAACGTTCCTGAGAATGCTGGAGGCACGGGGTTCGCACCTAGTTTAGGGCTGCCACTGGGGATTACTGTTGGCAATATCAATACTTCTTCGGGTAACGGTGGGAATGGAGGGGACATTATACTCTCGGCGGCAAATGGCAGCATTAACACTGGCGGTTTGTTCTCTTACTCGCTGTCTGAGTCAGGCAATGCAGGTCAGGGGGGCGCGATTAGCTTAACTGCTGACAACGGCAGCATTACCACTGGCTTTTTGGACTCTACCTCGTTCTCTTCCTCTGAAGGCGATGCGGGTCAGGGGGGCGCGATTAGCTTAACTGCTGCAAATGG
>NZ_JCACKQ010000091.1:0-13192 GCF_059505465.1 Symplocastrum torsivum | reverse complement strand
AAGAGTGCATTTGTACTACTTCACCCTTCGCGTTGTGCCAGTTGCGTAAGTCCTGAAAAAGTAAAGCCAAGCTGTTGGGTGTGGTGAAAGCTAGGCGCAAACGTCATCGAGACATCGACGCTCACACCCAACTTATTTGGGGCAGTATTTCCTTAAGTTGACACCAATGACAACCGTGCGCCCCTACAGATGGTGGTTCAAAGGTAAAGAAAGCGTAAGTCCTGACTTAGATACTATCTGGATCGATGTTCAATTCGCGCAATTTTGCGGCTAATCGCTCGGCACGTTGAGCCTCAAATTCCCTCTGTTCTTCCAATTCCAAATAAGAGAGAAACCTTTGTCCATCGGGGCGATATAACTCTAACCCTTCTTCTGTTAATTCAAATCGTACTCCTAAGCGAGGACTTACCCAGCTTGACACAGGTTCAATTACCTCTAATAGTCCTTCAATTCTTTGCCAAGCATTCAATTCTTTATCGTCTGGGTCATAGAGGTAATATTCTTCTATTCCGTAGCGATTATAAAAGGCTAGTTTTTTATTCATCTTTGTATCGCTGTCGCTGTAGGAGCGTATTTCAAAGACGACTTGTGGAGGGATATTATTCTCTTGCCACTGGAGGTATGAACGCCTGTCGCCTTTCGGTCTGCCAAAGACTACCATCACATCAGGTGCTTGGCAAATCGTGTTTTTACCTTCAACGGGATACCACAGTAAGTCACCTGCAACAAATACATTCGGGTCATCTTTAAACAGAGCATCACAACCGCCTTGGATTTTTGTAATCCACTGGTACTGAATTGTGCTGTCTGCCATCGGTTGACCATCACTTGAGGGATAAATGATTTCTTCTTTAATGAGTGTCATAAGGTTTACCACAAATGCCCGTGCAGATGAATGATGCTATTCCTCTAATTTTGCCAATTTCTTCTGAGCAAACTCCCTCACCTTCTCATCTGGGTCATTTTCTGCTCTGTCGCGTAACAGTGATAAAGTTTGGGGAGAGTCAGGACGCTGCTTGATGATTGCCTCAAGTGCGGTTTGCCGAGGGTTGCCTTCCCAGTTTTCCTTGCGCTCAAAGGGGTCATTGATGGCGCGAGCATACAACAATTCAAACATTCCATGCTCATCTTTCCACCCCTTGGCTAACTCCTGCACGGCTGCACTTCGCACATCCGAATTATCGTCAGAAGTAGCGCATTGTTTGAGCAAGGGCAAGGTATCGGGGTCATCTTTCCACCCCTTGGCTAACTCCTGCACGGCTATTCCTCTTCTGTCACTCTCCGAAATAGGAAGTAACAAGAAAGCGAAATTATCCATCAGAAAAAAAAGGTTGAAATTGATTCATGGCATGAATTAACTCGTGAAAACCGAGCAATAAATAAGGATTAGGGAAAACATCTAGCCAAGGAAAAATGAGCGACAAGGCAAGAGTCGGTTGGATAATTAAACGCAGATTATTCAAAACATTTTTCCAGCCCGTTTGAGGATTCCATTGTTGATGGCGAGAGAAATCAACAGTCGGAGGAGGAATCTCAGCTTCAGTTGAACAAGATTGATTTAAAGACAAAAAAGCTGGGGAATTTAAACTAATCATCAAATAAACGCAAAAAATGACAGGGCAAACGCATCTAAAATGGGCTGGGAAATGAGGTAAGATGCGAATTTGCCGTTTGGCTTGGTCAATTGTCGAGCGTGCAGCATTCAAGCATGACCCTAAACCTGGAATCTACCATCCTTAAGCACTTTGATGAGCTAGAAGACCCAAGAATCGAGCGCACCAAGCAGCACCAACTGATAGACATAGTGGCGCTAGCTATCTTGGCAGTACTGGCAGGAGCCGATGGTTGGACAGCGATCGAAACATATGGTCAAGGCAAAGTGGAGTGGTTGAGTCAGTTTTTGGGACTGCCCAATGGCATACCCTCCCATGACACGATTGCCAGAGTCTTCTCGCGTCTAGACCCACAAGCATTTGAACAATGTTTTCTCAATTGGATTGCATCGATTACTCAGGCGCTAGGAGCACAGGTGATACCCATTGATGGTAAGCAATTGCGCCAGTCCTTTGACCGCAATCAGGGACAACAGGCGATTCAGGTTGTCAGCGCCTGGGCGAGTCAACATCGCATCGTGTTAGGGCAAGTGAAGGTAGAGGCTAAGTCCAATGAGATTACTGCCATCCCAAAATTGCTGGAGATGCTTTCGATTAGGGGATGCATCATTACTATTGATGCCAGTCGTATTCGTAAAAACCACGCGCCAGAAAACTTTGCTCTGCTTAGACATCTAGCATTGAACTTGTTAAATCGAGACAAAAGTGTCAAAGGAAGCCTTCGCCAAAAGCGGTATCGAGCCGGGTTAGACAATAACTACTTGGTCAAAGTAATCACCAGCATTTAGGAACCCGCTTGTACAACCCATCCAGAAAACTGAAAAGTCCTATTTGAGCCATCAATCGTACTTGATTGATTAGCTTAACTCAGCTCAAAACAAGGATTTTCTAGGTTTCCGTTTGCTGTTGTCAAGCAATTTTCCTGCTTTTCCAGCAACGCAAAATTTCATCTTTTTGTCAAATAAATTTAGATGCGTTTGCCCTGCAAAAAATGATTTCCCACCACTTTTCAATCTCCTGGAAATTAGTAAAGCGATAATCCGTCCAACCCAATTCCTGCTTGTCTTGCCGAAAGGCATATTCAAGCCAGGTTCTCAACCCATAACGATTTCCCAAACTCTTCAAGATGTTCCCCTGAAGATTTGTCATCACGAAAACCGTAGAATTTGCAGGCAGAGTTTCTGGGTCTAGGGTGATTTCCCAATAACTTCGATAACTTCTCTTGCCAAAAATGATTTCTCTAATATATCTTGTTTGAGAGGTTTGATTAGTGAATATTCTCTGAAATTGATGCCATTTATTCGCTCTAACCTTTTGATGAGGAGGCAGCCAGACACTGTGATGGCATTCACCTTTAACGCCGCTAACGGTTTTCGATAATCTTCGCTCTCTTAATTGGGCTACGGGCCAAGGGGATTTCGCAACAAAGTGGTGCAGCGCTTGGGCTGATTTTAACCCAACTACTTTTGCGATTTCGGGTAGAGATTTCCTCTTAATTCCTGAGATTATTCCTAAATGTAAATATTTAAAACATTCATAACTTCTTACTTCGGGAAATAAGTCTTTGTATCCTAAACAATATTTATCGATGAATGATACCGTTCGCTGTGCATCTCTTGGTAAATGTTTCAGGATTTGTAACTCTACATCCATTGCTCTGTCTACTTCGTAGAGATTTACAGTATTTATTTCTTCATTCTAATTCTCGGAGAGTGACAGAAGAGGGATAAGACCCAATTTAAAGGCGTGATATCAAGCCCGGCTAATTACCCATAATAAGAATTTCCCCGTGTCTCCCCGTCTCCGCGTCTGTCTCAACTATGGTATTCAACTGGACATGATATGACAGCTTATTCCAATACAATGATTGGACAGATAGCGATCGCCCCACAATAAAGAAAATGTGATCGCACTCTTATAATTACATGAATGAGAGATGCTTATACGAGTGCGATCGCAGCACTAAAATAAAAAAGCGATCGCCCATCAGCAAAAGGCAATGTACACCCTATGACCCTCAAAGAACAACTCCTCCAAGCAATTGAAGCTTTGCCGAGCGATCGCCTTGCCCAAGTCCTCACCTTCGTGCAATCTGTCTCCACCAAGCCTTCTACCACATCTGCTAAATCCTTCCTTGCCCACCTCAAGACAATCGGTACTTGGTCAGGCGACGACTTCCAAGAATGTCTAGAAGCCGTCCAAAACTCACGAGGAGAAGCACAATTTGACTACAGCCCCAATCCCTTCGAGTAATGTTTCTCCTCGACACCAACCACTGTAGCTATGCCATACTAGGCAACATTCAAGTACTTGAGCACCTTGCAAACCTTGGAGATGAGTTAATCGCGACCTGCACGATTGTTAAGGGTGAACTGATTGACATGGCGGCGCGATCGCAACAGCGACAGGCGAATCTTGCCCTGATTCAACGCTTCCTGGTTGGGCTATACATCTACCCAATCGACGGAACCACCGCCGACATTTACGGCAACCTCAAAGCCGCAGTCTTTGATCGCTACGCCCCAAAAGACAAAGCACAACGCCGCAGAACCAACATCACTCAATTGGGTATCGGTGAAAATGATCTTTGGATTGCCGCCGTTGCACTTCAGCATCAACTCACCTTAGTTACAACAGATCAAGACTTTCAGCGCATACAAGCCGTTCAGCCATTCGACTTGGAATCCTGGTTGTGAACATCGCCAGAGGAGAGGCTTTAATTCTTTCAGCGTCATGGCAAACAGTAGACTTGCGGCTAATTACTATTCTATAGAACCTATTCAGCCATCTACCCCATCTCTGATTACCCTAGATGGCTAAAACTCTCTCCCCAGAAGCCTTACTGCAACTGCTCGATTAAGCGATCGCCCACTCGCAAAGCATTGGCAATAACCGTTAAACCGGGACTTACACTAGCATGAGAGGGGAAAAAACTGCTGTCTACCACATAGAGATTATGCACTTCATTGGCACGACAGTTGAGATCCAACACAGAAGTCGCTGAGTCTTCTCCAAACCGACAGGTGCCGCACTGATGAGCCACAACTGACGTAGGCATATCACTGCGAGGATGAGTTGTGCGATTAAATACATTGGGCTGAGACTGCTCAACGCTTTTTAATACATCAACCCAACGATAGACCAAGCGATCGTGTGATTCTACATTATTCGCCGTGTAATCAATTCGCAGTTTGTCTCCCACATAGCGAACGCGATTGTCGGGATGGGGCAAGTCTTCTGTTTTCAGCCACCAACCGATTGAATGGGTTGCTAACTGCCGCAAGCCAAAATTTGGCATAAGCCTAGACAATGCCGAAAAAATCGGTGGTGCTTCTGCAAAAATGACATCTTGAAAAATACCACCAGAGTTTTGCACATGACCCATCGGATACGGAAAATCCTTATCTCCCCAATAAAAATCATTTAGCCCCAGTGTGCGGGAAAATGACGCAGAATTAGCACTAGAGGTTAACTGCACCACAACCGACAGCAGTTGTTTCATCAAATTTCGCCCCACCTGATTAGAGCCATTTGCAATCCCATTGGGGTATTTTTCGTTAGCAGATCGCAGCAGCAATGCCGCCGAATTCACAGCCCCACAGGCAAGCACCACAATATCGCCTAAAAACAAATATGACTGTTCCCCAATTTTTGCCTCAACTGCTTTGATCTCTGAGCCGGATGGGTTGGTATGCAGACATACGACCTGAGCAGAAGTTTTGAGCGTCACGTTTTCGCTGTTGAGGATTGGCGTCACTCCGGTGTCTTCAGCATCGGTTCTACCGTGTTCGCCCAACCCTAGCGGCAAATGAACGGGATGCAACCCCTGCTTAGAAAGCGTGTCACCAATGCCTTGCAGCATCGGCTCATGGGCAACTTCCGGAAAGGGATAGGCTTCGCTATGGGGTGGTTCGGTGGGGTCATCTTCGGCTTTACCGTGTACTTGATACAGCTTCTCGGCTTCTGTGTAGTAAGGCTCAAAGTCCTGATATTTTAGTGGCCATGCGGGAGAAACCCCACTCTGATGCTGCACTTGCTCAAAGTCACGTTCGCGCATTCGCTGCAAAACGCCACTCCAGATTTTTGTATTGCCGCCAACCGCATAATACGTTTGCGGATTAAACGGCTCTCCTGTATTGTCATACCAGGTTTCAGGCGCATGAAATTGCTCTTTCTTAAAAACTTCTGTATCGACTAACTCGGAACTTTCTCGGTAAATTAGTTCTCCGCGATCGAGCAGCAATATCTTTTTACCAGTTGGTGCCAGCTTTCGCGCCAGCGTCCCACCGCCTGCACCCGTGCCAACAATAATTACGTCATAGTATTGGTCGTCAATGATCATATAAATCTCCTGTTATGGGGGAAGGGTGAAGGGAAGGCAGTGTCACTTTTGTAGGTTGGGTTGAGGTACGTAGGGGTAAGCCTTCTCGAAGAGTAACCCAATCGGCTAACCATAGAGTTGGGTTTCGCGATCGCTCTACCCAACCTACTTGAACTACTTGAACGCTGTGTGCAAACCTGACATACTCCCCTCCTGCCTCCTGCTTTCATTCACTGCCAGACATAGATTAGGGTGTACAACACGAGCCAAATGACATCGACAAAGTGCCAGAATAAAGACGTTGCTTCAACACCAAAGAAACCGTTGTCGTAGTTACCGGGAATAAACGATCGTCCCAACATCAAGGTTTGCAGCAGAATTCCGGTGAGAACATGTAAGCCATGAAATCCGGTGAGTAAATAAAACGTGCCGCCGAACAAACCTGACTGGTAGGTAAAGGGTAAACCGCGCCATTCCACAGCTTGCCCAAATAGGAAATAGCTACCCATCGCCATCGTGGCTAATAGAAATAGGCGAAAGCCCCACAATTTTTTATCGTGTAAATAACGCTCAGCCACGTAGATCACAAAACTACTGGATACCAGCACAATCGTATTAATCAGTGGCTCTCTGGTTTCCAAGCCTGTAACGCCTGGTGGATACCAATCGGTAGCGGTTGTTTTGTAGACAATGTAACCTGCAAAGAAGCTCAGGAAGATGACACTTTCCGACAGCAGAAACACGATAAAGCCGAATTTGCTGTTTCCAGCTTCGTCATGCTCCTGGTGCTGTCGAACGTTAGCTTCAACGTCTTGTGCAATCGCCTTTTCTGCTGTCATGATGGTTGCTGCTGCGTGAAAGATTCAGGAAATTCAGTCAAACCTGGGTTGGGAACGTTCCCGACCAATGGTTCGTTGCTACCGTAGCCGTAGGGACGCGAAACCACAATCGGCGTTTCTTCAAAGTTTTCTACTGTAGGCGGTGAAGAGGTGAGCCACTCTAAGCCGTATGCCCGCCAAGGATTGTTGCCCACTTTGTCACCCCGAATCCAGGAACTCACCATGTTGAGAATAAAGGGTAGCGTAGACAACCCCAACAGAAACCCGCCAATACTTGCGATGACATTCCAGTAGGCAAATTCCAGGTCATAGGATGCAACACGACGGGGCATTCCCATCAATCCTGCGGGGTGCATGGGCAGGAAGGTTAACGCCGTTCCCAGGTAAGTCAAGGCAAAGTGCAGTTTGCCCAGCCCTTCATAATACATGCGTCCGGTCATTTTGGGGAACCAGTGATAGATTCCAGCATAGATGCCCATCACAATCGCACCATACAGCACGTAGTGGAAATGTCCGACCACAAAGTAGGTGTTGTTGACGTGAATATCAATCGGCACAGAAGCCAGAAAAATTCCGGTAATTCCAGCAAATAGCCAGTTACTAATGCCGCCCAGCGCAAATAGCATTGGCGTGGTGAAGCGAATCTTGCCACCCCAAATCGTTGCAACCCAGCCAAATACTTTAATACCGGAAGGAATGGCAACCAGCATAGATGTCACCATGAAGAACATCCGCATCCAACCAGGAGTGGCACTGGCAAACATGTGATGCACCCACACCACACCACTGACAACCGTAATCAAAATAGATGATGCCGCAATCACCGGATAGCCAAATAGGGGTTTACGGGCATGAACGGGCAAAATTTCGGAAAACATCCCAAACGCTGGCAGAATCATCACATAGACTGCCGGATGGGAATAAAACCAGAAAAAGTGCTGATATAAGATGGGGTTGCCGCCCCGCTCTGGTGCAAAAAAGCTCGTACCAATCGTGATATCGAGCAACAGCATCACCGCGCCCCCAGTTAGTGCAGGTAGCCCATATAGTTGAATTAACTGCGCCCCTAGCACTGCCCAAACAAAGGCAGGTGTTTTAAACCAAGTCATTCCCGGTGCCCGCATCCGGAAGATGGTGGTGACAAAGTTCACCGCCCCCATGATGGAAGACACGCCGGAAATTGCCACTGCCAAAATCCACAACACCTGACCGTTAATCAAATTACCGGTTGGGTTTTGCAAACTCACAGGCGGGTATGCCCACCATCCAGATTGCGATGCCCCTCCCGGTACCAGGAAACTGACTAGCATCAAAATGCCCACCACCGGAACCATCCAGAAGGACACTGCATTGAGGCGAGGAAATGCCATATCGCGTGCCCCGATCATCAGCGGCACTAGATAATTTCCCAGTCCCACTAAAACGGGGAATGTCCACATAAACAGCATGATCGAGCCATGCATCGTGAACAGCGCATTATAAACGGTGCGATCGACCAGATCGGCATCGGGGGTAATCAGTTCACCCCGCATCACCATCGACAACAAGCCTCCAATCAGAAAAAAAACGAAAGAGGTGACGATGTATTGAATGCCGATGACTTTGTGATCGGTGCTGAAGGTGAAGAATCGCTTCCAGTTGTCGGGCGCACCGGGGTACGGCTGTCCGCGAACGACTTCTGGAGCATCAATCGAGATGTTCGTCATAAAATACTAATCCTTCGCTAATCCTTCGATTCCCTACGGGACGCTACGCTAACGCTAAATGGGAGCAAGCCGTATTAGATGGCTGGACTATCTGGTTCATGCTTAGGGGCATAGTTCACTACAGGTGGTGGCGCAGGTGGAATTGTTTCCCAACCGCGAACAGCAACCTTATCCTTGGTGTTACCTGCTCCTGGCTCAGAACTCTGGCTGTACTCGTAGGCAGCCTGATTAAAAGCAGGACTGGGTGTTTGAGCAGCCGCATCTGCTAACCACTGTTGATAATCGCTCGGTGATTGCACCACCACATCCGTTTGATTTGCCGCAAAGTAAGTGCCACTAAACATGGAATCGCGCAGGCGATAGGTTCCAGTTTTAACGGGAGTCAGTTCAAAATCGATTTCGCGATTGGGAACGATATCTTGCTTGAGGCGAAATGCTGGAATGTAAAACCCATGCAACACATCCTCCGATCGCAACGTGAAACGCACCCGGAGATCGACAGGTAAATGTAACTCAGTGCTGGTGATATCCTGTTTTGGATAATGGAAAATCCATGCCCATTGCTTAGCGGTCACGTCAATTTGCTCAATGGGCGCAGTTTCCACTGCATTCTGAATGTCCTGCTGAGGCGTACTATCAAAGGGTTCAGCGTAAGCAGACTCCATCATATCAGGCATGTGCAAATGCACCAGTTCCATCGGCCCTCGTACCGCCATTTTTTCGTAAGTACGATAGCTAACAAAGGAAAGCGTTAACACCAAAACCAATGGCACTGCCGTCCAGACAATCTCCAGCCAGAGGTTGCCTTCAATCGGAGGCCCATCGCTCATGTCATACTTACTTGCTCGATGAAAGACCAACGAGTAGAGGAAAGGGCCGATCACACCCAAGTAAATGAATGTGCCTAACCCAGTGAAGAGACTGAATAAATCATCCTGCAACTTCGCTTCTGCTGCCGCTTCTGGCGGAAACCAGGAATAGGATTGCTTCGCCATCCAGAAGCTAGCAAACGTGACCAGGATGGCATAGACCGTCATTATTAAAATTGCGCGGAGTTTGAGCATGACAGCATCACACCAAATTTAGAACAAGGATAAGGCAGGAGGCACGAGGCAGGAGGAGGAGAAAGGTAAAGGTTCTTCTGCCCTTTGCCCTTTGCCTTTAATTAAAAGGAGGAAGGAGGAAAAACTAAGACTTACTTCTGCGCTTTGCCCTTTGCCTTCTCCCTTCCCTACAGTTGATTAGGATTTTCGCCTAAGTGCAGCATTTGATCGGCTGTAACGTGAATGCCGAACTCAGCACCCAGATGTGCGCCCAGTGTTCCCTGCACAAACATCAGAGCAAAAACAAATAAACCAGCAGCGAGATAACTCCACTGCACCTGTCTTGCCATGTCTTTGCGCCACTGATAGCGTTGAAAGCCTCGCCAAACGGTCATTCCCACAATCAAGGTCAAAATCAGTACCCCGCCCACGCCGTGTAGAATCATCGTTTCCAGGGCATGAAGCCCCCAGGCGCTGGTGACATCCGCAAGCGGTACAGCTAAAGAAACTTCAAACAAACCCGCCATGACCGTAAAAAAGGTAATGATTGCGGATGCCAGCAGATTATACCAACCGACATCAAACAGCGATGAGCGAGTAACGGGAATCGCCAGAAACTTAAACGCCGCTTTGTCCAGGGGAAACAGCACCCCTACAATATCAAATGCGATCGCTATGATAAATAACCCTAGTGTTAGATGCACCAGGTTGGGATGGATGGGAATTGGGTAGGGCAACCCATTGATTCCCAAACTTCCCCACTCTTTCAGCAGGTCTGGATTCATGACAAGCCCTCTCTGATTGCATCTACGACAGGAATCGTGTGCAAGCCATAGACCCACACGAGTAAGCTACCCAGGTAGGTTTGAACACAAACTAGCCCAACTAGCAGCACACTCACTGCGAGGTAAGGAATGGGCAACTGCGGTCTTTCCTGCAACCGAATCACATAGCGCCATGCAGTGACGATTGCCAGAATTCCCGAAAGCGACCAGCCCAAAATTGTATGGACATTCAGCGTTGAAACCGATGCAGCGTAAGGTTCTGCCAGACCAGCTTCAATCTGTCCAAAAATAATTGAAATGAAGATCGAAACCGTTGCAAACGCGAGGTTCCACCAACTGACTTCATACAATTTGGAATTTTTTGTGAAATACCCAAGGAGATCGCAAAACACTGCAAACAGCACCATCGCAATCACGAAATGCACCACAATTGGGTGAATGGTATCGGGATAAGGAAGGTTGTGCTCGTTGAGAGGCGGAAGATACTTAAACACAGGTTTTCAGAAAAATCCAGTGACAGTGAAATGAGGATAGTACTGAGGAATTATCTGGGCAATTCAACTGCTTAAGAGGATATTTAATAAAGATCTAATACACATAGATCGATAACTCCTGAGTTTTAAGAGTTCCTGTTTGGAGGTTAGCCTCATTTCTTGTTTTACAAAATCAATCCAAAGAGAGAAGCGTCCTCCTGCCTCTCCCCGATAATGCGTTCAATGCCCCGCTGATTAGTGGGACTTAGATAAAAACGGCTTCAAACCCGGATAGAGAAGTCCTTTCAGCTTGAACGTGCATAAATCTAATGTTTATAAGGGTTTCAGGTGTTTTAGATCATTTTCCAGAACTCCGAACTCCGTCGTTGCCAAACCAAAAGTCCGATGAGAAATATCATCGACCAGAGAATCCGCTGGCACAACAGCGATCGCATTTTTGAGCGGTTGATAGAATGCGATCGCCCTCATGACACATTCTCTTGTTTGGTACTCTTAAAAGTTGATGCCAAAATTCTTTTCAGCATAACCTGAAGAAACTGGCTTCACGTCCTCCAATTTTTCTACCCAATCTTCAGCCAAGTATTTCTGCTCAAATTTAGCAATATCTACTTGGTAGTCTGCCAAGAGTTTAGCTTTTACTTCCGACTCAACAAATGAGTATTCCAAACTATTGTGTCCTAGCTGAACAATCTCATTCCAGGAAAGATTAAATAGTCTAACCGCTGTGTAATATTCATCTGTCATATTTGAATCCCATATTCCTCTGTCATCAGTATTTAGGCAAACGGGGATACCAATGCGTAGATACTCTGGGAAAGGATGAAGACTCAAATCTGGCACATACCCTAATAGCCGATTGCTAATTAAATTAATCTCAACCAAATACTTGCTATTTCTCATTAGCAGCATTGTTTCTGGGTCACTAATTAGATTAATACCATGACCAATCCGTGTTGCGCCTAACAACAGAGTGTTTCGGATATAGTTATTTGGTTTAGCCGTTTCACCAGCATGAATTGAAAGCTGAATTCCACTGTAGGTTCGACGGAGTTTCCGAAAGGTATTGAGAAAGCGTAGGGGTTGCCCTTGCTCGTTATCTTCACGACCAACTAAATTAACACCTACCCATAAATCTCGGTGTGCTGCAACAAATGCATAAGCGTCCTCAATTTGCTGTTCTGCATCAGGGGCAAAACGCATTACAAAGAGTTGGAAACGAACAGTAACACCTGTGGCTAAAGCATCCGGCTGACTTAGGCGCTGACGAAAGTGAGAGGCAACTGTTTCTGAATTGATTAAGTTACCATTAACATCCTGAAATCTAAATGGGTTCATGATAGTTTCCAGGTAGCGAACCCCTTCATCCCCAAGTTGCCTCATGTTTTCAACTAGGGACTCTGTTAAAAGTTCTAAGTCTTGGCGTAAATCAAGTAGGCGAGGGAAGATGCACTCAAAAAATTCATCACAACCTTTATCAGAAGTATCAAGCTTTAGGGAAGAAAGCCAGTTTCTTTTATGTTCTTCGTTTAAAGTGCTTATCGGCTCGTATTCTAATTTAACACAATCTGAAAGTTGGTTGTAAGAAGACTCACGAAGGTTTTTGTATGCTAAAAATGGCTCATTATTATCCTGACACTTCAGGTTTTGCGTGCGAGTGAAAAATTTCTTTCCTCCATTCATTGTTTTGTCGGTAGCGGCTTTAAACCACCATTCAGGAGACGTTGAACCATCGAGATGATTGTGAAGGTCTCCTCCTTTAGGCAACTTGAACAAAAAGGTATAAAGTTGTTCCTTGGTCGTAATCTTCTTGAGTTGTTCAAACCATTCTAAGAAAGTAGTCAAAACCATCCTCTCAAGTTTAATGACACTAATAAATTCTAAAAGCTTATGAGTTTTTGTTTATTACAACAATATTCCAGCAATACAGGCCGTCATAAAACAGGCAAGTGATCCACCCAACAATGCCCTGACACCCAAGCGAGCTAAATCAGCCTGACGCTCCGGTGCAATACCACCAATACCACCAATTTGAATGCCAATTGAACCAATGTTGGAAAAACCGCAGAGGGCATAGGTGGCAATGATGATTGCTCGTTCGGAAAACTCACTTGTCCCTGCTTTGGATTCCTCAATTAGCTCTTTAAGGTCTAAGTAAGCAATAAACTCATTAAGAATCGTTTTTTTGCCTAACAACACACCAACTTGACCGCAATCTGCCCAAGGAACTCCCATCAGCCACGCTACAGGAGCTAGTAAAAAGGAAAAAATTAACTCCAAAGACAGTCCTGGTAAGCCAATCAGCCCCCCCAGCCATCCCAGAATAGCGTTGACAAGGGCAACTAAGGTGATTTCCGAGAAAAAGCTTACCGCTGAGATCAGGTAGTAGGATTC